>JANOCW010000210.1:0-19611 GCA_031412375.1 Gemmatimonadaceae bacterium | reverse complement strand
CCACTGCGCATCACGTTCATTGACGCCGCCCGGGCGTCGATCGAGCCGGCGCGGGCGTCGGACCTGGCGCTGTGTTTGCTGTTGGTCGACGTCGACCACTTCAAGCTCGTCAACGACACCTACGGCCACCTCCAGGGGGACGACGTCCTGGTCGAGGTGGCCGAGATCCTCCGGCGCAATCTCCGGGGGTATGACGTGGCTGCGCGATACGGCGGCGACGAGTTCGTCGCGCTCCTTCCCAACACGCCGCACGACGGAGCGATGGAGGTCGCCGAGCGCATCTGCGCCGCGATGCGCGGGCACGCGTTCACGCTGCGCGAACGGCCGGGCACCGTGCCGATCACGGTGTCAATCGGCCTTGCGTGCTTCCCCGCCCACGCCGCCGAGAGCGAGAGCCTCTTCGCCGCGGCGGATCGCGCGCTGTATACCGTGAAGCGACAGGGCCGCGACGGAGTCGCCGTCGCGGTCGTCGAGGGTTCGGGGCCGACGCACCTGCCGCTGAGCATCGAGCGATTCGTCGGACGGTCCACTGAGCTGCGGTCCCTCGTGCGGCTGCTCGAGGACGCGACCGAGGGTCACCCGAAGGTCGTCGCGATCAGCGGCGAGGCCGGGGTTGGCAAGACGACCCTGATCCGCCGCCTCGAGCCAGAGGTGCGACTGCGCGCCGGGTCGCTCGTCACCGGGCGCTCCCAGGAGGCGGATGTCCAGCCGCCGTATGCGCCGTGGGCCGAGGTGATCAACGCAATCCGCCGCCTCGACGCGGTCCCGTCGCGCGTGTGGCGAGAGCTGCCTCACCTCGTTCCGGCCCTGGGGCAGCCGGGTGAGTCTCGCGGTGGAAGCAAGTACATGTTGCTCGAGGAGATCGCCGAGTACATCCGCATCGCGTCCACCACCCGCCCGCTCGTCATCGTGCTGGACGACATGCAGTGGGCCGACTCGGCATCGTGGGATACGCTCGAGTACCTCGTGCCGCAGCTGGATGGCGAGCGGCTGCTCATCTGCCTGACGATCCGCTCGGAGGAAACCTTCGGCGAGACGCTCGAACGCCGCCGCCGGCTTTCACGCAACGAGCTCTTTCACGAGATCAGCCTCTCCCGCCTGACGCGCGATGAGGTGAAGCAGTGGATGGAAGCGGCGTTTCACAGGCAGGAAGTCGGGCGCGAGCTGCTTGCCTTCCTCTATCGGCACACGGAAGGCAATCCACTCTTCGTCGTGCAGGTGCTGCGCACCCTCGTCGATGAAGGCGCGATCTGGTACACCGGCGAGCGGTGGGAATGGCAGCCGGTGTCCGAGCTGCGGTTGCCGATCGGCGTGAGCGACCTGATCTCCCGACGACTGTCACGTCTGTCACCACGAGCGCAAGGCATCCTTACTACCGCCGCCGTGATTGGCCGCGAGTTCGACATCGATCTCGCGATCGAGGCGGGCGCGGGCACCGAGGAGGAACTGCTCGATGCCATCGACGAAGGCGTGCGCGCGTCGGTGCTGCAATCCTCGCCCGAGCGCGGCGGCGATCGGTATGCGTGGGCGCACGGAAAGATGGCCGAGGTGCTGCGCGACTCGGTGAATCCACGGCGGCTCAAGCGGATTCACGAGCGCATCGCGCAGGCGATGGTACGCCGGACGCCGGATGCCGCGGCGGAGATCGCGACCCACTTCGACAAGGGTGGCGACGCCGAGAGCGCCTACCGCTACGCGCTCGCGGCCGCCGACCGCGCACGCGGCGTCTACGCGCATCAGGAAGGGACGGAGTTCCTGAGGCTCGCCGAGCGCAACGCGAGCTCGCCCGACCAGCTGGCGACGGTCCGCGTCTGCCTCGCCGAGATCGCGGAGATCGTCGGTCGGTACGATGAAGCCGAGGAGCTCTGCGACCTCGCGATCGAGTGGTATGCGGGGCAGGGAAACCAGAAGCGGGCATTGTCGCTGCGCCGGATGCGACAGCGGCTGCGGGGATTGCTGGGGCAACCCGCACGGCAGATGCTCGACGCGTGTCGTGCCCTCGACGAGGAAGCCAAGGCGCTCGGCGACGACGCGGAACGCGTTCCACTCCTCACCATCATTTCACAAACGTATCAGCGGCTCGGAGACCGGCCGGCGGCGGAGCGGATCGCGTGGGAGTGCGTGCGCCTGGCGGAAAAGGTCGGGCAGCCGACACTGCTCGCCGACTCGCTGAACCGGCTCGCCATCACGCTCGAGAGCGACCAGCCCGAGCAGGCGACGGAGATCTACCGCCGCGCGCTCGACATCTACATGTCGGCCGGTGATGCACGTGGCGAAGCGCGCTGCCGAAACAATCTCGGAATTCGCTACTCACTGGGGGGACAATGGGCCCTCGCGCGTCGGGAGCTGTCAGCGGCGATCACGCTCGCTCGTTCGACCGGGACACCGGATCTCTGGGGGGTTGCCGCCGTGAACCTGGGTGTGGTCGGGCTCAAGTGCGGCGAGTACGATAACGCGCGTGAGCTGTTCGGTGAGGCGCTCGCGTTGTTCGCGGGCGTCAAGAACAGCGAGCGCCAGCTCTACGCGCTGTACAACCTTGCCCACCTCGACCGGGAGCGCGGCGAGCATGAGTCTGCAGCGGAGCTGTATGATGCCGCGGCTTCGCTCGCGCAGCGTGTTGGCCAGTCGGATGTCGAGATCGGCGCCGTTGCCGGTGCGGGGCTGTGCCTGCTCGAGCAGGGCAAGACCGTCCCGGCACGTGCGGCGCATGTCGAGGCGGACGAGCGCATCCGTGCGCGGTCCGACTGGTTTCAGGGTCGCGAGCTCGTGGAAGCACTGGGCGTCCGGCTCGCCGCCGCCGACGGCCGGCTTGAGGATGCGATGCGGCTGTTCGACCAGTCGCGGACGCTCGCGGATGCGAGTGACGTGTATACCGCGGCGTGGCTGACGGCGGAGTGTGCCACCGTTCTCTACGAGCATGATCCGGAGCGCATCCGTCAGGCGGTCGAGCGGTTCTCCGACGAGGTGCGATCGCTGGGCTACGTGCGGCTGATCGCCCGCTACGAGGAGCTGCTGAGTCGGACCTGAGGGAACCCGAGCGCGTGGCCGATGGAAACGATTCCATTGCGTCGGTCAGAACGCCTGTACAGCTCGGTCAGAGTACCCGAATGACCACCTCAAATCTTCGCCGCCCGAGTCGGATGGGACGGCTCCAACCCATTGGTAGAAGAGAGGTTAACTCGTCAGGCAGTGCCCCGAAAAGTGGTGGTATGCGGCGTGCCTTAGGGGAGGGTGTTCGTGAGCGTTGTCCTTCTCCTACTGGCTAACCCAATGCGATTCACCTGTCCGCGAATTCTCCTTGTGGTCCCGACCCTGTTCATTATGGGGTGCGGCGACCAGCCGTCAGCGCCGGAGTCATCGGCGTCGACCGAGGGAGTTCCCCTCTTCAGGGTGATCCCGACGTATTCCTCCGACAAGAAGTCGGCGGATATCATCGTCGAGCCGTCCGGAGGCGGTTTCGTGCTGGGGAACCACATGATCTGGTTCCCGCCGAACTCGATCTGTGATCCCGCGCTGTCGTCGTACGGCGTGACCGAGTGGGACAAGCCGTGCACGGCCATCTCGCAGCCGATCAACGTTCACGCCGAGTTGCGTGAGCAGGACGGCCGGAGCTGGATCGACTTCACGCCGTCGCTTCGCTTCGTCCCGTCGGACGACGAGGAACAGTGGGTCTATCTGTTCATGAAGACTCCGGCCGCGGACGCGAAGCGGCTCACTGGCAAGAATGCGCCAGCGATCCTGTGGTCGCCGGCCATCGGAATCCCCGGGATCGACGAGTCGGCGACCGACAAGACGTTGAGGACCAAGTGGGACCGAAGGCTCGGCGGTGTGTACCGCCGGATCAAGCACTTCACCGGGTACAACATCTACACGGGCCGTAGCGCCTCGGTCGAGGAGTACTGAGCGCGACGTGACGGCACGGAACGGTGTGGTGGAGAGCGCGTGGCCTTTCGGGTCACGCGCTCTTCGTTTGTCACCGGGCGTCGTGGATGAGACGCTCTCGCAGGGTGTGAGCCCACCCGTGGGTCGCCTCTTGAGGGAGTTGGCGCGGACTGTTTCCTTTGTCCCCGTGTCGCGAGAGCCCGGGAGCGCTGGAGTGCGCATCGCCTGTATCGGTCTGGCCGGGACCCTCGGTGCGCTCGGGATGCTCGGGCACCGACGCGGCGGAGCGATCGAGCTATTGGCCACGGGGGGGCACCTCCTCATTCCGCGCGCTCCTTCGGCGGCCGCCGCGCTCACCGGGCTCCTGATTCACGCGCTGTGGATGGTGGTCTGGGGATACGCCCTCGTCGCACTCGTGCGACAGCGGCGTGGCCTCCGCGCCTCGCTCGCGGCGCTGGTCGTCGCTGCGGCCGCCTTTGGCGCGGCGGTCGTGTTGCCCGCCGCGCTGCTTGGGCCCATCGCGTCGCTCACCGGCGGAGAGCGGGTGCTCGTCCACATCGTACTCGCGCTCTCGCTCATTATCGGTACACGGCTTGCCTCTGCAGGTGACGCGCTGGTCGTGCGGCGAGTCAGTACAGGTGACGAGGCGTCGCTGGCCTGATCGGCGCGGTTCTCAGGAACTTTGCACCGCACAACGGGTTCGACCCAGGAGTGCTGCATTGTTTCATCGAGCGGCTTTCACCGCTCTGTCCCGATCCCGGCAGCGTTGCACTCGAGGGTCGGGTGTCTCTCAATGGGAGGGGTCATGGATATCCTCGTAATGCTCGAGGACAACCCCGAACACTCGCTCTTGCTGGCCCATGTCAACTCGGTCCCGTCGCCGCTCGATTCGGAGCGTCCGACGCGCGATGTGGTGACCCTCTACGGGGTTCCCAGTCCCGAGTCGCTGGCGCTGGCACTGGCTGCGGTGGTGGAAAGTCACCGTGGTGCGGCGGGCGGTTCGGACACCATCCGCCACCTGGGCGTCTGGCCCGAGCGTGGTGCGATCGGTGATGCCGCATGGCGGGACGGGAGCAGCGGTCAGCTCGTGACGCGCGATCTCGAAATTCCGCTCGCCCTGCTGCACGAAACGTCGCTGCGGCTGCTCAGCGAGAGCGGCCCGCTCATCCGGCGGCTGGTTGCCGGGCTGTCGATGCCCGACTGGCCTGAAGGCGCCCGCCGAGCGATCAACTTCTCGCTGATGCCCGTCGTGGAGCTCACCGCCGCCGCGCGCACGCGCGCGGAGGCCGTCCTTGCCACCCAGCGCGAAGCCGAAGGGCTCGCCTACGATTACGAGGGCGACTGATCACACTCCTTGTCTGATTGAAAGTGCTAACTGGGGCTGCCGGTACCGGCAGCCCCAGTTTCGTTTCTGGTGGAGGATTGCGGGGGCGGGTGCCGGGGTAGCGCCGGGAGGATGCGGGTTGCTAAGATCCAAGTACCGGTATGGTCACGCTCGTCGTGGGTCTCCCGCCATGACCCGCCGGAAATGGGCCGCCGCCTGTGTATGGCGCTGCTGCCCTCGTCCCATCCCCAGACCCGCGTCAGCCCCCGAAGGAGGTCTGTCATGAAAGTCCGAAGTCTGTTGATTGCGCTCATCGTCCCGCTGCTGGGAGTGAGCACTGCGCGCACGGTGAAGGCGCAGGCGCCCGGTATCGTGACCGGGCAGGTCACCGCCCAGGGAACTGCTGCACCCATTCCCGAGGCACTCGTCGTCATCGTCGGGACCAACCTCGGCAGCCGGTCGGATGCGGAAGGACGCTACACCATCCGAGCGGTTCCTCCGGGAGCGAAGACAGTTCGCGTGATGCGGCTGGGCTTCCAGTCCATCACGCGGCCGCTCACCGTGGCGAGCGGGGAGTCCGCGACGCTCGACTTCTCGCTTGCCGCCACGGTGACGATCCTGAGCGACGTCGTGACTACGGCAACCGGGGAACAGCGCCGGGTCGAGATCGGAAACTCGGTCGCCAACATCAAGACCTCCGAAGTCACGGCGAGCGCCCCGGTTTCCACCGTCGCCGACGTACTGAACTCGCGGGTTGCGGGTGTGGTGGTGACCAGCGGAACGCAAGCCGGCGCCGGGTCGCGTGTTCGTATCCGCGGCGCGAGCAGCCTCAATCTGAACAACGAGCCGATCTACATCATCGACGGCATTCGGATGACCAGCTCGAACGGCTCGATCGCGTTCGGGACCGGTGGAACTGCGCCGAGTCGTGCGGGGGACATCAATCCCGAGGAGATCGAGAACATCGAGGTCGTGAAGGGGCCGTCGGCCGCGACGCTCTACGGCACGGATGCGGCGAACGGCGTCATCGTGATCACGACGAAGCGTGGCGTTACGGGTCCCGCGCGGTGGAATGTCTGGAGCGAAGCCGGCATGATCGCGGATCGCAACGACTACCCGACCAACTACACCATCTCAGGCCACCTGGCGGCGGACCCCACGCGGGCGTACACCGAGCAGGGGTGCAGCCTGCCGACCGTTTCAGCAGGAACCTGCGTGCTGGACAGTCTCCGCACGTACAGCGTGTTCACGGATGATGATGTCAGTCCGCTGAGCACGGGTAACCGCCATCAGTACGGTGCGTCGGTCTCCGGCGGGACGGCGCAGATTCGGTACTTCCTGTCCGGCGAGCGCGAGGGAGAAACCGGCATTCTCGAGCTGCCTCCCTTCGAGCGCCGGCGTTTGATCGCCGAACGTCGTCCCATTCGCGAGTGGACCGACCGACCCAACGCGCTCACCAAGAACAGCTTCCGCGCGAACCTGACGACGGCGATCACCCCGCAGCTCGACGCGCAGATCTCCACGGCGTTCGTCAACATCAACCAGCGTTACACGCTGGAGTCCAACGCAACCGCCGGCCTCGGCTCCCAGGCATTCGGCGGCCCGGGATACAAGGAAAACGGGACGGTCGCCGGGACCGGTACGCCACTCGTCGGCTATCGCGCCTGGACCCCGGGCTATACCTGGCAGGAGAAGACCGCGCAGTCACTGAATCGTTTTATCGGTGGAACGACGGCGAACTGGCGGCCGCTGACCTGGCTCACCGCCGCCGGGACCGTTGGACTCGATTTCACGAGTCGTGTGGATGACAACCTTCTTTTCCGCGGAGAGGGCCCGCCCCTCACCGCGACCTATCGGCTTGGCTTCAAGGGCAACGCCCGGACGGACATTCGCGACCTGACCGGCAACCTTGCGGCGACGGCGACCTGGCGCGTCCGTGACGGGATCAACAGCACCACGACGCTGGGCACGCAGTACGTGAATTCCAGCTTCAAGCAGGGCGTCGCGAGCGGGAACGACCTCCCCTCGGGAACCCAGACCGCCGGGTCGGCCGCGGAAAAGAGCGCCAGCGAGGCGAGCACGTTCACCAAGACGCTCGGGTTCTTCGTCGAGGAGCAGGTTGGGCTCAACGACCGCCTGTTCCTGACCGCCGCCCTGCGCAGCGACCAGAACAGCGCCTTCGGGACGAGTTTCCAATCCGTGTTCTATCCCAAGGCGAGCGTTTCCTGGATCCTGAGCGAAGAATCGTTCTTCCCGGGCTTCGATTGGCTCGGGGAGCTTCGGTATCGCGCGGCCTACGGCGCGTCGGGCCGGCAGCCGGGAGCGAACGACGCAATTCGCTCGTTCGGTGCGTCGACAGTCAACGTTCGCGGCACTGATCAGCCGGGGGTCATCTACACCGACATCGGCAACCTGAGCCTCCGTCCGGAAAAGACCACCGAGTTCGAGACGGGATTCGAGGCCCAGATGTTCGACGGGCGCGCATCGTTCGACATTACGTACTATGCGAAGCGGACGAAGGACGCCCTGATTTCCGCGATCGTGCCGCCGTCGGAAGGAACGGCGGGGACGGTTCGTCGCAATCTCGGCGCGGTCCGCAATCGCGGGTTCGAGCTCCTGCTCAACACGACCGTGGTGGATGGGGCGAACTTCGGCCTCGACTTCACGATCAACGGGTCCACGAACGCGAACAAGCTGCTCAGCCTCGGCGGGACCCCACCCCAGATCGAGACGACGACGCGCGTCGTCGAGGGCTACCCGCTGTTCGGGCTCTGGGCGCGCAAGATCACAGGCTGGGACGACAAGAACGGCGACGGAATCCTGACGTACAACGCCGACGCTACCTTTAATGAAGTGTTCGTCGCGGATTCTTCGAGTTTCATCGGGTATAACCAGCCGCGCCACATTGTGGCCATGACCACCGGCTTCGAGATGTTCAAGCGTCGCCTGCGCATCCAGACGCTGTTCGACTACCGCGGCGGCAGCTACTGGTACAACAACACCGAGCGGATTCGCTGCGTCAGCCGCCAGAACTGCAACGGGCTGATGAATCCCGACGCATCGTTCGAGGAGCAGGCGATGGTCGTCGCGACGCGCGATCACCCATCGAAGACGCTCGCCGGATTCTTCCAGAAGGGCGACTTCCTCCGGTTCCGCGAAGTCTCGGCGCGCTACGATGTGCCGGAACAGCTCCTCACCCGGCTTCGTGGCGTACGCACCCTGAGCCTCAACGTCAGCGCGCGCAACATCACGCGGTGGACGAAGTACCGTGGTGTTGATCCGGAAACGGACTTCACCAACCTGACGGGCGACAGCCCGAGTGAGTTCCAGACGCTCGGCCCGCCGAGCTTCCTGGTCTTCCGAATCAACGCCGGTTTCTGAGGGATAGATGATCATGCTACCGAATTTCCTGAGACGTCCGTCGACCCGCGCCCTGGCGGCGGGCCTCATCCTCGCTCCGATTGTCGGATGCTCGACGGATACCCTGCTCGAGGTGGAAGACCCCGACCTCATCGATCCCGCGGCGACGCGCTCGACGGAAGGTGCACTTGGCCTGCGCACGGGAGCACTCGGTCGGTTCCGCACCATTACCGCGGGTGGTGAAAGCACCTGGCTGTTCGGCGGACTGCTCGCCGACGAGTGGTCGACGAGCTCCACCTTCATCCAGAACGATGAGGCCGACCAGCGCCGGATCCAGACCAACAACAGTTCGATTACCACCATGTTCCGGAGCCTGTCTCGCGTCCGGACGGCGTCGAACCAGGCGATCGCCGCACTGAAGGAATTTGCGCCGACCAACACGACCGACATCGCCGAGCTGTATTTCGCACGCGGGTTCGCGGAAATGCAGCTCGCGCAGGACTTCTGCAACGGCATCCCGTTGACGGAGGTGTATCCCGACAGCACCATCTACGGCACGCCGCTGCCGGTTGCCGACGTGTTCGAACGTGCGATCGTGTCGTACGATTCGGCGATGGCGGCGTTCGTCCCGGCGGATTCCGGCGCGTCTGCGCTCCTCATCAAGCGTGCGATTCGGATTGGAAAGGCGCGGGCGCTCCTCGGCCTCGCCCGGTATGCCGAAGCCAACACGGTCCTTCGCGGGAACGGCACCACCGACACGCTCGCGACGACCTACGCGTATCAGCACACGTTCGTCGCGGTGTCCGGCACCAATACCATCTGGGGCCAGGGTGCCAGCGCGCGCCGGTATACCGTCGGCGACAGCCTGGAGGGCAACGCACGGAACCTGCTCGTGAGAAACGCGATTCCGTTTTTCTCCGCGAGGGACACGCGCCTTCCGGTGAGCTATCGCATCACGGTCAATACCAAGGACACGACCCTGCGTGACACCACGAAGTCGCAGGATGGGCTCACCTTTTCGCGCACCACGACGTTGTACGGCCGCCTCACGTCGGTCGACGTGGTGAACGGGATCGACGCGCGCCTCGTCGAGGCGGAAGCCGCCTACCAGCGCGGCGACATTGTCGGCATGCTGAGGATCCTCAATCAGCTCCGCGCCGTTCCCCCGCGGCTGGGAGACATTCAACCCGTGGCGCGTCCGGCCCTGGTGGATCCCGGGACGGATGCGGCCCGGGTCAACCTCCTGTTCCGCGAGAAGGCCTTCTGGACGTTCAGCCGGGGCCAGCGGCTTGGCGATCTCCGTCGCCTGATCCGCCAGTACGGGCGCACGCCGGAGACCACATTCCCGGAAGGAATTCATTACCGGGGAGGCACCTACGGGCCCGACGTCAACCTGCCGGTCCCGGAGGACGAGAGGAACAACCCGAACTTCATGGGTTGCCTGAACCGCGACGCGTGACCGCGGGCACCTCGGGCGCGGGCACGACGGCCGGTCCGAAGTGAAGTGAAGGAAGAGGGGCCTGCTCCGGCAGGCCCCTCTTTCGCTGTTTCAGGGTCTTGACGTGGCCACCCGGGAGAGGCAGCCTGTAGGCAGAACCCCGGAGTTTCCCCAATGCCGCACCCCGCCCCGCGCCGTCCCTCCTTCCCCCCCCTCGAGGGACAGCGTGTATTCCCCGACGACGATGGCATTCTCTGGAGCGCATCGTTCACGGGCAGCGGTGGTGGAGCCGTGGAGTTCTCGTGTATCGGCGATGCGCGGCGGGCGGTCCGCGCGATCGCGGTCGAGGCCGCCTTGACGATGGCGGAGATCAACGACGACAGATTGCGCGCGTGGCTGAGGGACGCCCCACGCATCGGCAGACTCACCTGAGCGGGGAGGTGCACGCAATGCGGGAGTATCGGAGCTCGAACATTCGAAACGTTGCAGTGGTGGGTCATGGGGCGAGCGGGAAGACCACATTGGTCGACGCGCTCGCTTTCGTCTCGGGGTCGAGCAAGCGACACGGATCGATTCGTGACGGGACAACCGTAACCGACTACTCCCCCGACGAGATCGAACGAGGCTATTCAATCAACCTCGGCTGCGCACACGCCGAGTGGATGGATACGAAGATCAACCTCATCGATACACCGGGCTACCTCGACTTCGTCGGCGACGCGCTGGCCGGGATTGCCGCGGCGGATGGAGCACTCGTCGTCGTCGGTGCGACGTCGGGCGTCGAAGTGGGTACCGAGAAGACATTCCAGGAAGCGCTCGCTCGACAGGATCCCGTGCTGTTCGTCATCTCGATGCTGGACAAGGAGAACGCCTCGTTCGACCGGGTCTACCAGGACATCAAGGTCCGCCTGACATCGAAGGTCGTTCCGGTCGAGATACCGTTCGGCGAGGGGAGCGAGTTCCGGGGAATCCTCAACCTGTTCTCGAAGCGTGCGCACATCTACAGGAAGGGGACGAGGAGCGGCGAGTACGAGGAGACCGAGATTCCCGCGGAGGTCCGCCCGCAGTTCGACCGATACTACCAGGAGCTGATCGAGACGATCGCTGCGACGGACGATTCCCTGCTCGAGCGGTATCTCGAGGGAGAGGAGATCGCCCGCGACGAGGCGATCGCGGCGATGAAGGAGGGCATGAAGAAGGGCGAGCTCTTCCCGCTCTTCTGCAGCTCGGCGCAGCTCACCTACGGCATGCGGGCACTGCTCACGAAGATCGTCGAGCTCATGCCGTCGGCGTACGAGATGGAGGAGCTGCACGCCTTCCGCGGGTCGGAGGGAGACCGTACGGTCGAGATCCATGCCGACGACAGTGCGCCGTTCACGGCATTGGTGTTCAAGACCCACTCCGAACCGCACGTCGGGGACGTCTCATACTTCCGTACCTTCTCGGGGCTGGTGGTCAACGGGCAGGACGTGTACAACGCGACGCGCGGCGCCGCGGAGAAGCTCAATCACCTCGCCGTTCCGCAGGGCAGGGAGCGCATCGAGGTCGCGAAGCTCCACCCCGGGGATATCGGGTGTGTCGCGAAGCTCAGGAACACCCACACGAACGACACCCTGTCGACTCGAGAGCATCCGGTTCGCCTTCCGCAGATCCACTTCCCGGAGCCGCTGGTCACCTTCGCCGTCCGGCCGCTCGCCCGAGGCGATGAGGAGAAGCTGCAGCAGGGGCTGCACCGACTTCACGACGAGGATCCGACGTTCCAGATGCAGTACAACGCCGATACCCACGAGACGATCGTGTCGGGAATGGGGGAGCGGCACCTCGAGGTGATTCTCGCGCGACTCCTGCGCAAGTACAACGTCCAGGCCGAGCTCACGCGGCCGAAGATCGCCTACCGGGAGACGATCACCGCCAGGGGCGACGGGCAGGGACGGCACAAGAAGCAGAGCGGCGGCCGCGGACAATTCGGTGACTGCTGGGTGCGGTTCGCCCCCGCGGCGCGCGGCTCCGGCTATCAGTTCGAGAACGAGATCGTCGGCGGGTCCATTCCCGGGAAATTCATCCCGGCGGTCGATCGCGGTATCCAGGAAGCGTGTGCCCGCGGAGTACTTGCGGGCTATCCCATGGTGGACTTCATCGTGGAGCTGTACGACGGCTCGTTCCATTCGGTGGACTCGAATGAAATGTCGTTCAAGATGGCGGGTATTCTCGCCTTCAAGGCGGTGGCACCGAAATGCCGGCCGGTGCTTCTCGAGCCGCTCGACGAGATCGAGGTGACGACGCCCAACTCCTACCTCGGCGACGTCCTCGGCGATCTTTCCTCACGGCGGGGCCACATTCTTGGAACGGTCGCGGATGATTCAAGGGGCTCGACGGTCAGGGCGGTCGTTCCACAGTCGGAGATGCACCTGTATTCGACCCAGCTGCACTCACTCACCCACGGCCGGGGAAACTTCGTTCGCCGTTTCCACGGCTACGACCAGATGCCTGGCGATGCCGCACAGCGCGTCGTCTCCGAGACGGCGAAGGAAGTCGGCGCGATCGCCGGTTGATCGCGGGGCGTCCTCCGCGCTGATTGCCTGCACGCCCGGCGGCGTTCCGATTGGAGCGCCGCCGGTTTCCCTTCCCTCACGTCCCTCCGGAACGTCAATGCCAAGGGTGCGTTCGAATCCGCTCGCCGAGAGGCCGGGCGCTGCTGCACACATCCTCGCCTCGATTCGACGGGCGACCTTCGGTACCGCAGGGTTTGCGCTCGCCGCGATTGCGCTGGTCAGTCCTCAGGCGGCGGCGCAGGGCGGAGGCACGGCGCCGGCGCCGCGCATCACGACGCCGCTGCAGGAATTCGGGCACAACTTCGGCGACGACTATTCCCTCGCGTCGTACAAGCAGATCTCCGCCTACTGGCAGAAGCTCGCGCGCGAATCCGATCGACTGGTGCTCGATACCATTGGGCAGACGGCGGAGGGCCGACCGCAGCTCATGGCGATCGTGACGTCGCCCGCCAACCATCGAAACCTCGCACGCTACAAGGACATTTCCCGCCGTCTCGCGCTGGCCGAGGGGTTGGACGACGACCAGGCACGCACGCTCGCGAGTGAGGGCAAGGCCGTCGTCTGGATCGATGGCGGACTGCACGCGACGGAACTGCTTGGCGCGCAGCAGCTCGGCGAGATCGTGTTCCAGATGGTGAGCCGCACCGACGCGGAAACGATGCGGATCCTCGACGACGTGATCATTCTGTTCGTCCACGCGAACCCCGATGGCAATGACCTGACGGCCGAGTGGTACATGCGCGCGTCCGTTCCCGAGCAGCGGGGCAGCGGACCGGGAATTCCACGCCTGTACCAGAAGTACATCGGTCATGACAACAACCGCGACTTCTTCGCATCGACGCAGGCCGAATCGGAAAACATGAACCGCGTGCTGTACCGGGAGTGGTTTCCGCAGATCCTGTACAACCACCACCAATCGGGTCCCGCGGGAACGGTGCTCTGGGCCCCACCGCTTCGCGATCCATTCAATTACAACCAGGATCCTCTCATTCCACTCGGGATCACCCAGGTCGCGATGGCAATGCACACGCGCCTGGCGGCCGAGGGGAAGCCCGGCGCGACGATGCGGGGAGGCGGTCCGTACGATGGGTGGTGGAACGGCGGACTGCGCAACACAGCGACCTTCCACAACATCATCGGCCTGCTCACGGAGATGATCGGGAATCCGACGCCGAGCCAGATTCCGCTCGTCATGAGTCGTCAACTGCCATCGAGCGACCTGCCCTATCCGATCGCACCGCAGCGATGGCGCTTTCGGCAGTCGATCGAGTACTCCATGACGACCAACCGTGCGGTGCTCGATCTCGCATCTCGCCAGCGGGAGAACTTCCTCTTCAACATCTACCGGATGGGGAAGAATTCGATCGAACGGGGGAGCAGGGATACATGGACCCCGCGGCCGGAGCGGGTGGAGGCCGCTGCGGTGCGGATCGCCCAGTCGGCGGGCGGCGGTCGCGGTGCGGGGACAGGCTCGGCGGGCGGAGGCGGGGGCGGGAGAGGCGGCGGTTCGGGGAGCTTCGCCCGAGACTCGGCCAATTATCTGCAGCTCCTGCAGGATCCGGCGATGCGTGATCCACGGGGCTACATCATCCCATCCGACCAGCCGGATTTTCCGACGGCGACGCGATTCGTGAATGCGCTGCTCGAGACCGGGATCACCGTGCATCGGGCGACGCAGCGGTTTTCCGTTGAGCGGCGGCAGTATCCCCCCGGGTCGTACGTCGTGAAGACCGCACAGGCGTTCCGTCCGCACGTCATCGACATGTTCGAGCCGCAGGACCACCCCGATGTGATTCCCTATCCGGGTGCGCCGCCAACGCGGCCGTACGACAACGCCGGGTGGACGCTCGCGCTGCAGATGGGCGTGCGGTTCGATCGGGTCCTCGAGGGGTTCGACGGACCATTCGAGGTCATCGCGGAGTGGAACCTCGCGCCGCCGCCGGGGCGGGTGACCGCCACGTCCGGTCCCGCGGCGGGGTACATGATGCGCCACGAGGCGAACGACGGGTTCACGGCGATCAATCGCCTGCTGGCTGCGGGAAGTGAAGTCTCCTGGCTTCTCGCGCCAGTGTCCGCCGCTCAATACCCGGCTGGCAGCTTCTTCATCGCGGCGCGGCCGCAGACGCGTGCGGTCATCGATCGGGCAGCGCGCGAGCTGGGTCTGAGCTTCGACGCGGTGACTCGCCGGCCACCAGGCACCGAAGCGATCCGCCTGAAGCGGGCACGCATCGGCCTGTGGGATCGGTATGGTGGGTCGATGCCGGCTGGATGGACGCGATGGATTCTCGAACAGTTCGAGTTTCCGTATGAAATTGCGTATCCCCCGATGCTCGATGCCGGCAGCCTCGGAGCCCGCTACGATGTCCTGATCTTCGTTGACGGAGCGATTCCGGCGCCGGGTCCGGCCTCATCACCCGAAGGCGCAGGAGTCGGCGGAAGTGGTGCGCCGTCAGGCGTGGAGCTGCCAGCGGAGTGGCGCAATCAACAGGGCGAGGTAACGGCAGCACGGACCATCCCTGCCCTCAAGGCGTTCCTCGAGCAGGGCGGGACTGTGGTGGCGATCGGCACGTCGGCCAGCAATCTCGCGGGGCACTTCGGTCTCGGAATCACCAACCATCTCGTCGAGCGGGCAGCGGACGGCACTCCGACCACGACCCCGCTTCCGGCGAGCAAGTACTACGTGCCCGGGTCGATCCTCGACATGCGGGTGGACACGAGCACGCCACTGGGCCATGGGATGACCGAGCGCACGAATGCGTTCTTCGACGAGAGTCCGGTGTGGAGGCTGACACCAGACGCGGCGGGCCAGGGAATCCGGCGCGTAGCCTGGTACGACTCACCAACGCCGCTGGTGAGCGGGTGGGCGTGGGGCCAGGCGGCGCTCGAGGACGGGCTCGCCGCGGTGGAAGCGCCGATCGGCAAGGGACGTGTCATCCTGTTCGGACCGGAGATCCTGCAGCGCGCACAGCCGCATGGAACCTTCAAGCTGCTCTTCAACAGCATCTTCTATCCGACGGGTACGCGAACGAGGATGTAGTGGCCTCGCAGCGGCGGGCCGTCAGGAGCCAGCGACCACCTCGGCGGTGGCCGGCAGCGTGGTCGACACTCCGCGACGCGCACGCCACGTCACGACAGCGCCGGCGATGAGCACCAGCACCGCGACCGCGCCGAGCAACAGCCCGAACCGCGAGAGCTGATAGTATCGATCGAACTCGGCGATACCGGCGAAGCGCGCCTTACCGGTGGAGCCACCATTCGCCCGGAGGGCGCTCATGCCCATGTACGCGCGAAGATAGCAACCGGCGCCGATCACGAGCAGCGTAACGCCGAGGAGGTCGGCGATGTTGGCAAGGCGCGGGATGTTCCTTCGATTCGACATGGGATGGGATGCAGGGCGGCGCTCGCTCGTGGCGGTGAGTCCGTCGGTCTGCGTGCGGGCGTGGTGTGATACGGGATCTCCAGATTGACTCCCCGCCGGATCGCCGGTCACGTTGCCGACTACACCCAGCCGTCCCTCCACAGCGAGCATCCCTGGCACGACGGCACCTGGTCATATCGTCGCTGCGACACCAGCCGTCGAAGCTCCTTCATCCGTTCGCCGTTCCACAGCTCCGAGATCGTCGAATCGCGGACGTTGCCCAGAATCTCGTTGCGGTTCCAGTCGTGGACGCAGAGCAGCATCGAACCGTCGTGCAGGATGTTGGTCGTGGAGAAGGGGATCGGGCAGTGGCCGATCCATCGGCGGAAGGCTGCGCGGCCCAGGCGATGGGCAGGCCCGAGCTCTTCTTCTGTCGGGCGAATGCGCGCGTTGAAGTCCGAGATCGCGCCCGCGCGGTCGTTCGTCATGTATGTGAAGACTGCGACGCCGCGGGCACGCCAACTCCGCGCGAACGCCTTCGCCTCGCGCACATTGCCGCGCTGGAGCACCAAGCGAACGTGAAGCGTGGTTCGCGGGAGCTTCGCCGCGATCACCCGCTCGACGCCCGCCATGACGGCATCGTAATCCAGCCCGACGCGGATCTTCTCGTACGTTTCGCGATTGATCGCGTCGAGGCTGACGTCCAGGATGTCGAGCTCGGCGTCGCGCATCTTCACGATGTTCTCATCAGTGAGAAATGCGCCATTGGTCACCAGCTCCACGGCGACGCGCCCGCCGGTGCGCTGCTTGAACCGTGCGACCTTGTCGAAGAGCCGCTTGTCGAGGAAGGGCTCGTTCTGGAGCATCGGGATGAAGGTGCTGACCTCCGGGTGCTGTGCGATCTCGTCGGTGATCTTGTCGAACAGATCATCGGCCATGCGACCGCGGGGGAAGTTGTCCTTCACCGTGGGATAGGGACACATGATGCATGCAGCCTGGCATGCATTGATGGTCTGGAGCTGGATCGCCTGCGGGAAGGGAAACGCGGCCATGTCCGTCGCTGACGAGTACTTCCGGTTCGCCTTCGCCAGTCCGCCATAGAGGCGCTTGTTGTAGCGCACCTCCTCGAGAATGCGTGGAATGCGTCGCATGGGGATTCTCCGGTTCAGACGAGCGCGGTTTCGTAGTGCAGCGGACGGTTCCCCAGCGGGGGTCCCGTGTACGTGCCCGCGGGCGTCGTGATGTAGGCGTGAATGTCGGTCGGCTGCGCGAGGAGTCCGTGCAGCGCCGCGGTGAGCGGGTCCCGCACATCGAGCCCCACGTTCAGGCACGAGTAGCCATCGGCTCGTTTCGCGGCGTAGATGCGGAGCAGCAGGGCACGCAGCACCGACGGCTCATCGCCCGGGACGCAGACGTTGTATGCACTCAGGCATCGGAGTTGTCCGCCGGCCGGTGGCAGTGGGGTGGAACCGCTCAGCGGTGCAACCAGGTTGAACGCGCCGCGCACGACCGACAGGCGCCGCGAGTACGACGTGACGCGAAGCTGCTTGAACGACGTCTGGTCCCACGCAGCCACGAAGCCGGCGATCCGACCGCCCGGATGACGTGCGACCCAGTACGACGCGACGCCGAGTCCGGGCGTGTCAGTGATGGACCGCGTGAACGATGCGGCGTCATGCACCAGTGCAAACTGGCGTCGCGGAGCGAGCTGTCCCCAGAGCGCTGCCATCTCCTCTAGGTCGTTCTCGCATGCCTGGCCGACGACGAATCCAGGCACACTGGCCCTGTTCCAAAGGAACGGGATGGCATGCGAACGAATGGTGGCGAAGCGCGTGAGCACGGGAAGACCGCGCGGCCCGTCCACACGGCGCTCCATCGAGGAGTTGCCGGCGAGGACGGTCATCAACGAAAGGGCGGCACTCCCGGCCATCTCCCGGCAGGCTTCCCGTGCGTACTCGCCGAGAGCGTCGGCCGCCGGGCCGCCGCGATGCGCGGGGTGCACCTTGAAGTCGCCAACGTAGGTCGTCAGCCGCGGGGTCCCGTCGATGTACACGCGGCGTGCCGACGCCGCGACGCACCCGGCCACCGACCGCGGTGCGAGCCCGGGCATGACTCCCAGCTGCCATTGATCTCCCTCGAGGCGGTTGAGGGCGAAGAAGTCGGGCTCCCGATCGATACGCAGCCCAATGTCCCCACGCATCTCGCACGCCGCCGCCAGCGCGAGCAGGGCGGGGTTGTCGTCCGAAGTCGCAGCCCTTGGTCGCGCATCGAGGATTCGTGGCTGCTGCACGCCGACGGATAGCGCCGCGGTCACAATGCCTCCTTGTGAACCACGCAGGGTGCGAAGCGTCGTTGCAACAGGCTCCGATCCTGCTGGATCATCGCCGTCCCGCGGGCGCGGTGCTCGACGATCGCGTGCTGCCACGCGAGCGGCACCTCCGTCCAGCCGAGGAAGTTGCGGAAGCAGACGACGGCGCCGGGGACCGCAGTCCGCGCGATCTCCGCGAACAGTTCATCGATGGCCTCGGGTGCGAGCCATTCGCAGATGTTCGAGAGCGAGAACCCGCTGATGCTCCCCGACGGCTGTGTGCAGAGCCAGTCCGTCATTCCACCATCCACGAGCGTCAGACGCTCCCGACCGTCGGCGACTGCCTGGGCGCCGCGATCGCCGAGATAGGGCGGACGCGCATCCGGCGCCGCGTCCGCGTACGTCCCCGTCAGCATGAAATGCAGGAAGTAGTTGCTCGCGACCGGGAGCTCGGTGAGCCCATGCTCGATGCGGCGCAGGAAATGGTCACCGAACGACTCGTTCTCCACACGGTCGAAGAACGCGGGGTCGTATACTCCGGCGAGCCGCTGCCGGCCGAGCGCGATGCGAATCAGCGTCCGCCAGCGGCGCGTGTTCCACTCGCGAGCGAAGAACTCGCGCTGATCCTCGAGGGTGCGGTTCGCGAGCAGTCGGCGCAGACGGGCCGGACCATGCCCGATCAGCCGGAGTGCCCGCACGACGACTCTAATGAGTCGTTCGCTGACGCCCGCACCGAGTACGCCACGCCGGATCTTGTCGAGCCGGGAGTCCCACCAGGCACGTGCTGCCGGCGACAGCGCGGCGCGCAGGCGCGCATAGGTCACCACGCGCTGTCGCGGTGTACCGTCGGATCCCCCGAGGAAGGCGAGCGCACATTCCACGGGAAGCTCGCCAACGGCAATCATCTTCAGCTCGGTGAGGTGGTTCTGCGTCGTGTTGAGGTCGACCGCGACGACATCGCGCGCGCCGGATGCGATCAGTGACAGCGCGGTGCAACCCGCGGAGCCGATGACGGCGATCCGTCCGGGGAAGGCCGGACGCAGCGTCTCGATCTCGAGCATCGGGTCTTCCCGCACCTGCGCGAAGAACAGCCGGTCGCTCCGCGCACAGCCGAGCGTGATGCGCCGGACACCACCGACCGGACCCGTCGCGCGACGGGGGTAGCTCATCGACGACCGCAGGGGAGTGTCCGATGGCGCGGGCGCATCGAATGACGGCTGCGCACCTCCTGGCATGCGACCGGCGGGGTCGGAAGTCATCGTCGCGCTGGTCATGCGGCCTCCAGCCAGCCGATCTCGCGAACGAGTGATTCGTACACGCGCTCATCGGCGCGGGTGTATTCGCGCATCAGCCGGCGCACGTCATCGGCGCGGTGCATGGCCTGGTCGT
>JANOCW010000209.1:0-15916 GCA_031412375.1 Gemmatimonadaceae bacterium | reverse complement strand
GCTGATCCTCCTGCTCTTCATGATCGGGCTCGAGATCGACCTCAAGAAGCTTCGCGAGGCGGGGTCCGCTGTCGTCGGGGCCGGCATCGGGCAGTTCGTGATCTGCGTGGCACTCGGGCTCGTGGTCTTCCCGCTGCTCGGGTTCGGGTTCGGAGCCGGCAACTACGCGCCGCTGTACCTCGCCGTCGCCGCGGCGCTGTCGAGCACGATGATCGTCGTGAAGATCCTGTACGACAAGTCGGAGCTCGATACCGCTGCCGGTCGGATCACGCTCGGGATCCTCGTTTTTCAGGACATCTGGGCGATCCTCTTCCTCGTGCTCCAGAAGAACCTCAACGATCCGGCACCGATCCTCCTGCTCGTGTCGCTCGCCAAGGGGATCGGGGTGGTCGCCTTCTCGCTCTTCGCGAGCCGCTTCGTTCTCCCGGTCCTCTTCCGTTCGATCGCGAAAGTTCCCGAGCTGCTGCTCATCGGCGCACTCGCCTGGTGCTTCTTCGTCGTGCTCATCTCGTCGGAGCTCGGCCTGTCGCGAGAGATGGGCGCACTCATCGCCGGCATCTCGCTCTCCACCTTTCCGTACAACATCGATGTCGTCGCGAAGGTCATCAGCCTCCGGGACTTCTTCATCACGCTGTTTTTCGTGACGCTCGGGACGAAGATTCCGCGCCCGACCACCGAGCTCGTGGGAATCGCGATCGCCGGCTCGGCCTTTCTGGTCGCATCACGCTTCTTCTCCATCGTTCCGATCCTCCAGGCGTTGCGCCGTGGCAACCGGACGAGCGTGCTCCCCGCGATCAATCTTGCGCAGATCAGCGAATTCTCCCTCGTCATCTGCACACTCGGCGTCGGACTGGGGCACATCGACGAGCGCGTGCTCGCGGTCGTCGTGTTCATGCTCGTGATCACGTCGGTCGGCTCGACCTACGGGATCCTGTACAGCAGCCGGATCTTCGACGTCATGAATCCGTGGCTGAAGCGCGTCGGGATGCACGATCTCGATGACACGCCGCTCTCCATGCCCGCAGCGCTCGCAAAGCCGATCGTCTTCATCGGCTTCTACCGGTTTGCGAGCTCGCTCCTGCATGAGCTCCTCGCGTGGAATCCCACACTGGCCGATGAGATCGGCGTCGTCGACTTCAATCCGCAGGTGAAGGAAGAGCTGGACAAGCGCGGCATTCACGCCGTGTACGGCGACATCAGCCATCTCGACACGCTCCACCACGCCAATGTGCACCACGCTCGCGTGCTGCTCTGTACGATCCCGGACAGCTTGCTGAAAGGCACGACGAACTCGCGGCTGCTCCGGAAGCTCCGATCGATCGCGCCCGACGCCGCGATCATTGTCACCGCCGAAGAACTCGAGCAGGCTCGTGAGCTGTACCGCGAAGGTGCGACGTTCGTGTTCTCACCGCGCCTGATGAGCGTGCGCGAGCTGGCCGAGGTGGTGCTGGATGCACGCGCCGGCCTCGTCCACCAGGCGCGCGAGGAGGCCGAAAGTGACCTCGACACGCGTGTCGAGGTATTGCCGTAGAAGGAAGCGGTGCGCGGATCCGCCCACGCACCGGTGCCACCGCCGCCACCGGCGCTGCATCTCGAACTTCCGACCCGACTTTCCCCGATGACCCCGCGCCGTGCGGCGTGCATGATCTAACCGTGTGTCGCCTTGACGCTTGCGCGAATTGGTGATGAAGCACACTGTGTGGGCACGCGGACGCTCGGGCTACAGGGAACTCCGCGGGAGACAGACACCGTCCGGCCAATGGAAAACGGAAACGCGTTCGAGTCGACGGGTGTGGACCGTCCCCGCGACTCAGGGGACCCCGCGCTGGGGGCGTTGCGCGCGATCATTCGCGATCTCGATGCCGATGTCGCCGGGCAGGAGGGTCTGGCCCACAACCATGCGAGCCTCGTTGCGGCCGCCCGCTCGATCTGCGCGGCGGCACGCATCGACGGACTGCACATCGAGCAGGCGCTCGTGCGTGTGAAGGAGGCGTGGCGGTCTACCCCCGGCCGGGCAAAGCCGCGCCCCGGCGGAACCGATGCCACCCTCGACCGACTGGTGTCGGCCTGCATCCGCGAGTTTTATACGGAGCGATAGACTCGTCGCACGCCATTCACCCGCTGACAGGAGCGACTGATGAACCGCGCGCTGCGCTTTCTCGGAGTGTTATTGCTGTGCGGGTGTGCGCCTATGGCCAAAGGACGCAGCGCCGCGCCGCCGGTCAGCTTCTTCATCACGAGCGCGGGACCGGGGAACGGGGCGAATCTTGGTGGGCTCAGCGGCGCTGACGACCACTGCCGGAGACTCGCAGCGGCGATCGATGGAAGCAGCCGGACGTGGCGCGCCTATCTCAGCACGCTCGGGAGCAGTGGGCAGGCCTCGGTCAATGCGCGCGATCGCATCGGGCAGGGGCCGTGGTACAATGCCAAGGGTGTCATGGTTGCCCGCAGCGTGGCGGATCTCCACAGCGACGCCAACATGCTGGGAAAGGAGACGTCCCTGAATGAACGCGGCGAGGTCGTGAACGGACGCGGCGACACGCCCAACCGCCACGACGTGCTCACCGGCTCCCAGCCCGATGGGACAGCCTTCGCGGGCGTGACCGACCTGACCTGCCAGAACTGGACGGGATCGGGCACGGGCAGTGCGCAGGTGGGCCACCACGACCGCGTCGGCGGCGGGCAGATTCCGACGTCCTGGAACTCCGCGCACGCCTCGAGAGGGTGTGGCCAGGAGGACCTTCGCGGGACGGGTGGCGACGGCCTGTTTTACTGCTTCGCGATCTAGGCAACGAAGCAGCGGATGACCGGAGTGGGGATCGAACCCACGACCTGAAGATTAAAAGTCTCCTGCTCTACCAACTGAGCTATCCGGTCGCGCAGGCGCTGCGCCCTGGCAGCGCTCCCCGAAGATACACGCAACGTGCCCGATCCGCCGCCCTCCCCCTTCGGCGCCCCATGACACGCACACTCCGCTGTGCCGCACTCCTCGCGGCCGCGCTATCCCTTCCCGCCGCGGCGCAGCAGCCCGCGGCTGACCTGCTGATCCGCAACGGCCGCGTGCTGGACGGGACGGGGGCTCCCGCTCGCATCACCGACATCGGACTGAGTGGCGATCGCATCGTGTTCATGGGCGATGCGCGCGCCCGCAGGTTTATCGCACGCCGCACCATCGACGCGACGGGATTGGTCGTCGCCCCGGGTTTCATCGACCCGCACACCCACACGACGGACGATCTCAGCGACTCCGCCGGCCGCGGAAACGTGGGATACCTGATGCAGGGCGTCACGACGGTCCTCACCGGCAACGATGGGGGCGGGCCAGTGAACGTGGCGCAGACGCTCGCCCTGTGGGACAGCGCCGGCATCGGGACCAACGCGGCACTCTTCGTCGGGCATGGGTCCGTTCGACGAGCCGTGCTCGGGGCCGCCGACGCAGCGCCGACGGCCGAGCAGCTCGCGGGGATGCGGGGTCTCGTGTCGGATGCCATGCGGGGCGGCGCAATCGGGCTGTCGTCGGGCTTGTATTACGCGCCCGGAAGCTTTGCCACCACCGAAGAGGTGATCGCGCTTGCGGCCTCCGCCGGTGAGCTGGGCGGGATTTACGACACCCACATGCGAGATGAGAGCTCCTACACCATTGGGCTCCTGGGTTCGATTCGTGAATCGGTCCGGATCGGACGCGAGGCCAGGATCCCGGTGAACATCTCGCACATCAAGGCGCTGGGAACCGATGTGTGGGGGAAGGCCGACGAAGTGATCGCGCTCATTCGCGACGCGCGTGCGTCCGGGGTCGCAGTGACGGCGGACCAGTATCCGTACACGGCGTCGGGGACAGGCCTCGGTGCCGCGCTGCTGCCCCGCTGGGCGGAGGCTGGAGGCACTGACTCGCTGCGCGCCCGGATCGCCAATCCCGGGGTCCGTCCTCGGCTCGTCGCCGAGATGACCGAGAACCTTCGCCGTCGCGGTGGAGCGGAATCGCTCTTGATCACGTCCGGCCGCGACAGCTCCATTCGGGGCAAGACGCTGGGCGTCATCGCGGCGCGGCAGGGACTGTCCCCGGTGGAGGCGGCACTGAGGATCATTGCCGTGTCGAGCCCGAGTGTCGCCTCGTTCAACATGAGCGAAGCTGACATCGAGCGGTTCATGGTCGAGGACTTCGTGATGACGGGCTCCGACGGCTCCGGCGGGCATCCGAGAAAGTACGGTACCTATCCCCGCAAGCTGCGGCAGTACGTCTACATGAAGAAGACGATCGCCCTTCCCTTCTTCATCAGGGCGTCGACCAGCCTGCCCGCGGAGACATTCAAGCTCGAGGATCGCGGAGTGCTGCGCGAAGGGTTTTTCGCGGACATCATCGTGTTCGACGAACGCACCGTTGCCGACCGCGCGACATACGAGGAGCCGACCCTGCTCGCGGCGGGAATGCGCTGGGTCGTCGTCAACGGGACGCTCGCCGTCGACGACGGGAAGCCTACGGGTTCGCTCTCCGGTCGGGCGCTTCGCGGTCCGGCCACCGCCGGGACTCCGCGGGAATCGCCGCGCCCGGACTGATGGAATCGTCCGCCGAATCGACGAGCAGGGGCTCGTCGGCATCATCGCCGAACTCGACATCGAGCTCTGCATCGAGCCTGGCATCCTCGAATGAATCAGCGAGCGTCGATCCCGACGCCAGGTCGGCGCAGCCGCTGTCGCTCGGGCCGTCAGCGGCGGTCAAGTCGGCGAGCACGATCTCCAGCGCCACGGACTCGAGCCCGCCAGGAGCGTCGAGGTCCAGGGTCAACTGGCTGACGCGAAAAAACGTGCGTCGGTGGTGAGGCGTAATGCCCCTCGCGGCGAGCCCGTCGATGTGATCCTGCGTCGCATATCCCGCGTTCCGCTCCCAGCGATAGCCTGGATATTTCGCCGCGAGGGAGCACATCAGCCGGTCGCGAGTCACCTTCGCGATGATGGAGGCGCACGCAATGCTGAAGCAGCGCGCGTCGCCATGCACGACGGCGGTATGCCGCACGGACAGCGTCCGGATCGCCCGTCCGTCGATCAGCACATGATCGGGAGGTGTGCGAAGGCGGGACAGCGCGCGCCGCATGGCGAGCGTACTCGCGTGATAGATGTTCAGGCGGTCGATCTCTCGCACCGACGCCGCCCCAACCGCGAGGGACACCGCGCGCTCCCTGATGCGCTCGGCGAGGTCGACGCGCATGCGAGGCGTGAGACGTTTCGAATCATCCACCCCGCGAATGGCGCGCTGGTCGGGGGGCATGATGACGGCGCATGCGACGACGGGGCCCGCGAGAGGGCCCCGTCCGACTTCATCCACTCCGGCGATCAACGGGCCGGCTCCCACGCGAAGATCGCGCTCGATCGTGCTCCAGCGATGCCGTCGGCGCTTCACCGGTCAGCTCTTGCTGTCCGCCTCGCTGCGGGTATTCGCGCTGCGCGTCTTGGTCTCGCGGATGCGGGTTGCCTTGCCGGTGAGGTTGCGGAGATAGTACAGCTTGGCGCGACGCACCCGGCCACGGCGGACGACGATCAGCGTGCCGATCATCGGGCTGTTCACCGGGAAGATCCGCTCGACGCCAACGCCATTCGATACCTTCCGGACGGTGAACGTCTCGTTCACGCCGGCTCCACGACGCGCGATGCACACACCCTCGAATGCCTGAAGGCGCTCCTTGTCACCCTCCTTCACGCGAACGTTCACCCGCAGGGTATCACCAGCGCGGAACGCAGGAATGTCGGTGCGGAGCCACTCTTTCTGGGTTTCAATGAAGGGATGCATATGGTCGCTCAGGGCTGAGGGTTCGGGCCCGATTCAGTGACAGGCAGATTGTGCAATGGAGACCGGAAAGGTATACGGCGATCGAGCGCTAGGCCAGTGCGCCCGATCAGTCGCCGCTGCGACGCTGCCGGCTCAACCGCTCCCCCTCGGCCAGGCGCCATGCGGCGATCTTCGCATGGTCGCCCGAGATGAGGACGTCGGGGACAGCGTGGCCGCGGTAGAGCGGTGGGCGCGTGTAGCTGGGCGCACTCAGCACGCGGTCGTAGAAGGAGTCCGTCCGGGCGCTGTCGAGATCGGACATGGCGCCGTCGAGCAGGCGGACCGTCGCATCGATCACGGCGAGCGCGGCGCACTCTCCCCCGCTCAGCACGAAGTCGCCAAGGGAGAGCTCCTCGGTCGCAAGGTGGTCGGCGACACGCTGATCCACGTCCTTGTAATGGCCGCAGAGGATGGTCAGCGACGTTCCCTGTGCGAAGCGCACAGCGTCCTCGTGCGCGAATCGCCGGCCCCGTGCCGACATCAGCACGATGGGCGGCGACGGCGGACCGAGGAATTCCACGGCCTCGAAGAATGGCCCGGGCTTCATCACCATGCCCGGCCCGCCGCCGTACGCGTAATCGTCGACGGTGCGATGCCGATCATGCGTGAAGTCACGCAGGTCGACCATCCGGTACGCGACCGCGCCGATCGTTGCAGCACGCGCCGGAATGCTGTACGACAACGGCCCGGTGAAGAAGTCGGGAAAGATCGTCACCACGTTGACCTGCAGCATCAATCGAGCATCCCCGCCGGGGGATCGACCTCGATCACGCGGGTGGCGGCGCTCACCCGCTTCACGACATCCGGTGAGAACGGCAGCATGACCGTCCCGGCATCGACGCGCTTCACATCGAGCACGAGGCCCTGAGGCACTTCATACACCTCCAGCACTTCGCCGAGCGGAGCGCCGGAAACGAGGATGACACGCATCCCGACGAGGTCATGGATATAGACCTCGTCGTCAGCGGGTGGCGTGAGCTCGGCGATCGGCAGCAGGAGATACCGGTCGCGCCACAGCTCCGCGGCCGTGCGATCGGGAATCCGGTCAAAGCGAACGAGCAGCCCCTCGCGAAACGGGCGAACCTCGTTCACCGCGAGCTCGGCTCCATCGCGCGCGCGGTCCCCGTCCGCGGTGCCCGCGAAAACACGACGGCCGGCCGCGAAAACCGCGTCCGGCGCGTCCGTCAGCGGTTCGACGACGACTTCGCCGCGAATGCCATGTGCCTTGCGGATCCGCCCGACGATCGCGAACCCGGGCGACCCCATGCTACTCGTCTTTGAGGGGGACCGCGCTCGAGGAGCGCTTCGCGGCACCGCGGGCCTCGTGGCGGGCCTTCATCACGCCGGCGCGCCGCAGGAGGGAGCGCACCGTATCGGTCGGCTGGGCACCGACGTCGAGCCAGTAGTTGGCCCGGTCGGCCTTCACGGCGAGCGAGTTCTCCGTCTGGCGGGGCGCGTACTGCCCGATGATCTCAATGAACTTCCCATCACGCGGGCTCTTCGAGTCGGCGATGACGATGCGATACACAGGGGCCTTCTTCCGCCCAATTCGGCGGAGACGAATCTTGACAGCCATTTCTGCACTCCCGACAAACGGTTCATGGTGCTGCACCGGGCTCATCGCAGGCTCGGTATTTCCGAGCTGCACCCGGGTCGTACGACGTCCATGGGCGCCGGACCCTGGTCCTAGCGGCCGCCCATCATGCCCGGCGGCAGGCGCATGCCGCCACCGGCCATCTTCTTCATCATCTTCTGCATGTCGCGGAACTGGTCGAGCAGCTTGTTCACCTCACTCACCGGCCGGCCGGACCCTTTCGCGATCCGCGACCGGCGCGACCCGTTGATCACACCCGGGGTGCGACGCTCTTCCGGCGTCATCGACAGGACGATGGCCTCGATGTGCGACATGCGCTTTGGATCGACCTTGGCCTGCTTCAGCATCTTCGTGTTGACACCCGGCAGCATCTTGAGCACGCCCTCGAGCGGTCCGAGCTTCTGGATCTGCTTCATCGTCCCGAGAAAGTCCTGCAGGTCCATCCCCTCCTTCCGCACCTTCTTCTCGAGCTTCCTCGCCTCGGCCTCGTCGAACGTCGACTGCGCCTTCTCGACGAGCGAGACGATGTCTCCCATCTGCAGGATGCGACCCGCCATCCGCTCGGGGTGGAATTCCTCGA
Organism: Gemmatimonadaceae bacterium; assembly: GCA_031412375.1. Taxonomy (GTDB): domain Bacteria; phylum Gemmatimonadota; class Gemmatimonadetes; order Gemmatimonadales; family Gemmatimonadaceae; genus JANPKQ01. The sequence continues at coordinate 7,921 of JANOCW010000209.1, read as the reverse complement.
GTGCCTCCGGCTTCTCGCCGACGCCGATGTACTTGATCGGCTTCCTGAGCACCCCGTAAATGGACAGCGCCGCACCACCGCGCGCGTCGCCATCCATCTTCGTGAGGATGATCCCGGTGACGTTGAGCACCGAATCGAACCCCTGCGCGATCCGAACTGCGTCCTGGCCAGTCATGCCATCGGCGACGAGCAGGATCTCGTCGGGCCGGATCGCTTCCTTGAGGCGCGACAGCTCCTTCATCATCTCATCGTCGATCTGCAGGCGGCCCGCCGTATCGACGATGACGACGCGGTCACGCGCGCGCTTCGCCTGATCAATGCCCTCCCGCGCGATGCGAACCACATCGGTCGTGGTGCGATCGGCGTACACAGGCACCTCGAGCTGGCGACCGAGGGTCTCGAGCTGGTCGATGGCGGCGGGTCGGTAGACGTCGGCGGCGATGAGCCGGGTCGCGCGCCCTTCCGCCTTCAGCTTCCGCGCGAGCTTTGCGGCCGTGGTCGTTTTTCCCGACCCCTGGAGCCCCACCATCATCACGACCGTCGGCGGTACGCTGCTGAGCTTGAGGCCCTCGCGGCGCTCACCAAGCATTCCCGCCAGCTCGTCGTGCACGATCTTGACGAGCTGCTGGGCGGGCGAAACGGTGCGGAGGGTCGTGATGCCGACCGCCTTCTTCTCGACGCGCTCGAGGAACTCGCGGGTGAGCTGGAAGTTGACGTCCGCTTCGAGGAGCACGCGCCGGACTTCGCGCAGCCCCTCCTTGATGTCGGCTTCGGTCAGCACCCCGCGCCCGCGAAGGCGCGCGAAGGTAGCTTCCAGTTTCTCGCTCAGCTCGTCAAACATAGCCTCTCAAGCTAGACACCCCGGCCACATCCGACAAGGTGAGCCCTGGTGCGGGGTGCGGTTGCAAGCCGCGCTCGCTCAATCGGTTACCGGAATCGGGGTGGCAGTCGTCATGGTGTGCCGCCCGCAATACCTTTCCTGCGCCGCTCGCAGACCCTCACACGCAGCCCATGTCGAAGACCCAGCGCAAAGACGAGATCCTCAAGGCCGAGCTCCCGCCATTCCTTCCCCTCATGGCACTGCGCTCGACCATCGTGTATCCCCTCGGCACGATCGCGGTGCAGATGGGCGCCCCCGAGAATCTCGCGCTGCTGCGGTCGAACGAGGAGTCCACGCTGACCGTGGCGCTCGTGGTCGCGACCGGCGATCACGATGAGCCGATCGATCCGCACCGCTTCGTCGGCAAGGTCGGCGTCGCCGCGCGGGTCCACGAGCGCATCAACCTGCCGGGCGACACGGTCCAGATCACGCTCCAGGGACTGCGACGGATCACGATCGAAGGCGTGGCCTCGACCCACCCCTATCCGATTGCCGCGATCAAGCCGGCGAAGGAGACACCGCCCGAGCCGGCCGAGCTCGAGGAGCTGATCGCCCGGGTGACGGCGGCCGCGGAGACGCTCGCCGAGCTGATCGACCGCATCCCGGATGAGGTACCGGCAATCCTCAAGATGAACGTGTCGGATCCTGGCCGCTTTGCGGATCTCGCCGCGACGAACATGAACTTCCGGATCTCGGACAAGGACGAGGTACTGCAGCGGCTCGATGTCGGCCAGCGCATTCGCTTCATCCTCGGCCGGCTCGAGCGCGAGGTCGCACGCGCGCGCGTGATGGAAGACGTGAAGAAACAGACCGAGATCAAGATCGAGCAGCACCAGCGCGAGTTCTACCTGCGCCAGCAGCTCCGCGCGATCCAGGCGGAGCTGGGCGAGGCGGATCCGGGGGAGAAGGAAGCAGTCGAGACGCTGCGAAAGCTGGAGGAGGCGAACCTTCCCGAGCGCGTCATGCAGGAAGCGAAGCGCGAGACCGAGCGCATGCGGATGCTCTCGCCGGCATCGAGCGAGTATCAGGTGATTCGGACCTATCTGGACTGGATCCTCGCCCTCCCCTGGCACAAGCGATCGGGTGACGAGGAGATCGCGCTGAGCAAGGTCGAGGAAGCACTCGATGACCGTCACTGGGGGCTGCAGGAGGCGAAGGAGCGCATCATCGAGTTTCTCGCCGTTCGCAAGCTTCGTGGCGGTGACCCACACGGTCCGATTCTCTGCTTCGCCGGCCCCCCTGGCACCGGGAAAACCTCGCTGGGCGAGGCGATCGCGACATCCATCGGGCGCGAGTTCTATCGCATCTCGGTTGGCGGCGTGCGCGACGAGGCGGAAATCCGTGGCCACCGGCGCACATACGTCGGCGCGATGCCGGGTCTCCTGCTCCAGGCCCTCCGACGTGTGCAGGTGAAGGACCCCGTCTTCATGATCGATGAGGTCGACAAGATGTCGAGCGGTGGCCCGTCGGGAGACCCGACCGCGGCAATGCTGGAGGTGCTCGATCCGGCGCAGAACGACACCTTCACCGACCACTACCTGAACCTGCCCTACGACCTCTCGGGCATCCTCTTCATCTGCACGGCGAACAACGTGTTCGACATTCCGGCGCCATTGCGCGACCGAATGGAAGTCATCCGCATCGCCGGCTACACGATCGAGGAAAAGGTCGAGATCGCGTGGCGCTACCTGATGCCGCGCCTGCTCGAGGAGCACGGCATCACCGACAAGGACATCCAGTTCACCGATGAAGTGCTGGGCTTCGTGTCGAGTCGGTACTCCCGCGAGGCCGGACTTCGCAACTTCGAACGAAATCTCGCCGCGATCATGCGGAAGCGCGCGCGGCGGAAGGCGGAAGGCGAGGAAGGCGCGTGGGTGATCGACAACGCGAAGGTCGAGGACATGCTCGGCGTCCCGCGCTACGCGGTCGAGGAAGCGGACAAGGAGCCCGAGATCGGCGCGGTCACCGGAATGGCATGGACGTCCACCGGCGGCGACCTGATGCAGATCGAGGCGCTCCGCATGACCGGCACCGGCCGGATGACGGTCACGGGACAGCTCGGGGACGTGATGCGCGAGTCGGTGGACGCGGCCTACTCGTACGTGCGGTCACGCGCAGCGATGCTCAAGGTCGAGGACAGCGACTTCAGGGAATCCGACCTGCACATTCACTTCCCCGCGGGGGCCATTCCGAAGGACGGTCCGAGTGCGGGCGTCGCCGTCACGCTGGCGATCGCCAGTGTGCTGAGTCAGCGCCCCGTGCGGCGCGACCTCGCAATGACGGGCGAGGTGACGCTCCGCGGAAAGGTGCTCGAGATCGGCGGCGTGAAGGAAAAGGTGCTCGCCGCCTACCGCGCTGGATTACGCGAGGTCATCCTCCCGAAACAGAACGAAAAGGACCTGCGCGACATTCCCCCCGAGGTGAAGGCGACGATGGCATTCACCTTCGTCTCGACGATGGACGAGGTCCTTCGGCTGGCCCTGCTGCCGGTGCCTGAAGTCGGGATCGCCGACCAGGCGCCGCGGGGCGACGGCGTCGCGGCGCGCGGTGGTGTCACTCCGGCCGGCGACGAAGGCCGGACGGCGGATACACTGCGCTAGCGGCCGTTGGGGGGAGCGATCGACGTGTCCTCGAGGCGAATGCGGGACACGTCGAGAATGGTCAGATCGTCGCCCGCTGGGAGATCCACGTAGACGACGACGGGACGGCCAGAGATCTCGCCGGTGCGGACGGAGACGGTCCTGCCTCCCACCGTGTATTGCTTCCCGCTCGCCATTCCTGCGCCTGCCTCGGTCCGGGAAAGCGTGCGCGCCGGGGACGGGCCGTATCGCCGATCGATGGTGCGCTCGATCAGGGTGAAGAAGTCCCCAGCGTCGACCTGCGTATCCCACGCGCTGACCCAGACCGCCCCCTCCCCCCGCCCAGTCTTCACGACGGTCAACCGGTCACCGTCCCAACCTGCGCCGCCGCTCAACGCGGACTGCTGATCGCGGAGGTGCTCGTACAGGAACAGTCGGGTCGTGAACTCACCAACGGTATTGTCGTACAACGTCGACACGCCTCGGAGCGGAGGCAGCACCACTTTCGTGGGATGATCGATCTCGCCGAGAAAGCGTGATGGATGGAGGATCTGCTCGGTCGATGTCGGCATCGCGCCATAGGGCGCCTGACCGGGCTTCGAGGCCCGGTAGGCGCGTGCGAACTCGGCGCCGCTCAGGTATGGAAAGAGCAGCATCTCCTGAATGACGAGCGGCGCGGAGGCGAATGCGGGCCACTTTGCGTGATTGTCGCGGATCATTTCGCGCGCGCGGTCCCACCCTCCCGGCAGATTGTCGGCCATCTCCGCGCCAACCATGATCCGAAGCCCCTCGTAGGTCGCCTGCCCTTCGAGGACGGCCTGCGCGGCGGCGGTCCGGTCATCGTCCCCGGTCGCACGCATCACCGAGTCGAGATTCAGGTGCTGATCCTGGAGCGCGTGAATCAGCTCGTGCGATACCGTCAGGCCGACAGCCTCCTCCGGCGTCCCCTCCACGATGTACAACACCTTGGCGCGCGGGTCGTAGTACCCGCCGATCTGCTCCTCGAGGACATCCAGCAACAGCCTCTCGAGGGATATCGTGTCCGGAATGAGGCCGAGCCGCTTGAGGGCGGCCTCCTGCCCCGACACCTGTGCGCGTGCCAGCGAATCGGTCAGCTGTCTCTCGAGGAATTTCCGAACATCGTCCTTTGTGCGGACCTCGACCACCGGAGCTGTCTCGAACGGGAGGCCGATCGCCGCCTCGATCTTCGGCACCGCCTCTGCAACCTTCGCCTGGTATGTGGCGAGCTCCGACGGCCTGTCACGGCACGCAGCGACGCCGAGCAGAGCGACGACGGATAGCAGGCGACGGGGGCCGATCATGACGGCCATCTCACGGTGACGCCGGCTGCGAGAGCAACGACGCGCGCGATGTCCTGCCCGCGGACGACCACCCCCTCGTCGACGAGCCGTCGTCCGAGCTCCGCCTCCAGCTCGGCGAACCGGGAACCGATGGTCGCATCCGTGCCGGTCGATGGCGCTTGCTGTGTCGGAGCATCGGTGTCGCTCGACGCGGCCGACTTCGTCTGCACGTCAGTCAGCGGCACACCGACGAACATGGCCTCGAGCTCCGCGCCGAAGCGTTCGAGCGCCGCCGCACTTCCACGGGCGAATCGGTCGAGGGTGTCGTCGTCCATCGCTGGCTCGCGGGATCGAGCGGGCTCACGCTCCTCCGTGATCGCGTCCTGCTCAGCCTTGGCGCGCTCCCGTCGCCGCAACGCGTCCTTGCGCTGGAGGATCATGGCCTCGGTCCCGGGCGCGTAGGTCGCCAGGGCATGCGTGTGTGCGCATGCCTCATCGAGGGCATCGATCGCGCGGTCGGGCCGGTTGCGGTCCGCCGGGTGGGCATCGGTGAGCTGCACGGCCGCGTGGAGCGCGTCCGCGGAGATGACCACGTTGTGATGGCGCTCGAGCCGCTCTTTCCGCGCATGCAGGATGTCGAGCGTGTCCTCGGCGCTGAGCTCCCGAACGGCGACCTTCTGGAACCGTCGCTCGAGTGCGGGATCGCCCCGCACCCAGCGATTGTATTCATCGTCGGTCGTCGCGCCAATGACGCGAAACTCCCCGCGCACGAGCGCCGGCTTGAGCATGTTGCCGGCATCCATCGCGACTCCCATCGCCGTGCCCTGCCCGATGAGGTTGTGCAGCTCATCGATGAAGAGCACGACATCGGGGGCCACGGACGTCTCGGCGACGAGGCCGCGAATGCGCTCCTCGTACTGGCCGCGATAGGTCGTGCCGGCGAGGAGCGAAACGTGATCCAGGGCCAGCAGTCGGGTGCCGCGCAGTCCGAGGGGGACGGCGTCGGCAGCGATGCGCTGTGCCAGCCCCTCGGCGATCGCCGTCTTGCCGACCCCTGGAGGTCCGACCAGTGCCGGGTTGTTCTTCCCGTGGCGGAGCAGAATGTCGATGACCCGGGAGATCTCTTCCGTTCGACAGCGGATCGGCTCGAGTCGTCCGTTGCGTGCGTCCGTCGTCAGGTCGCGAGTGAACCGCGCGAGAACGTTGTCATCCCTCGAGAACAGCATCCAGTGTGCTCCACATCGGGTGCCTCAGGCGGCGAGGATCACGCCGAGATACCACTGCCAGAGGTCGCTTCCCCAAAGCAATGTCACCATCGCAGCAGGCGCAAGGAACACTCCGAACGGCACGAGTGGCGGAGCGAATTCCGACTTCGTCCGACGGCTGCGCAGCCATCCGATCGGATAGACGAAGAGCAGGAACGTCACGGCACCGAGCACTGCGCCGACGAACACCGTGAGCAGCGCGTAGTTCGGTCCGACCGCGGCGCCGACCATCGCCATCAGGGTCACATCACCGAAGCCCATCGCTTCCTTCTTGAGAGCGACCTCGCCGAGCCATCCGACGATCGCGATCGCCCCGGCGCCGGCGCAGGCACCGATCAGCGCGTCCTGCGGGCCGGCGAAGAGTTCGACTTCGCCAACGAACAGCGCGATCATCGCACTGAGCAGCCCCCAGACCAGTCCGAACACCGTGAAGCCGTCTGGAATCAGGTAGCGCTGTGCGTCGGTCACGGCGACGCCGAGCAGCACCGTCCCGAAGATCGCGACGCGCAGGGCGGTGAACGTCGGACCGAGGATGGCGAACGACGCGGCCCAGAGAAGCCCGACCGCGAGCTCGATGGTCGGGTAGAGCATCGAGATGCGCTCGCGGCATCCGCGGCAGCGACCACGCAGGATCAGCCAGCTGATCATCGGGATGTTGTCGTACCACGCGATCCCCTTCGCGCATTTCGGGCAGCGCGATCGCGGCGATACGACCGACAGCTCATCGGGCCAGCGCGAGATGCAGACGTTGAGGAAGGAGCCAATGAGGGCGCCGATGATGAACGCGAAGACCGCCGGTTGGAAGAATGTCATGACCGCAAAGCGTAGATGAGGATGCCGGCGGCCACCGCGACGTTCAGCGACTCGACCGCTGTGGTGACGGGAAGACCGACGAATCGTGCGCAGCGCGCGCGCGCGTCGTCGCGAAGGCCGTTGGCCTCGTTGCCGAGTACGAGGGCGAGCCGCGACGGTGCAGGCAGGGCACCTGGTTCGGCGCCCGAGCCATCCGCGCCCCAGAGAGCGACGGCATTCGACGCGAGGAAGGGGTCGATCTCCTCCCAGGTCGTACGGAAGGCCGGATGGTGAAATTGAGCGCCCATTGCGCTACGGACGACTTTGGCGTTCCAGAGGTCAACGGTTCCCGGCAGGGCAAGGGTGGCGGCGACCCCGAGACCGGCGGCCGTCCGGAGGATCGTTCCGACGTTTCCGGGGTCCTGAACAGCGTCGAGAACGAGAATCCGGGTGGCAGGAGCGAGCACGACGTCACCGACCGCGACGGTAGGAATCTCCCCGATCGCGAGAATGCCCTGGGGGGACTCGGTGCGGGCGGCGCTCGCAAACTCCCTGTCGCTGACTGCGACCGTGTCGTCCGATCGGTTGGTGAGCGAGGCGATCAGCGCGGCGCCTCGCGGAGTCTCGGACAGCTGCGGGGCGATCAGGGCCCCGCGGATGCGGAGGCGTGAACGGACCAGTTCCTCGACGGCCCGCACACCCTCCGCGACGAAGAGATGCTCCCGATCGCGTGCCGTTCGACGCCCGAGATCGCGAGCCAAGGTCAGTAGCTTCACGGATTTACCGCCGGGGTACGTGGAATAGGTCTTGCCCATGAGGCGGTTGCACCCTCTCTCGCGCAGGAGCACGAATGAGACGATTCGCGACAGCCGCACTGGTGGCAGGCACCCTCACCGCATGCGGCGGGGTTTCGACCCAACAGGAAGTGCAGCTCGGTACCGAGTACGCGAGCCAGATCAACGCCGAATTGCCGATCGTTCAGGATCCGGCGATTCACCAGTACATCAACCTGCTGGGCGATTCCGTCGCGAATCTCGCCGATGACCGCGGTCTCGACTGGCACTTCTATGTCGTCGACAGCCCGGAGGTGAATGCGTTCGCCGT
>JANOCW010000208.1:0-11007 GCA_031412375.1 Gemmatimonadaceae bacterium | reverse complement strand
GAGCGCCAGGGTCAGAAAGTAGGAGAGGTCCAGGCTCCAGTACATCGCGATGAGCAATGCCGCGAGTGGGAGCAGCGTCGTGCAGAGCTGGATGACTCCTCTCCCGATGCTGCTGGCGCGGTAGCGCGCTGCGGCGCGCTGCCATGAGCGGCCGGCGAGGGCCTCGTTCGGTGAGTCGGTGGGAGGCTGGGGCGGGGTGGATCGTGCCATCGTTGGCACTCCTCGGTTCTTGGCAGGCTCGCCGCTGATCGTACGGCCCGCGCCACTTCGGTCGACGCTGGCGGGAATGTGGGGCGGGGCATTCATCTCGCCGGCCTCGCCGGAATCTACTGCAGACATCCGGCCGCGGCGGTTCGAGATGTCGAAGGGACCGGATGGCGACGGCGGCCGGCTCGCCATCCGGGGTCTGACGAGTGCGTTCGACGGCGCCCCGGAGGAGTTCGGGCCACTGGACGCCGGGAGCCCGCACGGCGAACGTTGAGCGTCGCCCCCCTCGCCCTGCCCCGGGTCACGATTCGCTCCCCTCAGGAGTTGCTCATGCATCGCATCCACCGCGCGCTTCTCGCCGCCGCGCTCGCCGGGCTCGCGCCCGTCTTCGCCGCGTGCAGCTCTTCGCAGAGCGGTACAGCCTCCGCTGCGTCGACGGCCCAGCTGCCGACGAGCGACGTCGCCGGCGTTCCCTCCACGACCGGACTCGTGGTTTCGACATCGTCGATCGCATCCGACGTCGGTGCGGCGATCCTGCGCCGCGGAGGCAATGCGGTCGATGCGGCAGTAGCGACTGGATTCGCGCTTGCCGTGACGCACCCGAGCGCTGGCAATATCGGAGGCGGTGGATTCATGGTCGTGCGGCTCGCCTCCGGTGAAGCGGTCGCCATCGACTATCGGGAGAAGGCACCGCTCGCCTCGACGCCGACGATGTATCTCGACGCCTCTGGCAGGATCGACCGCTCGCTGACCGAGGCCGGATACCTCGCGCCGGGCGTGCCTGGCACGGTGAGGGGATTGGAGACGGCGCACAAGCGCTTCGGGAAGCTTCCCTGGCGCGATGTCGTGATGCCGGCCGTCGAGCTGGCCGAGCGGGGATTCGTGCTCGACGAAGACCTCGCCCGCGGGCTGAATTGGGAAGTGAAGGGCGACATGCGCCCCTTTCCGGCGTCCGTTGCTGCCTACGGGAAGCCAGGCGGCGGTGAATGGATCAGCGGCGATCGGATCGTACTCGCCGACCTTGGGCGTACGCTGCGCGCGATCGCGACCGATGGGCCGAGCGCCTTCTACACCGGGTGGATCGCCGACGCGATTGCGGACGACATGCGGGCGAACGGCGGGATCATCACGAAGGCCGACCTCGCCGCCTATGAGGCGAAGGTGCGTGCGCCCGTGCGGGGGACGTATCGTGGCCATGAGATCATCTCGATGCCGCCGCCGAGCTCGGGCGGAGTCGCGATGATCCAGATGCTCAACATGCTCGAGAACCACGACCTGAAGGCGCAGGGCCGCTACTCGCCTGAAACGCTTCACCTCATGATCGAGGCGATGCGGCGCGCATTCCTCGATCGCGCACGCTACCTCGGCGATCCCGACTTCGTTCAGGTTCCGGTGGAGCGGCTCACGTCGAAGGAGCATGCGCGGGCGCTCGCGCAGGGGATCGACCGTTCCCGGGCAACGAGCAGCGTAGAGCTCGGCAAGGACATCGTCACGCTGGCCGAGTCGGAGAGCGAGGAGACCACCCACTTCTCGGTGATCGACAAGGATGGCAACGCGGTCGCGAACACCTACACCCTCGAGGGCGGCTACGGCTCCCACGTCGTGGTGAAGGGCGCCGGCTTCATCCTCAACAACGAGATGGGCGACTTCAACAAGAAGCCGGGCGAGACGAACATCCGCGGCGACATCGGCACGCCCGCCAATCTCATTGTGCCGGGCAAGCGGATGCTGAGCTCGATGACACCGACGATTGTCGTGCAGAACGGGAAGACCGTCCTCGTCACCGGGTCGCCGGGGGGCCGGACGATCATCAACACGGTGATGGACATCGTCCTCAACGTCACCGAGTTCGGGATGAATGCCCGCGAGGCCGTGGACGCTCCGCGAATGCATCACCAGTGGCTTCCCGACAACACGACGATCGAGGCGGGCGCGGTTCCGGAGGCGACCCTCGAGCGGCTGCGCGCGATGGGCCACACGATCCGCATGCAGGGAGAGCAGGGCGACGGCCACTCGATTCTCGTGGACCCGCGCACCGGCATCGCGTACGGCGCGAACGACAAGCGGAGCCGCGACTCGAAGGCGTCGAAGGGGTGAAAGAGGGCCAGTCTGCCGTCAATGGATGAGGTCGCTATGGACAGACTGGCCCGGATAGACCACTATTTGCAAGCCGTTTGTATCAAATCGGAGCTCTCCCCGCCTTTCTCTCCCTCCGATTTGGTCGTCCGGAAGCCCCGAATCCTTCAATAGTCCCCGTGGTTTTCTCGCTCCGAAGCCTGTTCCGCCCCCGCTTCGCCCTCGTTGCCGCCGGTCTCGTCGCGGCTCCGGTCGCATCGAGCGTGGCCGAGTCACAGGTGCCGCTCCCGGAGCTGGAAGTCGTTGACAGGGATTCAGTTGTGCCGTCGCTGGGCACGACCACCCAGCTTCGCGACTGGCAGGTCGGCTACTTCCGCCGCGGCGGGTCCGCGGTGGTGGTCACGGCGTTCGACATCTCCCGCGACTCGGTGTTCTGGCAGTTCCTGAGCACCTGGGGGACGAAGAAGAACGGGGTCGCCGCCACCTCCGGGTGGAGCGGTGAGCTGTCCGCGGTGTCCCGGCCATCGGCGGTGGACAGCCTCACCCGCGGCGCGAGCGCAACGATTCAGGGGCAACCCCGGGCCAGATGGGCGGCGTCGCTTGAGGCTCCCTGGGACTCGCTCGCCCTTCGGCTTCGGATAGAGGCGCCGCCCGATCCCGATGCGATGAGTCGCGTCGTCCAGGGCGGGGTGGTCGGCCAGACTCGGGTGGTCGTCGGCCCGCCGCTCCAGCCGGACCAGCAGGTGACCCTCTCCGACATCCTTCTCTACGAGCCGGACGAGCGCCAACCGCCGCGCGGCCTCGAGGGCACGAACGGAGCGATGGCCCGCGCGCTCGGCACCACGGCGCTGAGCGGGCGACGAAAGATGGGGATGTACTGGGAGATGTACGGGTTGCCGGTGGGTGAGCTCGCGCACGCTTCGCTCACCGTGGTTCGGCTGCTCTCCCATGGGGAGGTGCGAACCGTGCTCGTCGGCGATTCGCCGGATACCCGTGACGCCAGGACCATCGCCCGCGTCGAGTGGAGCCTGCACCCCTCGAAGGGCGACAACGGGATCTCGTCGCAGGGGGTGGTGCTCGACGTCGGATCGCTCGGGATCGGCCGCTATGCGGCGATCGTGACGATCACCGTCCCCGGCCAGGAGCCCGCGCTCGTGGTTCGGGAGTTCAGGGTCGAGGTCCCCGCAACCAGGTAGTCGTCGATGGTCAAGCCGGTGCTGCTGGTACTCGTGGTCGCCACGTCCGGATGCATGTCGTACCGACCGTCCGCGCCGCTGCCGGCACCGGCGACGTCGGTCCGCGTCTCCTTCCTGTCCCCGCGCGATGTGGTGGCGCGGAGCGCGACAGGCGATTCGGTAGTGCTGCGAAACGTCACGGAGCTGCGCGGCAGCATCGTCAGGGCGCAGTTGGATACGCGCCTGGACAGCATTCGCATTCGGCTGGGATCGGCGCGCGGACCGTCCGGTGCCGTGTCCGGCGTCGTCAGCGGCGCGATCGCAACCGTTCCGCGGGAAGTGTTCGTGCGAGTGGAGCAGCGGTCCCTCGACGGCGGGAAGACGCTGAAGGTGATTGGCTACGTCGCTGGCGCGGTGCTGCTCATTTCCCTGCTGGCCATCGGCCTGGCCCTGGAAGAGGGACCCGTGTACTGACGCCTGCACTCGTCGCGGGCACGCAGCCCGGGATGACGAAGGGCGCCGTTACCACACATCGCGGTGACGGCGCCCTTCCTGTCGAGCGGCACTACATCTTGAGCGGCGGCCGCGTGACCAGCGGGAGCCCGTGCTGCCGAAGCAGCCGGTTGAGGGATTCGAGGTCCCGCCCGTACACGTCGTTCAGCTTCGCGAGCTGCACGTCGAGCTGCGACGAGAGATCGCGAAAGACTTCGTGCGACTGTGCCGTCGGTCCTGCCTCGGCACTCTCCACCACTCCCATCAGCGCACCGATCTTGTTGTTCAGCTTGATCGGATAGTTCAGCGGGTCCTGGCTGCTGCGGTTGCGGACCTGATACAGCTCGCCCTCCACCGCAGCGATGTTCTGTTTCAGCGTTTCGCCGGCGCGAGTGACGTCGGGTCGATTCGCCGCCTTCATGCGCTCGTCGACCTGCGATTTGATGTTGCGAATCGCGATGACTGCCTCGTTCGCCTGGGAGACGCGGTCGCGAATCCGGATCGCGAGGTCGAAGCGCTTCTGGAGATCGGCGACGGTCACGCCCCTGACGCGCGGATCGAGGCGCACCTCGAAGGGCTGGGTCATCGGCTTCCCATCGGCGGTCAGCCGCACCTGGTAGCGCCCGGGCACGGCCGCTGGCCCGTTGTTGCCGGCTGACCAGAGAATCATCCCCGGGAAGTCGGTGAAGGACGGGTAACGGAGGTTCCAGACGAAGCGGTTGATGCCGACACGGTTGGTGGGCACAGGTGCGGCGCCGCCAGGTCCCTCGGCCGGTGCGGGAGCGGTCACCGCGGCACGAACCGAGTCGGTGCGGATCGAATCAGTGCGGGCTGCGTCGGGGCGTGCGGCGTCGGCGCGGGCAGAGTCGGCGCGAGCAGAGTCGGCGCGTGGGTTGCTCCGCGCTGCCGGCTTGCTCGTGAACGAACGAATGACGCGCCCGCCCGCATCGAGGAAGTCGAGCGTCAGCGACTGCGCCGGTTTCTCGAGGTAGTAGTCGACCGTGACACCGGGATCGATGCCGCGGACGGCGGGCGCTGGTGCAAACAGGTGCACCGGCTTCGCGGCGGAGGGCGTCGGTTCATTGACGCGCAACGCGTCGCCCATCTGGCGCAGCACGCTGATGCTGGGGAGTACCCAGAAGGACCGACCGTGGGTCGAGATGACGAGATCCTCACGCGTCACCGCAATGTCCGACACCTGGACGACTGGAAGATTCAGCGAGAGCGACCGCCAGCTTCCGCCATTGTTCCAGGAGACGTGGATTCCGCGCTCGGTCGCAGCGTAGAGCAGTCCCGGACGGACCACATCCTCGCGGACGGAGCGAAGGAAATCGCCCGTCGGGATGCCGTTGCTGATTCGGGTCCACGTCCGGCCGTAATCATCCGTGCGATACAGGTACGGCGTGAAGTCATCGAGCAGGTAGCGATTGCCGGCGACGTATGCCGTCCCCGCCTTGTGCGGCGATGCCTCGACGGTGCCGATGCGCATGTACTCGGGCATGTCCGTCGGCGCGACCTTGTTCCAGCTTTTCCCCGCGTCGCGAGTGATGTGAATCAGGCCGTCGTCCGAGCCCGTCCAGATGACGTTCGCATCGAGCGGTGATGGCGCGATCGTGAAGACGGTACCGTAGGTCTCGACACCGGTCTGGTCGAGGGTGATCGGACCGCCGGACGGTCCGAGGGTCTTCGGGTCGGCGCGCGTGAGATCGGGGCTGATACGCTGCCAGCTCTCGCCCTCGTTGGTCGAGCGCCAGACGTGCTGAGAGCTCGTGTAGAGGATGTTGGGATCCTTGGGCGAGAAGACGATCGGAAACGTCCACTGAAAGCGCTCCTTGATGTCACTCGCCGAGTAGCCCATCGGGTTATCCGGCCAGACGTTGACGGCGCGAGCCTGACCCGTCGCATAGTCGAAGCGATCCAGCGTACCGCCATACGAGCCGGCGAAGTAGAGATTGGTGTTGGTCGGGTGCGGTGCGACGTATCCGCTCTCTCCGCCTGCCGCCGCGAAGAAGACGCCGTGGTCGAGCGCCGAGAGATGTTCCCATCCCTGTTTCGTCGGCACGCAGGCAGTGCTATTGTCCTGCTGGCCGCCGCAGGCGAAGGGAGGAGTGTGGTACGTGACGGCGACGCGGTACATCTGCGCCGTCGGGTAGTCCTGTGCCGTCCAGGTCTTGCCTCCATTGACGCTGACGTTGCCGCCCCCGTCGTTAGAGTTGATCATCCGCTGGTTGTCGTTGGATGCGATCCAGAGGTCGTGCTGATCGCCATGCGGTGGACGAAGCGTGGTATTGAAGGTCTTGCCCCCATCATCGGACCGATACATCCCCGTGTTGAGGACATACACGCGATCGCGCTCCGTCGGGTCGGCGTAGATGCGGGTGTAGTAGAAGGCGCGCTGGCGCAGCTTTCGTTCATCGTTGGTCATTGTCCAGGTGCGCCCACCATCGTCCGAGCGGAAGACGCCGCCAGAATCGGCTTCGACAATGGCCCACACGCGGTTCGGATCCACCGGTGACACGGCGACGCCGATCTTCCCGAGCATGCCGCGGGGCAGTCCGGGATTCCGCGAGAGCTCCGTCCAGTTGCGGCCACCATCGATGGACTTGTAGAGGCCGGAACCCGGCCCGCCCGATGACATGCCCCACGGCTTGCGCCACGCTTCCCACAGCGAGGCGTACACGGTATTCGGATTCTTCGGATCGATGACGAGATCGACCGCGCCCGACTTCGCGTCGCGGAAGAGCGTCTTGCTCCACGTCGCGCCGCCATCGGTGGACTTGAAGACACCGCGCTCGGCGTTTTCTGCCCCATGGTGCCCGAAGGCACCGACGAGCACCTGGTTGCAGTCGGTGGGATGAATCCGGACGCGCGCGATGTTCTGGGTTTCGCGCAGCCCTGTGTGGCGCCAGGTCTTGCCGGCATCGGTCGACTTGTAGAGTCCATCGCCCTGCATGACGTTGCCGCGGAGCTGTACCTCGCCCGTGCCGATGTAGACGACATCGGGGTTGGACTCACAGACCGCGACGGCACCGACCGAAGCGCTGGTGATCTGCCCGTCGGTCACCGGCTCCCAGGTCGTGCCGCCGTCGGTGGTCTTCCACAGTCCGCCTCCGGTCGCGCCGAAGTAGTACTCGAGCGGGCGGGACGCCGAGCCCGCGGCGGCGATCGAGCGGCCGCCCCGGTTCGGGCCGATATTCCGCCATTGCAGCGCGCCAAAGATTGCGGAGTCCGGGCGGCTCACCAGCGTCGCCGTGCCGCCGCCGGCTGGCTGACGGGCCGACGCGGACGAGGCAATGAGCGACACTGCGAGGACGACCGCCAACGCGCGGGACCACGACACCAGGGACCTTCCTGACATAGCACCGTCCTGTCGAGTACGTGTAAACCGGCCCGATTGGCCGCAGATCGGCCTGAAAGCTATCATCGACGTGCCTCGACGTCGAAGTTCGCGATGTAAATGAACGCGAGGGCAGCCGTGGCGTCCGGGCCGGAACGCCGACGCGCTCGCGGAGTAGATGTTGTTCCCGGCGTCCGCCCGCATGCTGCGGGAGGCTTTCGACCCCCCTCGAGGATTGCAATGTTCAAGACAGCCACCCTGACGTTCGCGCTCGTCTTCGCTGCCGCGTCGGTCGCCGCCGCACAGGCTGCGGCATCCGCGTACGCACCAGGCTCCCACCGCTATCGCGTCACGCGAGAGGCGAAGTCCACGCAGGAGATGATGGGTCAGACGCAGTCCGGTACCGTCACCACCTACGAGGAGTTGACCCTCGACCTGCGCGCGGCCGGGCGGGACTCAATGCGCTTCAGCTTCACGATCGACTCCACGTTTCGGCAGAGCGATCTGCCCGGGGCAGGCGAGAGCGGTGCAGCGAAAGGGCGGAAGATCAGCGGCCAGCTATCGGCCCGCGGCATGGTCCATCACTTCGACAAGGACACGACGGGTGTCGCGGATGTGTCAGCCGGATACCGGAACTTCCTCCCTCAGCTTCCGGCGGGCGGAGTGAAAGTCGGAATGATGTGGTCCGACACGCTCCAGACTCCGTTCAGCCAGGGTGGGATCGAGGGAACGACCGTCACCATCATCGCCTCGCGTGTCCTCGGCGACACCACGGTCGATGGCCAGAAGGCCTGGCGCATCGAGCGCATCGGCACGCTCAGCATGAGCGGCACCGGCAACCAGCAGGGAACCGACTTGATCCTGAATGGCGCGGGCACGGCGAACGGCGTGTCGTACATCGGCGAGACTGGCGTGTACCTCGGCGCCACCTCGACTCAGGACCTCAGCATCTCGGTCGAGGTTCCGGCGGCGAGCATGACCATCCCAATCAGTCAGACGACGCTCACGAAGGTCGAGCGGATTCCGGCGCCGGCGAAGCGCTGAGGGCGACTCCGCTGCCGACGAGGAAGAAGGCGACGCCAGATCCGGCGCCGGGAGCGCCGTACCAGGACGGCAAATGGGGCGAGTGGTTCGTGCGCGAACCGGGCGAGCGGCGGCACTGGCTCGTGAAGAGCGAGCCGAGCGTGTTTTCCTTCGACGACCTGATGCGTGCGAAGGGGAAGACCACCGGCTGGGATGGGATTCGAAATTTTGCCGCGCGGAACTTCCTTCGCGACGGAATGAAGCGCGGTGACCTGGCGTTCTTCTATCACTCGATGGCCGATCCGCAGGTGATCGCGGGCATCTGTGAGGTCGTTCGCGAGGGCTATCCCGATCCGACCGCTTTCGACCGGACGCACGACCAGTACGATGAGCAGTCGTCGGCGGAGAGTCCGACGTGGTATCAGGTCGACCTGCGCGCGGTCGTTCCCCTCGCGCGACCCGTCACGCTCAGCGAGATCAAGGCGCGTCCCGAGCTGGCGTCGATGGCGCTCGTTCGCATTGGCCGGCTGTCGGTGACCCCCGTTCGTGCGACGGAGTGGGCAACGATCGTCGAGATGGGCTCAGCCGCGCGTTGAGCGCAGGTCGCGCTACGGGCTGATGCGGGCCGGCGCGCAGGTGCTGCCCGCGGGATCCCGAACGAAGCTCGCGAAGTCATCGAGCACGGGAAATTGCACCAGCGCCGGCAATCCCAGCGCGACCGCGATGTCAATGTGGCCGACACCAGGGTAGACGTGCAGGCGGGAGCATCCGCCAATGGCATCGATGCGCGCGGCGAGCCGGATCGAGTTGCCGACGGTGACGACGTCGTCGGCATCGCCGTGCATCAGGAGGAGCGGCGCCGCTCGTCCACTAACGTGATTCGCCGGATACGAGACGGGCCACCCTTCCCGAGGCCCCATGAGTCGCTGGACGTCGGGTGCGGTCCACGTGGTGTCGACTGGTCCGGCAACGCTCACGAACCCCTTCACGGATCCCGGCGAAACTCCGGCGTCGCGGAGGTAGTGCTCGTCCAGTGCGAGCAGCGCAACGGTATGCGCCCCCGAGGAATGGCCGGCGACGATGACTCGCGAGGTGTCGCCCCCAAACCGCTGAATGTTGTCGAATGTCCAGCGGACCGCGCTCGCTCCATCCTCGACCCACGCCGGGAAGAGCGCGTGCGGGTAGAGGCGGTAGTTCGGCAGCACGGTGATCCACCCGCGCCGGGCGAAGCTGTTGGCGATCAGCAGATAATCGTCCTTCGACCCGTACTTCCAGCGACCGCCATACAGGAAGATGATAACCGGCGCGGGCGCCCTGGCCGCCATCGGACGGTAGACGTCGAGCTTCTGACGAGCGCTGTCGCCGTAGGCGATATCATGCGCCTGCACCACCCGCTCGCCGAGGACCCATTGCTCGGCGGCGAAGCGGGGGGAGCAGGCTGCGAGTGCGAGAAGCAGGACCGGCGCGAGGGCGAGCTGGTGCATTCCGGCGATCCCGACGGCGAAGGACGTGTTCGGCGAGACGAGCGACGACTCGTGCATGGTTTCCGGTGAGGGTCGGCCTGAAGCAACGCACGGGCCGCGCCGTGCACGGTGGCCGTGCTCTCGCGACCCCGGGCAGCGCGACAATGCACCGCCAGCGCCTCGGCGACTTCCGTCGCAATCCGGCCGCGGTGCTGAACATGCCCCTGCCGGGCGCCGAGTATGTCAAGCCCGGTTTTCCCGTGATCGGAAGTCAGACCTGCTAGCCGCTGCCCGTTGCAGAGACTGACAACAACCCGAACTTCCCGTAGACTTTCGTTTGGCGGGAGTGCTGAAAGGAGCGGGGAGCAGGATACAACTGCTTCCCGCTCTTTTTTCACCCTCGAACGCGCCCTATCCCTGTGTCAGGCCGCCGGGCATATTCGCGGCTGTCCCCCTCGGTTCCGGAGTCATCATGTCCCGCCTGCTTGCCCTCACGTTCACGGTCGCGCTCACCCTTCCGCTGTCGGCACAGGCGCCCGCTCGCCAAAGCGCCGGCACCATCGTGACGCCGAGCGCAGCGGGCGCCACAACCGATCCGAAATCGACGACACGAATGCTTCGGCAGCCGAGCATCAGCGGGTCGCACATTGCCTTCATGTACGCCAGCAACATCTGGGTCGTGGAGCGCGCGGGTGGGACGGCGAGGCGACTCACGAGCTTTCCGGGTGAGGCGTCGAACCCGAAGTTCTCACCGGACGGTCGCTCGATTGCCTTCAGCGCATCGTACTCCGGCAATGCGGACGTCTACGTCGTGCCCAGCGAAGGCGGAGAGCCCAAGCGCTTGACCTGGCACCCGTCATCCGATCTCGTGCAGGGATGGACCCCAGATGGGCGTTCCGTCGTCTTCTCATCCGGCCGCGCGACGACAGCGCCTTCGGCGGCGCCGCGGTTCTGGACGGTGGCGACCGCCGGTGGCGTCGAGCATCCAATGCCGATGCCACGCGCGTACCAGGGAAAGATCTCTCCTGACGGAAAGCGCATCGCGTACCGAATGAACAATTCCTGGGACGAGGAACGTCGCAATTATCGCGGCGGACAAAACCGCCCGATCTGGATCATGGACCTCGCGTCCCACGAGGTGGTGACCCCTCCGTGGACCACATCGAAGGATGTGGATCCGGTCTGGCTCGGCGATGTCGTGTGCTTCATTTCGGACCGCGACGGCGTGGCGAAC
>JANOCW010000207.1:0-1965 GCA_031412375.1 Gemmatimonadaceae bacterium | reverse complement strand
CGTGATCACTGTCTTCGTGCAGTTGTACGAGAGCGGGATGCCGGCGGTGAAGAGCGAGATCGCGACCTTCCTCGAGGTCTTTCCAAACGGCGTCGTCTTCGGCAACACGCACCGCGGCGGGGGCTACGACGTCGTGCTGATGGGTCGCGCCGACGAGTCGCCGATCAACATCGACACGATCGAGGAGCGTCTCGCGCGCTCGGACTTCGGGCAGGTCGCCCAGTCACTTCGCGAGATCGGTTTCAACTCGGGTCTCGAGCTGCTGTCGACCTACGCCGGCGATGCCCGGAGCCTGCGTCCCTGGCTCGTCGACGCCCAGATCAACACCGATCGCAATCTGCGGCTGCAGTATCTCGCGGGCCTTGGAGTCAACAAGTACGAGCAGGCGCTGATCTACTCCCAGATCCTCTCGTTCCGGCAACCGCCCGGAGAGCTGTTCACGGGGTCGGCGGAGAAAGTGCAAATGCTCAAGTCGGGGCTGCTCGGGTACTGAGCCGAACGGCGGGAGGGACGGCGGGAGGAACTGCGGGAAGGGCGGGATTCAACCGCACGCGCCACGCGCTGACCGCTGCTGCGCTCACCGCTGACCGCTGAACTGCGCTCGTACCGAGCCGTCGCGCGAGCCTAGCTGACCCCAACATCCAGCACAAGCACGACTTCACTCGCAGTCGTGGGTCTAGCCTGCCCTGCACCGGTTGGGTCCCTACGGTCTGCTGCGGTCAGCGGTGGGCGCTTTGGCGGTCAGCGCCTGGCGTGTGCGGTTAGGGATTCACGCCGACCCCTGCCCGGGCCACCCGCCGTCACTCCCGGATGCAGGCTCACGCCTTTTTCCACGCCAGCGTCACCCCTTCTTCCGACCCGCCTCGTAAAAGGCGATGAGCTTCTCCGGCGGCGTGCTGGCAATGGCCTTCGCGATGGCATCGAGCGGAATGTCCTCGAGCTTCTTGAAGCGCACGCACGACTTGCCCATGTCCAGCTTCTTTCCCGCCTTCCTGAAATCCTCCCGGAACTCCTTCGCGCGCTCGGGATCACCCAGTCCGACGAGGTATACCGCGTAGTGATTCTTCTGCGCCGCGAGCGCGGCGTACATCAGCGGCTGGTCGTTGTACGTGTCGGGGTAGCGATCGCGGGGGACCTCGTAGGCGATCATCCCCCAGTTCATTGTCTCCTGGTACCCCGCTGGAAGCCGTTTCCGGATCGTGTCGCGAACGGTCGAGATCACCGTGCGGCGCTCGGGAGAAAGCTCCTTCAGGTACGCGTCGACCGTAGCAGCGCGACTCGATGCCATGGATCCCTCGAAGTGAAATTCGCGTGACGACTGATGACTGAATACCGACGACCATCGACTTCGTTTCGCGCTCCCTTCCCTACTTCTTTCGAGTCCCGCGCGCTTCGGCCTTGCCGTCGGAACCGCGCACCTCGAAGCCCGAGATCGCGGCGTCATCGAGCGTGAACGTGACGGTGGAGCCGTCCGACAGGTCGACGACCTGCCCACCCATCGTTCGGCCAGTCCGGAAGCGGTGGTCGCCCAACGGAATGAGGTCGAATGTCGGATCCTCGGTCATCGCCGGCACCTTCAATATCGCGATGAGGCGGCCCGCCGAATCGGTGACCTCCATTCGGCCGTCGGCCTTGACCCAGTCGGCCTCGTAGCTGTAGCTGCCGACATACATCGCACGTTCCGCGGTCGTCAGTCGGGCCGCCACCACCGTCGGCCGAACGGAAAGCTGCATGGCGACGAGCGTCGTGCCCCAGTGCAGCCGAAGTGTCGCGCCGTCCGGGCCGACCACCGGGAAGTACCACATCAGGGTTTCCATGTGCGCACCCTGCTCCGCCTTCACGGTGAAGCGAAACACTTCTTCCTTCTGGTTCGGCCGCTCGGTGTGAAACGCGCGCGCCTTCCGGTGAAAGATCACCGTCCAGTCGTCCGATTCGCGCGGGATCGTCCAGATGGCGTACTTCCCC
>JANOCW010000206.1:0-6291 GCA_031412375.1 Gemmatimonadaceae bacterium | reverse complement strand
TTACCAGCCAAAGGGCTTGCGTTCGACGTATTTCTTGATCTTGTGCTGCCCGAACCAGACTTTCGCGTTCGACTCGAGGTCCACGAGCGTCGCGTCCACCTGGTAGTACACGATCTTCTCCCGGCCCGCCCCATCCTCGATTGCCTGGAGCTCACCCTGGAGCATGTACTTCGCGCCCTGCTCCTGGCCGATTCGTGCCCGCGACTCGGCGCGTGCGTACTGCTGCTGGTCCTGACGCTCGGTGCGTACATCCTGGCGCTCGGTCGCGCTGGCGACGACGCGCACGACGCCCGACTGAACGAAGGCGCGCTCGAGATCGCGAACAAAGGTGCCGACCGCGATGTGCTCCATCGTTCGGTTGTCGAAATCGCCGATGATGATTGCCGGCGCCTCGCCACCATGGAGCTCGGCGTAGCGCTTCGCCCACGCGCTCGAGATGCTTTCCTCGATCAGCTTGTTGGCGACGAGGCGCGAATCCGTGTCGTTCCAGCGGCCGGACAGATCGGTGACCGTGCCGGGATCGATCCGCGAGACCGACTTCGATGCGCACGCCATCGAGCCGGCAGCGAGAACAAGAGCGCAGGCGACCAGTGAGCTCATGCGCGCGATACGTCCGACGTGAGCGTCGAGCATTGCGTGCTCCTGAAGAGTGAAATGAGGCGGCGAGACTGCGACCTTCCGCGTCGGGACGACCGAGGCAGGCGTGTGCCTCGTACCGGTTACTACATGCAGCCTGTGCGCCCGGTTTCAGTTCGTATCAAGTCTAGGAGCCACAGGCACTTGGGAGAACTCAATAGTGGCGGCGTCCGTTTTTTCGGACGGCTGGCTGTACGGTTGGGGGGACGGGTTGGCATTGGTGCGCAGTATCAACAGCGAACGCGGAGGACGCAGAGGACGCGGAAACGGCAAACGCCAAGAAGGGGGGGCGGTCGACCAACGATCGACGCGCCCTGAACGGCAGCGGGCGACGCCTCGTGTTCAAGGGAATAAGATCAAAAGCTCACTGACCAAGAGAAAAGCTCGGTGACATGGGGCGCCGCCTTCAGCAAGATCCAGTTTTCTCTTGCACTACCGCCGTTTCCGCGTATTCCGCGTACTCCGCGTCCTCTGCGTTCGCTGTTTAGGATCGAGAGGATGCATGCATACGTCGAGGGCGACGCAACCGAACCTTTGCATTGCTCCGCCTCACCAGGAGCACGGCACCCACCACGCCCTAGCCGGCCTTGGCAGGTGCCCATTGCTCCGAAGATCGACGCGCCGGCCCGCTACCGCCCCGGGGGACTCAGCGGCGCATCAGGATCGCGGGTGTCCACACTCGACAGCTTGAACTGAAGCCGCTCGGTGAGCGGGGCCGGCCGGCCCCTCGCGTGCGCTTCGGCCTGGAGGGCGTAGGCGATCCTCGCGTCGGTCACCGTCGCGCGCGTCGTCATGATCTCATCCGCGAGGTTGAACGTGAGGATGTTCATCGCCTCCCGGTCGCAGCGCGCGGAGAGCTCCCCCTTCGTGCGATCGATGCTGACGCTCCCGCTGAACGCCGTCAGCTCATCGGCCATCTCGGGCGGCACCCGGTAGGCGATCACCTGCTCGAGCATATCGAGGTGGTGCCCGGGGAAGGCATGAGGGACTTCATCGCGGTGCACGATTGTGCGGCGGAACGAACCCCTGTCGTGCCACACCAGCATGCTTGCCGTGTATTCGTCCGGCGCACCGTACTTCGCAATCACCTGGTTCGCCGCGAGCCGCGAGCCCGACGGCCACGCGCCGATCATAGTCTCGAGCGTAGGCCGCGCGGTTAGGACGACATCGCCCGCCGACGTCCGCTCGACTCGACCGGCGCCGCACGCGCTCAGCACGGCGACGGCTGTGCAGAGCGTGACGGCTGTTGAGAAAGTCCGATAGCTCATGGGTCTGATTCCTCCCGCTGACGCGCTCGCGCGCGCATGATCCACATCTGCCTGGCCCCGTCGAACTCCATCGGTCGACGGCCGGTCAGGGACGCGACGAACTACACCAGTGAACCCGATTCACCATGTGACTTGCCGCTCGGCAACCCCACCGCGGGTACTGAGCGCCCGCACGGTGATCTTTCGATCGGTCGCGGCACTTCCTGCACGAATGCGCAGGGCGACCGTGCGAGTCTCGCCACCGTTCAGGAAGAATTCGGCTTCATCGCCCACGGCGCGTGTCGCACTCCCCGAGTCCACGACGGCCACGAGGCGGTCCGGCTGCACGATCTTCACGCGCTTGGCCTGCTCGAGGGCGGTGGGAAGCCTGCCGGTGTTTCGCACCGTCACGCGGATCTCGTGGGTCGCGCTGTCACGCCCGGCGCGCACGGCCGCGACCGTGGCTGCGGTGTTCTCGATTCTCGGAAGCGACTGCGCCATGTACAGGTTGAACATCGCCTGGCGCCCTGCCCACCGCTCGAGCACTTCGGGGGGGCCGTTCTGGGAGAAGAATTTCGGGTTGTAACCACCCACTTCCACTTCACCGTACACCGGATGAAAGGCCTTCGTCCAGTTCTGGAAACAGCGTCCCCCGAACGCTTCGTCGCAGTAGCGAAGCACTTCGGGTGCCTCGATGCGACCGTCGTTGTTGTAATCGCGCTCACGGCCGCCGTTCCACAGCTCGTCGCCATACCAGATCGCGCCGAAGCCGAAGTAGCCGAAATCCGGCCCATGACCGAACAGCGGCTGCGGGTCCGCCGTCTCCGGGTTCGGTGCACCGCGCGTTGCATAGGTGCGATAGACGTCACCGGCCCACGGGTACTTGGTGATCGACATGCCGACCGAATCGAAGTGCAGATAGTGCTTCAGGTCGGAGGGGAACATGCATTCGGCCTGTTCGCAGGTCGAGGGTCCGCGCAGGTGCATCGGCACCGATGTGTCCATCGAGTTGACCACGCCGATGTTCGGGTGACTCATGACCCAGCGGAACACCGCACGCGTCTCCGGCTCGGACAGCGGAAATTCGCCCGCACCGCCCTGGGTGAATCCGCGGTTCGTGAGATCACCCCCCTGGTCAGGCCGCCAGTTCGTCGGGTAGTTGCGGTGAAGGTCGAGACCACCGACGCCGTCCTCGTTGATGCGACCATCACCGTCGTTGTCGATGCCCTCGGCGTACATCATGTAATTCCCACGTCCGGCCCCGACCGTGCGCATGACTCTGCCCTTCGGGTCGGCAACCGAATCGATGACGGCGTTTCCCTTCCCCGTGCCGACCATCACGCGCATCTGGCGGATGTAGCCATCTCCGTCGAGATCCTCGCCGGGATCCTCATCGAGCAGCCCATCGCCGTCGGAGTCCACCGGTCGAACCGTGCTCCGGTTTGCCTGCGCCGTGAGCCGATACATGTCCGAGCCATCAGGGTTGTTCAACGGCCGGATGTACATCGCCTTCTCATCCAGCAGCCGCTTGATCGCCGCGTCCTTGCCGTAGTTCTCGAGCAGATACCAGGCGAGGTAGAACGCCGACTCGGTCGCGGTGATCTCGCCGGAATGGCGTCCACCCTCGAAGAAGGCAGCGGGCTTGTCGGTATCGCGCCCGGTGCTCCTGTTCGTGAGCGTCATCTGCCAGATGGCACGCCCCCCGAAACTCTCGCCCACCTGATAGAGGGAAACCAGGTTGGGATGGTCCACGGCCCACTTCCGCATCCACCACTCGATCTCCTCGGAGGTGTGGTAATGCCGGAAATCCATCTGCCCGCGAACCAGCGGCCGCGTCTCCGGGTAGTCGGTGAGCGGAAATGCGCTCGGCCCCGCGCGCTGGCCGGCGACGACGAGCACCTTCGGCCGCGTGCTGTCGCGTTGTGCCGGTGCGCCACCCTCACGCCCCTGGGCATCGGCGGGAAGGAAGGGCAATGAAGCGAGGACGGAGAACGCGACGGCGGCTGGGATCTGTCGAAGGCGCATCGGTGGCATCGGAGGTGTGGTGAGAGTCGTCTGCTTCGTGCATCTTGCCACGCGTGGGCGCTCGCGGCAAGCGACGGGCGAGCCTGGCGACTTTCGATTGAACGAGCTGGAGGACCGCTTCAGAATGCGTGGACGGGGAGAGGAGGGCGCGGAATCATCCGAGGACGACGCCGGGCCGGACGTCCGCCTCGACAAGTGGCTCTGGGCGGCGCGATTCTACAAGACCCGCTCGCTGGCCGCCGAGGCGATCGTCGCCGGCAAGGTGCAGCTCAACGGCGAGCGGGCGAAGCGCGCCAGGACCGTGCAGATCGGTGACGAGCTGCGCATCCGCAACGGTGCGTTCGAGCAGGTCATCCATGTCCGCGCGCTGTCGGGCCGGCGCGGTGGCGCGCCCGAGGCCGCGAAGCTCTACGAGGAGACGGCCGAGAGCCGCGCAGCGCGCGATGCGCTCGCGCTCCAGATGCGGAGCATTCCCGGCGCGCACGATGCAGGACGGCCGAGCAAGAAGGATCGCCGCACGATTGCGAAGTTCCGCGATCAGGACTTCTGACGCCTCGCGGCGAACGAGCGGGCGAAGGCGGCCTGGGCCCCTCTGATTGCAGCCGCTTCAGGGGTTCGGAACGATAACCGCCTTCAGCACGGCACGCGTCGCAACGGCTTCGAGTGCATCGCCGGCGTGTGCGAGGTCGAACCGCCGCGTCGCCATCTCCGCCCAGGGAACGTGATTCGCATGGCGTGCGGCGATGTCGACCGCGCGATGAAAGTGCGAGAAGTCGGAGCCCCAGCAGCCGCGGATCTCCACGTGCTTGCGATTGATCTGCGCATGCGGATTGATCTCCGTCGCTCCATGATCGGTGTACTGGCCGCACACGACGACGCGTCCACCATCGCGCACGAGGTCGAGGGCCTGACTCACGGCCTCCGGTGCACCGGCTGCCTCGATTACGAGGTCCACGCCACGACCCCCCGTGAGCGCGCGGACCTGCGCGGCGCGTTCCTGCGGCGGCATCTCGAGCCCGAACACCACGGTCGCACCCATGCGGGTGGCGAAGTCGAGGCGGCTCGCCGGCGCCCCAACGGCGATGATCTCTCCCGCGCCGGAAAGCGCCGCGAGCGCGATTGCCGATTGTCCGACCGGGCCGACACCGAGGACCGCCACGGACTGGCCGAGTCGGATGTCCCCGCGGTCGACGGCGTGCAGGGCTGTCATGAGGCCGCATCCGCCGCCGATGAACGTCTCCGGTGGAAGATCGGCAGGCATGCGTACGATCTTCACGCCTGGTTTCATCCAGATCGCCTCCGACCATCCGCCGAGCAGCCCGTCTTCCGCACCATAGGTGATGCCGTAGACGCGGCGATGCGGGCAGCGCGTCGACTGCTTCGCGACGAGACACTGGTAGCACGCGTTGCACGTCTCGTGAACGTCGAGGAACGTGACGACGTCGCCTTCGCGAAACGCGCTCCCTTCGACGTCGAGAATGGTGCCGCGGATATCAGAGAGTGTTCCGACCGAGACATGACCGGGAATCAGCGGATACGGAACGCCGGCGAGTCGTCCTTCGTGGAGGTGGACGTCAGTGCCGCACACCTCCGAATACAGCGTGCGAAGGATGGCCCCGCCAGATTGCGGATCGGGCGGCGCGAACTCGCGCACCCGCACCGGCTCGTGGGGCGCAGGGATCGTCGCCGCCGCGATCGTCGCCTTCACGTCGCCGTGTGCGGACGGGAGAGCGTCCGAAGCGTCTCCTCGTCGAGGTGGTGCCCGCCGTCGAAGCTGAGCAGGGTGTAGTGCAGCCCCAGTCGCTGGAGTCGCTCCTTCTCGAGCGGCAGGACGCGCTGGGCGTCGAGATCCTTCAGGCCAGCGACGACCGAAATCCGCGAGATGGCCGCGATCGCCTCGGCACCTGCGCCGAGGTCGATCTCCGGGGGAAGGCGCTCGGCCCAGAGGATGAGATGATCGGGCTGGGTGTGACCCTGCACGACCCAGCGCGCGACCGTGGCGACACCCTGCGAGAACCCGAGGACGGTAAGCGATACCCTCGCACGGGGAATGGTCGCGAAGATCTCGTCACAGAGTGCGTCGAGATAGCGGACGTAATCCTCGATCTCGGTGAGCCGATCCTCGCGCGTCATCCACGTCGCGCCGACCTTCGAGTCGGGTCCATGCTGCCCCGGTGTCTGCTCCACGTAGAACCGGTTCAGGGCTTCGGGGGCGACGATGAGGCGCGTCCCATCGTCGAGGTGCGAGAAGTTGCGCATGAACCGACCGGCGAGCTGCGCGAATCCATGGCAAACGATCCAGACCTGCGAGACGTTCTCACCGAGAGGCCCGAGTGTGTAGTAGCGCGCGCTGCGCTCAACCGTCAGGTGGTGCTCCTGCATT
>JANOCW010000205.1:0-23692 GCA_031412375.1 Gemmatimonadaceae bacterium | reverse complement strand
CAGCCAGTTGTAGTACGAAGCGCGCCCGCGAAGCGCGCCGCGGTCAGGGTGCAATCGCTCGAGGATTTCGACGGCCTCGCGTGGACGGCCGAGATTCAATGCGTCGCGCGCGAGCTGTTCCTGCCATACCTCCGAGCGAGGCCGCGCGTCGGTGAGCGCGCGTGCCAGTCTGTACGCGGCCGGAAGGTCGCCACGACAGCGGGCCATCTGCCGGTCGATCTGAAGCTGCTCGAGGTGCGAAAGACGGAGCGTGGCGAGACGACCGGCGATAGCCTCGGTCGAGTCGCATTGCCCAAAGGTCTGGTGCACCCACGCGGCCCAGATCAGCGGCAGCGCAAACGTCGAGTCGAGAACGGCCGCGCGATTGAAGTGAGGCAACGCGTCGCGGCCGTTCCGGCCATCATACCAGATGCCGACGCCCCTGATGAACTCGGCGTACGCCTCGTAACCCGGGGGGCCGCCGGCGACCGACGCGGAGGCCGCGAGCCGGGGGTCCACTGCTTCGGCCACGACGACCATGATCCGATCGCGAAGGATCGTGAGCGCCGGACGCGGCTCCAGCGGGTCCACACCGACTGGCTCGAACATCCGCAGCATCTTGGAGCTGCGTTCGTCGACAATGTTCGCGGCGAACTCGAACTGGTCACCGGTGCGATAGACCGACATTCGCACCGAGAGCGCCGAGCCCGTGGCGATGGCAAGCGCTCGCGTTGCGTCTGCCTCGCGACCGGGCGGCGCGTCGCGCGTCGTCCGCCCCGCGCCCCGGTTTATCCTCGCGCCGGATTCAGCCACATCGACCACTTCGGTGAGCGCGAGTCCGCGTGTCACCTCCTCGCGTGCGAGATCGCCCAGGGCATCGAGGGTGGAGTCGCCCGTGCGGTTCCAGACGCCGCCAACCACGATGCGCGTTGGATCGAGTGCTCGCGCGTCCCGTCCCCATCCCAGTGCCGCACCGAACGTGACGACAATGGCCAACGCAACAACGCCCGCCACGGTGGCCAGATCGCGATGGCGACGGCGTTCGCGCACGTGCGCAAACGCCGCCGAATTGTCAGGCGCTGCGGGAGCCTGAACCACAGGCTCCGGCTCAGGCTCACGCTCAGGACCAGACTCGGGCTCCGGCTGTCGCATCGGTTGCTGCGTGACTGGGCTCTCACGCGAGCGAACCGTCGCAATGAGGGCCCTCGTTTCTGTCGCGGGCTCGACTTCATACTCCTCGGCGAGCCGTCGCGCGAAGACGTCGTAGGCCTGCAGCGCCCCGGCCCGGTCTCCGAGATCGCCAAGGAGCGCAATCAGCCGCCGAAGCGCTTCTTCGTCATCGCGGACGAGCGCCGCCGCGCGGCGTGCCCAGTGGACGGCAAGCGCCACCTCGCCACTGGCCCTGCACGCTCCAGCGAGCGTCCACGCAGCATCGACGGCGCGCCGGCGCAATCGAGCGCGCTCGTCCTCGAGCCAGCGCTCGAACTCGGGCGCACCGGAGATGAAGAATCCCCCGAGCAGATCGCCCCGATACAGCTCGAGTGCTTCCGTGTGGCGAGCACCGCTGAGCGCGGCGTCGAACGCGGGCGCGTCGCACCAGACGTTCTGTCCGCTGAGTTGAATCTCGTCGTCGCCCCGGCTCTCGATCGCGCCGGGGCCGAGTGAGCGACGCAGGCCATGCAGCGCCTGGCGGAGAGCGGCGCGCGCACGCTCCTGATCCAGCTCGGGCCAGAAGAGGGCGAGCAGCGAGTCGCGCCGATGAAACCCGCGCGGCGACGCAGCGGCGAGGTAGGCGAGGAGGGCGACACGCTTCGGCTGGGACAGCACGGGCCTGAGCTCCCGGCCATCCGTGCTGAGCAGGTTCACCGCCCCCAGTATCCGGAACTCGATCACGCTGAAGCCCTCCGATGCACTCCGAAGCCTGATTTGCAGGTTAGAGGGAGGGCGTCATCGGCGTGTTACGGGCGCCGTAACGAGGCGATTACTGGGTGGAGTTACTGTGCCGCGCCAACGTACGGCGGAGGGTACGCCTCCGCAATGACGCGAAGCGCGTCATCGAGCTGCCACTCACCATCGGAGATCCCATGACGCACGTATTTCCCCGCGGCGCGCACCGCACCTTCGCCGCCCTGATGCTCGCTCTCGCGATCAGTGCCTGCGGCGAGCCCGTTCAACCGCCCCCGATGTCGGAGAGCTCGCCCTCGCTCTCCCCTGACAAGAATGCGAACGACGGCGAGATACGAGTGGCGCACATTGTCCTCCCAATCGAGACCAGCGAGACGAACGAGGTGGACTGGGTACCGCTGGTAACCCCCGCGAACGCGCAGCACTACGCATGGCTGCCGGCGGGCAAGGTCAACAAGCCCCGTCTCTTCGTCTTCATGCCAGGCACCGGGAACCGGCCGGTGAACTACCAACTCTTCAGCGCCGAGGCGGCGCGCGCCGGCTATCACGTGATCGGGCTGATGTATCAGAACGACAAGGCGCTCGAGAACATCTGCAAGGCGAGCGACGACGCTGACTGCGCCGAAAAGGCGCGGATGGAGGCGCTCACCGGCGAGCCGTTGTCCGATCTGGTAACGGTGACCAAGGGCAACAGTATCGACCATCGGCTCGAGCGGCTGCTCGTCTATCTGAGAACCGAGTTCCCGAACGAGCACTGGCACAAGTTCCTGAAGCACGGGAAGCCGGACTGGTCGAAGATCACCGTGAGCGGCCAGTCGCAGGGAGCGGGACAGGCAGCGTTGATCGCGCGCGAGCGTACGGTGCCACGCGTCGTCATGCTCTCCGGGCCCCCCGATCTGTCGAACGCACCGGCGATCGACTCATGGGTGCGCGTGGAAGCGACGCCGGCGTCGAGCATGTTCGCGCTTTACCATTTCGCTGACCGGCTCAAGGCGGGAATCAGCTCGAACATGGGGCCACGCGGACTCGGCCTCGAGGCACTGGGCACCATGGGTGTGGGGACGCTCGGTCCCTGGTGCGCACCCGCGGATACGCGTCCCCTCAGTGACTGGGAGTTCGGTAATGCGCACGTCCTCGTGACGAATCTCTTTCCGCGCGGCGACGGCGGCTGCGCAGGAATCACCGCCGGAAACCCGCACCGCAGCACGGCGCGAGACGAGTTCACTCCACTCGCGGCTGATGGCACACCGGCGCTGCTTGGCGCGTGGCGCTACCTGATCGGCGATCCGTCGGAGTTGTCTCGTGCCGATGAAGACGAGGAGGGATCGATTCCCTGACCGAGCATGAACGTCGCCCCGCGTACGGCGATCTCCGTACGCGGGGCGCATGCGATCTGATCCGTTGCCCCCGTGCCGAATACAATCGGTCGTTCGAGGGAGAACCTATTTCCAGGGATTGACCGTCTGGTCTCGCATCAGAATGCTCGACGTCGTCGTGCCATGCTGGAGACGGGCAATGCCAGCCGCGGTGCGATTGGCGGCCGAGCCATAGTGCGCCAGGGTGATCGGGTCCGAACGCGCTCCGGAGTTGTCGAGCGCCGCCCAGTTGGGATACGTCAGGGCGACGACGACGTTCCAGTCGTCCGGGGACTCGGTCGTCGCCTTGGTCGCCACTCCCCACGAGACCAGGATGCCCTGGCGTTTCTGTTCGTCGTACACCGGCTTCAGGTGCTGACGCATGTCGGCCCAGAACTGGTCGGCATGCCCGGGAGTTATCCGTATCGTGATGATCCGCGTGACGGTGCCCGGCGTGGTGTTGGGCGACCCGGGCTGGGCGAGGATCGGAGTAGCGCACAGTGTGAGGGCCATCGCCGCGATCAGGGTGCGACTCTTCATGGTGTCCTCGTTGCGGGGGTTCGCGACGGAACTGGATGCCGAGCCGCCAGCATACGGATTCCGGAGGACGACGTCAACCGGTCGCGCGATTAGATTTTCGACATGACCGAACACGAGCAGCCCGAAGCGACGACCGAGCCGGCGACGCCCCCCTGCCCGAAGTGCGCCGGGCAGATGTGGGACAACCGCGCTGGCAAACGGAATCCGCGGGCGCCAGACTACAAGTGCAAGACCGACGGCTGCGATGGTGTGATCTGGCCACCGCGCGAGCCCGGCGCCGTCTCCACGGCCAAGGCCGCCGGGACGCCAGATGACCCGGCGTGCCCCGTGTGCGGTGGAAAGATGTGGGACGATCGAGTGAGCAAGCGCAATCCGCGCGCACCTGACTTCAAGTGCCGCAACAAGCCGAAGTTCCAGGGTGCGCCGGGATGTGAAGGCGTCATCTGGCCACCGCGTGATGGCGAGCGTCGTCCTGTGACGAGCGCACCGGGAGCGCCGAGCGGTGCGCGCGCAGCGTCTCCTCGTGCGACGTCGCCAGTGCCGCCGCCTCCGTCAACGTCCGAGCGTGAGTTCACGGACGACGAAGTGCCGGACTTCAGTGCCGAGGACGACGACCTGCCGTTCTGAGTGAACGGCTCGCTGCACGCCGCGGCGATGTGCAAGGTCGAGCTCGCATCCCGTCTCCCTCGCAGGGCACTTGCCCTTCGACGCCAATTTCCGGGAGACTCGCATGGGCAAGCTGGGATGTGTGGTTCTGGTACTCGTTTTCGCGCATGCCGAGGATCTCCGTGCGCAGGGCGCGTCGTCGCCGCCGGCGCGCACGAGTGTCCCGGTGAACACCGTCATGCTCTTCTCGTCTGGCGTCGGCTACTTCGAGCACGCCGGTACGATGCGTGGCGACGGTTCTACGGAGCTGCGATTCAGGACCAACCAGATCAACGACATCCTGAAGTCACTGGTGGTACAGGACCAGAATGGCGGTCGTGTCAGCGCGATCACCTATCCGTCGCAGGATCCCATCGCGAAGACGCTCCGGAGCTTCCAGGTCGACATCACGGCGAACCCGAGCCTCGCGGATCTGCTCAACCAGCTCCGCGGCGCACAGGTCACCATCCACCTCCAGTCCGAACGACTCACCGGCACCATCCTTGGCGTCGAGATGCGGGTCAAGCGCGCGGGGCCGAACGAGTCGGTCTCGGTCGCCGTCCTGAACGTGCTCACCGGTGCCTCGATTCGCGCGATCGAGCTGGAGTCGGTCAGCAGCCTGACGCTGGATGATGCTCGGCTCCAGCATGAATTGATGGGCGCCCTCACGGCGCTGACGCACGCGCGCGACCAGGACCGGAAGCCGGTGACGATCAACTTCACCGGCGCCGGTGATCGGCGTGTGCGCTTCGGCTATG
The DNA here is from genome assembly GCA_031412375.1 of Gemmatimonadaceae bacterium. Taxonomy (GTDB): domain Bacteria; phylum Gemmatimonadota; class Gemmatimonadetes; order Gemmatimonadales; family Gemmatimonadaceae; genus JANPKQ01. Next base: position 18,510 of record JANOCW010000205.1, on the reverse strand, counting down.
TCGTCGAAACTCCGGTCTGGAAGACCAGCTATCGGCTGCTCCTGGACGACGCGGGCGACAAGCTGCAAGGGTGGGCGATCGTCGAGAATCAAACGGACAGCGACTGGAATGGCGTTGCGCTGTCGCTCGTGAGCGGGCGGCCGATCTCGTTCATCATGGACCTGTATCGACCCCTGTACGCGACGCGTCCCACTGTCGTACAAGAGCTGTTCGCCGGGCTGCGTCCTCAGGTCTACGATGAGGGCATCACCGAGGAGCGCCCGCGCGAGGACATGGCACCCTTTGCCGGCGCGCCCGCGGCGCCCGGCGCGTTCGGGGCGGCCCGCGGGCGCGCCGCGGTGATGACGGACTCGTTGCGTGGCCGCACGTTCGCGCTGACGGAGGCGGTCACCACCGTCGCAACCCAGGGGATGGACATGGCGGCGTCGGTACAGTCGATCGCAGCTGCCCAGAAGATCGGTGCGCTGTTCGAGTACCGGATCGGGAACGTCACCCTCGCCCGCCAGACGTCGGCAATGCTCCCGATCATCACCGACAGTATCGCGCTCGATCGCATCTCCATCTACAACGCCACCGTGCTCGCGAAACACCCGCTGACCGGCGTTCGCATGCGGAACACGACGGGGAAGCATCTCCTCCAGGGCCCGGTCACCGTGCTCGATGGGAACAGGTACGCGGGCGATGCCCGCATCGACGATGTTCCCCCGGGCCAGCAGCGACTGATCAGCTATGGCATCGACCTGAACCTGGTCGTGGACAACACGAAGAACGGCCAGACCAGTGCGATCTCGAGCGCACGGATCACCAAGGGCCTGCTGATCGTCGACCGACGTGTCGTGTCATCGCACGAATATCTCGCCGATAACAAGAGTGATCGGGACAGGACGCTCGTGATCGAGCATCCGATCCGTCAGGGATGGAAGCTGGTCGATACCCGGAAACCGGTCGAGGCCACTGACGACCTCTACCGCTTTCAGGGCGCCGCGCCCGCAGGCAAGGTCACCGTGTTGACGGTGAGGGAGGAGATGATCCGCGGAGAAACGATCGCGATCCTCCCGGCAGATCTCGGGCAGATGCTCACCTACAGTCGCACGGGCGAGATCCCTGCGGCCGTCCGGGAGGCGCTCGCACGCGCGATCGAGCTCAAGCGCGCCATTGTGGACACCGAGCGGAAGCTCGCCGAACGCGCACAACGGATCGCCGAGATCACTGCGGAGCAGTCGCGCATTCGCGAGAACATGAAGACGGTCGGCGCGAAATCTCCGTACGCCCAGCGACTGCTCGCGAAGCTCAACGAGCAGGAATCCGCACTCGAGAAACTCCAGGAGCAACGGGATGAGCTCGCGGAGCGGCGTGACGGCGAGCGCCGGTCGCTGGAGGAGTATCTCGCCAACCTTACCATCCCCTGAGCACGGCCGATGGCTACCGCACGGGCACCTCGAGTCTCACCTTCGAGATCACCGTGACGCTCGGAACCCGGCTCGGCGTGATGTACGGGCTGTCGACGTTGGTGATCTCGAGGCGGAGCGAGTGGGATGCCGGTGCCTGCCACATGTTCCCGTACGTCGGGATCATCATCTCGACCTTGTTCTGCTGCGCGCCGAGAAGGCCGTTGTCGAGGGTGAACGTGCCCCGCGTGATGAGCCGCTTCGTTCCGCCGGGCGCGACATCAAACAGTCGAACGTTGATCTGCACGCGAGGCGCTTCGGTTTTCGCACGGAGGTATACCAGCGGCTGGCCGGCAATCAGGATGTCCGAGCCGCCGGACAGCTCCGCCACCGGGACCTCGTACACGCCAAGGCTGTTGGGAACGATCGGAGACGCTGGCGGCTCGGGCAGCGGCTCGAGCTCATGCGATGCCTCGAGGACAAAGGGATCCCAGAGGAACCCCGCCAGGGGATCCGCGGCCGGATTGACGAGCACCGCCGAGCCATTGAACTCCTTGGTGAGCGCCGACGTGGAGAGCTGCTCGTAGCTTTGGACGACGATGACGTTCGCAGGATCGAACGGCTCGGTTCTCGGCCGCGTGACGGCAGCGTAGACGACATGGGGCGGCTGGCTGCCTACACCCTTCAGGTAGTAGGCCAGCCATTGCTTCGTCAGGTCGAGGACGTAGTCGACCTCGCCTGCCTTGTTGCTCGCGCGAGGATGGCCGAGATCGCCGAGGTAGGTGGCGATGGGATAGGCCGGGTCGATCGTCTGGAGGGCGAGCAGCATTCGCTTCGCTTCGGGCAGCGGAAAGAGATCATCCGTGAGCCCCTGGATCTGGAAAATCGGGATGCGCGTCGTTGCCGCCGATTGCCAGAAGCTCTGCTGCCACCAGATCGACCGGTATCCCGCGAGCCCGTCGACGATGCTGCGGTAGACGGGATCGACCGAAGTCGGCTCGGCCGCATTGATCCACGCGTGCCAGCCCATGAAGTACTCGGGGTAGTTCGGGTACGGCCGCTGCGGATTGCGGCGAAGTCCCGACGCGTACAGTCCATTCACATACGTCAGCTTCAACCCCCCGGGGCGATCGACGGAGCGCCGCTCGCGGCCGTTCGGAATGAGCGAGTAGAGCAGGTCGGTCCATGGGGCGATCGGCACGATGGTGCGGATGCGGACCGTCGCGCCACGCGGCGTGGTGAACGTGGGCCGCAGCGTCGCGAGCCACGAATGTCCTCCGCCGTACGACGCGCCGGTGATGGCGACGGCGTCGGGGTTGATTGCGAACATCGGATCGTCGGCGACTTGCGCGATCATGCTCCGAAGATCCCCGATTTCCGCATGGATGTCCGACATGTTCACCTGTCCCCACGACTCACCGAAGCCGCGGGTCGAGTAGCGCAGGACGGCGTAGCCGTCGGCCAGCAACCGGCTCGCGATGTCACCCGAGCTGGTCTTGCTTCCCGCATACCCGTGGATCAGGGCCACGAGGGGGAAGGGCCCTGCCGTCTGCGGCGTCTGCACGGTGACATCGAGTCGCGCTCCATCGACATCACTGGCGAGGAACCCGCGGCAGTCACGCCGTTCCGCCGTTGAATAGCTGCAGTCGAGGCCCGTGGGCGTGATGCCTTCACCGGTGAATACCCCGGTCCGATAGAAGTCCGGCCCGAACGCATACGGCTCTGGTGGTCCGCGCTGTTCGTCCGCGGCCGAAAATGCGGCGTTCGGGACGGGATTCCGGCCAGCACCCTCAGGCCCAAGGCGGTCCTGTTGGCAAGCGCCGATCGACAGGGCGAGGACGAGCGAAAGACGACGAATCACCGGTCACCTCCAGGCGTGGGCCGACGAGGGCAGAGCGGAACGGCGGATAAACAGGTGACGTCGCAAATCCCGTGCATCCGGGTCCGGCAGGGTCTGTTTTCTGCCGCCCGACTGCGTAAGGTTCAACTGACGGGGTGCCGGTGGGTCCTGTGGATCGCCCGTGGGTGCGCTGACCTTCGGCATGGCGCGGTCGCGCTCGGTAATTGCCTCATACAAGGTCGTGGACATTCTCACTTTCGAGCTCGACGGCCAGCGCTACGCCTTTCCATCCGATCAGGTGGTTCGGGTCGTCCAGATGGTCGCCGTGACGCCCTTGCCTGGCGCACCGGCAGTCGTCGAGGGCGTCGTCGATGTCCATGGGACCATCGTCCCGGTGTTCGACCTGCGTGCGCGGGCCGGGCTTCCTCCGCGGGCAGTCGATCCCAGCCAGCACCTGGTCGTTCTCCGCGGCACCGACCGCAACGTCGCCGTCAGGGTCGACGATGTATCCGACTTCGTCGAGGTGCCCGACGCGAACATCACGGAGATGGCGGGCCTCGCCGGAACCGGTGTCGGGACGGGCGTGCGGCATATCAGTGGTGTCGCGTCGACCGTCGATGGCACGGTGGTCATCCACGATCTCCTCAATTTCCTTTCACTTTCCGAATCAGCGGCGCTGGAGTCCGCTCTCACATCCGGTGACCGGTAACCGCCGCCGGGCGGTTCCGCGTGCGGGAGCGACGCGGGGGGAGTGGACGCATCCGGAGTTCGTCGCGATCGCCGAGGACCTTCGCGATGCCGTCGGCCTGGTCTTTCCCCCGAACCGGCGGGAGTCGGCGGAGTCCGGCATGCGCCGCGCGATGGCGGCTTTCGCGATCTCCGATCCGCGAGAGTTTCGCCGTGCCCTGGAGCAGGATGGCGAGGCCCGCGAGGCGCTGATCACCGAGCTGACCATCGGCGAAACCTTCTTCTTTCGAGAACAGGGGCAGTTCGACTTTCTGCGAGCGTCGGTCCTCCCGGAATTCCGGGCCATCGTTGCCGGGAAGCGGCGGCTGCGCCTCTGGTCGGCGGGGTGCGCATCGGGCGAAGAACCCTACTCCCTCGCCATGCTGCTGAAGGACGCGGCATGGCCGGACATGGCATCGATTCTCGGGACGGACCTGGCCAGCGCACGGCTCGCCGCCGCCCGGCGAGGGCGCTACACGGCGTGGTCGATGCGAGGGGTTCAGCCCGCGATCGTTGCTCGCTATTTCGAGCGGCGCGGAAAGCAGTTCCTTCTCGACCCGACTATCCGCCAGTCGGTGGATTTCCGGGTGTTGAATCTCGCCGAGGCCAACTACCCGTCCACTGCCGCCGGCATAGAAGAGGTGGACGTCATCTTCTGTCGCAACGTCCTCATCTATTTTGATCTCCCTACCGTTACCGCGATCGCCGCCAGGCTCCTCGCCTGCCTCGCTCCTGGCGGCTGGCTCTTCCTGGGCGCCTCCGATCCGCCCATCGCTGAACTTGTCCCGTGCGAGGTCGTCCTCACCGGCGCGGGGCTGGCGTACCGTCCGGCGGAGGCGAACCGCCGTGTGCGCATGCCCGCGATCGAGGCACCGTACCTCCCGGTCGAGGATTCGTTACCGGCGGTATTTGTCCCCGCGGAGGTACTCGAACCCCCGCCCCAGGTAGCGCGCACTGCGCCCCGGCCGGATACCTCGCTTCGCGTCGAATCGTTCGACCCAGCGAATGATCCTGCGGAGCCCCGGGACAGCCAACACAGCGCCTACGACCAAGCCGATTACGACGCCGCAGCCCGCCTGGCTCGTGCTGCCATCGCGCAGGGAGACGACGACGAGGCGACCTGGGTCGTGCTCGTGCGGAGCCTGGCCAACCGCGGCCAGCTCGCTGCCGCGGGTGAAGCCTGCGCCGCCGCGCTCGATCATCATCGCATCTCAGCCGAGCTGACACATCTGCACGGCATACTCCTCGCAGAGGGTGGCCGTCATGCCGAGGCGAGCGTGGCGGCGCGGCGGGCACTGTATCTCGACCCGCACTTCACGGTCGCGCATCTCGCCCTCGGCGACGCTCTCTCCCGAATCGGCGACACGGCAAGGGCCCGCCTCGCATTCATCAACGCAGAGGCGCTTCTGACAGGGCTCGCTCCAGACACACTCGTACCCGGCGCCGACGGCGCCGATGCGTCTCACCTCCTGCGCATCGCGCGCTTCCGAATCGAGACCCTCGGCCGGGCTCGCGACGCGAGCCGCCCAAGATATCGGACGCGAACGCGGCACATGCGCTTCTCGAGCGCAGAGCGCGCGCGCTCGCGGTGCCGCTTGCCGCGCACGTCACCGTGCAAGGCGACGCCGACGGGGCATTGTCGCTGCTCGTCATCCGGCTGAGCGACGAGCGCCTCGCAATCGCGCTCGATCACATCATCGAGGTCCACCGCCCCTCTGGACTGTGGCCGATTCCCGGCGCGCCCGCCCCGGTCGTGGGCGTCGTCGCATGGCGTGGGCGGGTCCTGACGGTGCTCGACGTCGCGCTCGGCCGCAGCGGGGCCGTCGTGGTCGGCGATGCGACGCGGATCCTCGTCATGGGTGATCGGCGCGCCTCGTTCGGCATTGTCGCGGACGAGGTCGAAGACGTGCTCCAGCTCCATGCGCACCAGATCGGACCGGTCGACGATGTCGCTCCGGCCCGTCGGGATATCGTCCGCGGAGTGACGAGCGATGCGCTGATCGTGCTCGATGCCGCCGGCCTGGTGGCTCGATTCGCCACCCCGAACTAGTCTACCGGAGAACTGCCACGCATGCCTTTCACCATTGGCCGACGCATCGTGCTCGGCTTTGCGCTCACGCTGATGCTGGTCGTGCTTGTCGCCGCCGGCGGTTACTGGGCGCTCAGACAGACGACCCAATCGTACGACAGTGCCCTCCAGGCGCGCCGCAGGCTGCTTGCGCCCGCCCTTCGGGCGGAATCCGAGATTCGGGCCGCGAACGTGGAGCACCTCCGCTATCTCCTCGACGGTGGGGAGGAGTACGTCACGGGGAAGGCGACCCGCGTCGCGTACACGAAGGCGCTCATCGACAGCATCGCGTCGGCCGCACCCGCGCGAGAACAGCGGCCGTGGCAACAGGTCGATTCGCTCACTGACGCCTGGTCATTGGCAGCGGACGAAGCGGCGGCTGCGCGACGGATCGGCAACGTCGCCGAGGCAAACCGGATTCGGACATCGCGCGTCCAGCCCTTTCGCCAGCAACTGGATGAGCGGATCGGGGAGCGCGTCGAGTGGTCGCGGAACTTCAGCGACTCCGTCGCCACCGAGGGCGGGGGGACATCGTCAGCCGCGCAACGAGGCCTGCTCATCGGAATGGTGATCGCCCTCATCGGCGGCGGGGCTGCGGCGTATGTCCTCACGCGCTCCATCAACGGCCCGCTGCAGGAGACATCGGCGGTGATCTCCTCGAGCGCCGCACAGATCCTCGCCGCGACGACGGAACAGGCGGCCGGGACCAACGAGACGATGGCGGCCGTTTCGGAAACAGTCGCCACCGTCGACGAGGTGTCGCAGACGGCCAATCAGGCTGCGCAGCGCGCGAAGGCGGTGGCGGAGTCCGCCCAGCGCTCGGCGGAGCGCGCGCGCCAGGGTCGCAAGGCCGTCGAGGATACGACGGTCGCGATGCGAGCGGTGGAAGGACAGGTTGGCTCGATCGCCGAGAGCATCGTGTCGCTCGCCGAACAGGCGCAGGCGATTGGCGAGATCATCACCGCCGTCAGCGACATCGCCGAGCAGACGAAGCTCCTCGCGTTGAACGCCGCCGTGGAGAGCGCCCGTGCGGGCGAGCACGGACGTGGCTTCGCCGTGGTAGCGGCGGAGATCAAGTCGCTCGCCGGGCAGGCCAAGCAGAGCACGATCCAGGTACGCCAGATCCTCGGTGACATCCAGCGCGCCACGAGCGCGGCGGTGATGACGACGGAGCAGGGCACGAAGCAGGTCGCGCTGGCCACGAACCAGATGAAGCAGATGGGCGAGACCATCACGGGGCTTGCCGAGACCGCGGCGGATGCCGCTCAGGCGTCGGCGCAGATCGTGGCGTCGGCGGGTCAACAGGCGATCGGGATGGAACAGATTCGCCAGGCGATTTCCAACATTCACGACGCCACGCAGCAGAGCCTCACCGCGACGCGTCAGTCGGAACAGGCGGCCATGGATCTCAATCGCCTCGGCTCGCGACTGACCGCGCTGGTCGGCGGAAAAGTGGCGGCCGGCCGGGCCTACGCGGATTGACGAATAGCGGGATGGGCGGGCGCGCCGATCTCGCGGCGCGCCTGCTGGCGACATTTCTCGACGAGCTCGAGGAGCAGTTGCGCGCGCTCGACGTCGACCTGCTGACGCTCGAGCGTGAGCCGGGTGACGCAGAGCGACTCCGCTCGGTGTTCCGCGTTGCCCACACGCTCAAGGGTGCCGCGAGGGCGGCCGGCGTCAGGCCGATCGAGGAAGTCTGCCACGCGCTCGAGACGATGTGCGCCGGTGCCCGCGATGCCGGGACGCCGCTCAGCGGGGCCCAGGTCGCGTTGCTCTTCGCCGGTTCCGATGCCCTTGCCGACGCGGGACGTCGTCTGCGCGAAGGCAAGGACGCGGGGACGTCCCCGGTGATCACGGAGCTGCTGCAGCAGTTGCGTCGTCGGGCCGCCGCCGCGCAGGGCCACGCCGGGCGGCGGGGCGTTCAACAGGGGGAGGGACCAGCGGTTCCCGCAGGTCTCGCAGCGGTTCGCACGGATCCCGGAGAAACTCCTTCGGTCGCCGCACAACCGGGGGCGGCCCGTCGCAGCCCGGAGGATGCGCACGGCACTCGCGCCACTGACAAGCCGGCGGAGACGTCCGCTGCGACGGCCGCCGGACCGGCGCGCGACGATCAACTGCGCGTTGGCGCGCGGCAGCTCGATTCACTGATCACGGCGGCTGGCGAGTTGCTCGGCATGACGGGCACGATCAGCGATCGCCCTGCCGAGGCGGATGCCGTCGCCGAGATGGTGCGCTCGTGGCGAACCGAGTGGCGGCGTGCAACCCGTGACGGCAGCAGTCGCGCGCGAGCCGCAGTGTCGCCAGTGCTGGCCGCGGCATTCGCCTCGGTGGATGATCATCTCGCGCGAATCGATCAGCAGGTGGGCCAGCTCGCGCGAGCGCTCGGTGACGATGCGCGTACCCTGGGAGGAACGACGGCGCGGCTCGTCGACAGCGTGCGGCGCCTGAGAATGCGACCGTTCGCCGACATCGCGGGTCAGCTCCCCCGCGCCGCGCGGGACGTTGCCGTCAGCCTCGGGAAGGACGTCCTGGTGACGGTCGAAGGGGAAAATGTCGAAGCCGATCGCACGGTTCTCGATGGGCTTCGCGAGCCTCTCCTGCACCTGGTGCGCAACGCCGTCGACCACGGGCTGGAGGTGAGCGAGGTCCGTCGGGCGCGTGGCAAGCCAGCCGAGGGACGGATCGTCATCCGCGCGGAGCTCGGCGGTGATCGCCTTCGGGTCAGCATCGCCGATGATGGAGCAGGGCTCGACGTCACGGCCATTCGCGCAGCACTGGTCGAACGGGGTCGCGCCGTGCCCGCCGATGACCACGATGTCGTGCGATCGTTGTTCGAGAGCGGATTCAGCACCAGGCGCGTGACCACCGCGATCTCGGGGCGTGGTGTAGGGTTGGACATCGTGCGCACGGCCATCGAACGGTTCGGTGGGACGGTCGATGTCGATTGGGAAGAGGGAATCGGCACGACGTTCACGATCGAGGCCCCAGTCAGCGTCGCAACGCTCCGCGCGATCATCGTCATCGCCGGCGGCCAGACGTTCGCCATTCCGACGGTGTTCGTCGAGCGCATGGTGCGCGTTCCGCGCGCGGATGTGCGTTCGGTGGAAGGACAGAGCGTTCTACCCAACGGGAGCACGCCCATTCCGCTCGCATCGCTTGCGAGCCTGCTCGGCCCTCCGTTGGCGGACGTGTCCGCCGCGGCGACGTTGGAGGTGATCGTGCTTGCCGCGGCGGGCCGGCGCCTCGCCATCGTCGTCGACGAGCTGGTCGAGGAGCGCGAAATAGTCGTTCGCCCGCTGGAATACGCGGGGGAGGAGACGAGCGCGCGGTTCTCCGGCGCGTCACTCCTCGACGGCACGCGGGTGGCGCTCGTCGTCAACGCCGGAGCGCTCGCCACCACGGGGAGGCGCGGCGACGCTCGGGCGTCGGCCCGCTTCGCGGTCGAGACCAGTGCCGCCCGCCGTCAATGGCACCTGCTCGTCGTGGATGATTCGATCACCACCCGTACGCTCGAGGAAAGCGTCCTGTCCGCGGCGGGATTTCGCGTGACGACGGCGGTGGATGGTGCCGACGCGTGGCGACTCGTGCAGCACGGGGGGATCGACCTCGTGGTGAGCGACGTGGAGATGCCGGTGCTCGATGGGCTCGGGCTGACGGAGCAGATTCGCGCGTCCACCGCTCACGCCAGGCTACCGGTGATCCTCGTGACTTCCCTCGACAAGCCGGAGCACCGCGCGCGCGGACTCGAGGCGGGGGCGGACGCATACATCACCAAGTCCAGCTTCGACCAGGACACGCTGATCGGGATCGTCCGTCAGCTGCTGGGGGAGCCCGCATGATTCGCGTCCTCGTGGCGGAGGACTCGCCGACGGCGCGACGGCTGCTCGTCGAGATGCTGACGAGTGATGCGGAGATCGTCGTCGTCGGCGAAGCGGTCAATGGCGCGGAAGCGGTGGAGATGGCGGAGCGACTGCACCCCGACCTCATCACCATGGATGTGCAGATGCCGGAGCTCGACGGCCTCGAGGCGACCATGCGAATCATGGGCAAGGTCCCGACGCCGATTATCATCGTCTCGGCGCGCGCGAGTGACAGCGAGATCGAGCTTTCGCTCGAGGCGACCCGCGCGGGGGCGTTGATGGTCCTCGCCAAGCCGGAGGGACCGCTGTCGCCACGCTTCGACGAGCAACGCCAACAGCTCGTCGCCATGGTGAAAGTCATGAGCGGAGTGAAGGTCGTCCGGCGATGGGGAGCCTCGGCGGCCGTTCGTTCCCGCTTCACGCCGGTCAGCGTGCCCCTGATATCCGCGGAGCGTCCACGCCTTGTCGCGATCGGCGCTTCGACCGGCGGTCCCGCTGCGCTTCGCGACCTCCTCAACGCACTGCCGAGCACCTTCAGCGCCCCGGTGCTCGTCGTCCAGCACATCTCGAAGGGGTTCGTCGGTGGGCTCGCGAACTGGCTGGGCGCCAACACGTCGCTGTCCGTGCGGGTGGCAACATCGTCCGAGGTCGCGTGCGCGGGCGTCGTCTACATCGCGCCGGACGATCAGCATCTCGGGATTCGCGACAACGGGCGCATCCTGCTGTCGAGCGCTGCGCCGGTGGGATTGTTTCGGCCCTCGGCATCGCACCTGTTCGAAAGCGCGGCAGGAGCCTACGGCGGCGCGATGATCGCCGTGATCCTGACCGGCATGGGAGACGACGGAGTCAGTGGGCTTCGCGCCGTCCATGCGGCCGGCGGACTGGTCGTCGCGCAGGACGAGGCAACTTCGGTCGTCTACGGAATGCCGCGCGAGGCAGTGCGCGCGGGGGTGGTGAGCGCGGTGCTTCCGCTGCAGGACATTGCCCCGCGCCTCGTCGAGGCGGTGAAATGAAGAAGCGGATCCTCGCCGTCGAGGACAGCGCCACCCAGGCCGCCGCCCTCGCCCACTTGCTCGAGGAGGCAGGATATGAGGTCGTCGTCGCGCGCGGGGGCAGGCGCGCGATGGAGCTGGTCATGCACGAGCACTTCGATCTCGTCCTCAGCGATGTCGTCATGCCGGACATTAGCGGCTACGAGGTTGCCGAGCGCATCAAGTCCGATCCGCGGTCCCACGACCTCCCGGTCGTGCTCCTCACGAGCCTCAACGACCCACTGGCCATTGTGCGGGGACTGGCGAGCGGCGCCGACAGCTACGTCAGCAAGCCGTACGTCGCCGGGCGACTGCTTGCCCGCGTGCGCGCCGCCATCGCGCGACCCGCTCGAGCGTCGGAGCCGCCGACCCCGCCGGTCGAGGTGACCCTCCTCGGCTCAAAGTTCACGATCGCGGCCGACACCGAGCACATCCTCGGGCTGGTCGTCTCCAGCTACGAAGACCTCATGTTCTCGAGCGAGGCCGTGCGAGCCGCGGAGCGCCGTGCACGCTTTTTGGCGGAGGCCGGCGAGCTGCTCTCCGCGTCGCTCGACGCGGATCAGATCCTCCGGGACCTGGCACGGATGGTCGTCCCGTCCATCGCTGACCTCTGCGTCGTGGACGCGCGTGATGCGGACGGCAATGTCCGGCGCGTCGAGGTCGCTCAGGGTGACGCGTCCACGGCGGCGTTGAGCGCCCTGCTCTCGGCGCCGCTCCCCGACGGGTCGCACCACCTGTCGGCCGCGGTCGGGCTGCAGCATGCACGCCTCATCGTTCCCGATCCGGCGATGACATCCGACGTCCCGCTGGCATCACAAGGCGTGCGTGGGTTCATCGCCGTGCCCCTGGTCGCACGGGGGGAGACACTCGGAGCCCTGTATCTCATCGCGACGTCGGCTGGCCGGGTGTATGGTGACGACGAGCTCGATCTCGCCGCGGATCTCGCCCGCCGTGCGGCGCTCGCGGTGGACAACGCACGCCTGTACGAGCAGGCAAGGCAGGCGACGCGGGCACGCGACGACGTCCTCGGAATCGTCTCGCATGATCTCCGCAATCCGTTGCACACCATTCAGCTCAGCTCTTCTTTCGTCCTCGAGCTGATCGGCAGCGCCGGGGTGACGCTGCCGAGCCCGGCACCGGGCGCGCCGCCGGTGTCGCTGTCGAACCAGCTCGACATCATTCTGCGCGCCTCGCGTCGGGCCAACGCCCTGATCGAGGATCTGCTGGACGTCACCCGCATCGACGCGAAGCGACTCGCCGTCGATCCAGTCGATCTCGATGCGAAATCGCTGCTCGACGAGGCGTTGCTCGATACGACGCAGCTCGCCGTCGCGGCCAGGATCGAGCTGACCCACGCATGGGAGGGTCCGCCCGTCGACGTTCGGGCGGACCGGGGTCGTGTCTTTCAGGTGTTCAGCAACCTCGTCGGCAACGCATTGAAGTTCACGCCAGCGGGTGGACGCATCACGGTCCGTGGCCAGGCCACGCGGGGTGAGGCGGTCTTCACGGTCGCCGACACGGGATCCGGGATACCCGCTGACAGCCTCGCCCATCTCTTCGACCGTTTCTGGCAGGCGCAGCAATCTCGTCGCGCCGGCGCGGGGCTCGGCCTGTTCATCGCCAAGGGCATCATCGAAGCCCATGGCGGACGGATCTGGGTCGAGAGCGTCGTCAACAAGGGCACGACCTTCTCGTTCACCCTCCCGATCGTGCCGCCGGCAGTCTAGCGCGCGCGGACTGCAGTCATGCTGTCACTTCAGCAAAGCTGAATGGCTATACCGCCGCAGCGAGCGTGAGTGCAAAGGTTTCCTCCGTCCACTGTTCGACCATCGCGAATCCGGCACGCGCGACGATGGCCACGACGTCTTCCTTCCGATACTTGTACGAGCTCTCCGTCCAGATCGCCTCCCCGCGCTCGAACGTGAGCTGGAGACCAGCCGCCGGGACCGATACGAGCTGCCGGCGTTGGCTGACGAGATGCATCTCGACGCGCGATGACTCGGCGTTCCACACCGCACGGTGGGCAAACGCCTCGACCACGAAGTCAGCGCCGAGCTCCCGGTTGGCGCGCACGAGGAGGTTCCGGTTGAACGCTGCGGTGACGCCAAGCGGATCATCGTAGGCGAGCAGGAGCTCCGTTTCCGGCTTGACGAGATCGGTGCCGAGCAGCAGGAAGTCACCGGCGGTCAGCGCACCGCGAATGTGCCTCAGCAGCGCATCGCTGCCCGGCGGATCGAAATTTCCGATGTTGGAGCCAAGAAAGAGGGCGAGCGTCGCGCCGGGGGATCGCCGAGTCCTCATCGCGGCGGCGAGCCCAACTTCGTATGTGGCTTCGTGCGTCTCCACGGTGAGACCGCGGTCGTCGGGCAGCGCGCGACGCGCCGCCTCGAGTGCGGCCCGTGACATGTCCACGAGATGCACGGAGAGTGGAGCGCGGCCGTGCGTCGCGAGCAGGGTGGCGAGCTTGTCCCCACTTCCAGGACCCAGCTCGACCACGGTGCACAACCCCGTGATGCGGTCGAGAATGGCGCGGCCATGCGTCGCCAGCAGCTGTGTCTCCGCGCGCGTGATTCCATACCACGGCAGCCGACAGATGGCCTCGAAGAGCGCCGATCCGAGGTCGTCGTAGAGATACCGCGACGGCAGCTGACGCGGCGTCAGCGAGAGATAGTAGCGAACATCGGGAGCAAACTGGTCAGGAACTCGGGGACGCGTCCCTGGCGCAGCGAAACGTGGCGTAGACGTATGGATACCGACCGCGAAACCAGTTGCGGAAGGTCGGCCGCAGCAGCTCGCGCGCCGTCACGGGTGATGCGCCTTTCATGACGAAATGTTGCCCATCGAAGAAGTCCGCGGAGTACTCCGGGTAGGACGCCATGGCCCGGAAGCCGGGGAAGGGCGCGAAGACCGTGCTGGTCCACTCCCACCCATTCCCGACCAGATCCTCGATCCCCCATGCGCTCGCACCCGACGGGTGCGTTCCAGCCGGTTCGGGGTCCCAGCTCGAGAAGTCGAACACGCCGCGATGCGTGGACGGGGGCTCCGAGCCCCACGGGTGCGGGCGGTCACCTGCCGGCGAACCGAAGGCCGCGCGCTGGAACTCGGCCTCGGTTGGCAACCTCGCACCGCTCCAGCGCGCAAACGCGCACGCCTCCGCATGGCTGATGTACACCGGCCACGACAGCGGGAGGGGCAAGTGCTCGAACATGCCTTGCCAGTGCCATGCGTCGTCGCCGGTGCGCTCCCAGAACAACGGGTGCTCGACGCGTTCCGCCTGCACCCACTGCCAATCGTCGGGCGCCCACCAGCGAGCGTCACGATATCCACCGGCGGCGACGAACTCGAGGTAACGCGCGTTGGTGACGTCATGCCGTTCGATGGTGAATGCCGACGTCGGCTCGACCAGCGCCGGAGTCTCGTTGTCCCATCCGAACTCGATCGAATCCCGGTCGGCGCCGAGGACAGCATCACCGGCGGGAACGTGAATCCACTCGTGCGGCGGTGTGGGGCCGGCGGCGCGCGCGCGGTAGCCCGCAGGCTTCGTTTTCTGCGACACGGGAAGGCGATGCCACATGTACAGGAGCGTCTCCTGGTGCATCGCCTCGTGCTCGAGAATGCTGAAGACCGCCTCGGCGCGGTCGAGCAACGGATGGCCGGCCTGTGAGAGTTCTGCGTTCTCGAGCGCGGCGATCACATGGCGGTCGGCTTCGTCAGCGAATGCACGAACGGTCGCACGCGACGGCCATCGCGAACGCGAGTCGCCGCCCGCTGCCGTCGATTCATGCGGATCGATGCCGCGTGCGAACAGTGTCTCGAGGTCGCGATCGATGCTGGGCATGCCGAGCGCCTTCCGCACGACGGTGTTGAAGCTGAAGGCGGGCAGGTGGCCTTCATAGAACACGATCGGGTGGCGCAGGGCGATCGGTTGGCTGAAGTACGCCTCCTCGGAGACGAGGTCGAAGATCTGACGGGTCCGATCGCGGTTGCGGCGGTACCAGCTCAGGAGTGCCGAGCGCGAGAGCGGGCTCGCGAATCGCGCCTCAGTATTCTGCAAATGCGTCGTCCGGATAACAGTAGAGCCAGCGCTCTCCCGGTTCGGCGGACGCAATGACCGGATGCCCGGAATCGCGTGAATGACGCGTCGCGTGACGATTAGGCGAGTCGTCGCAGCAATGAGTCAGCCCGCACTCCTGGCAGGTGCGGAGGTGCACCCACTCGCCCCCGATCCGCATGCACTCGATGCATTCGCGCCGTTGCGGTGGTTTTACCGCGGTGATCGCGCGGATGTCGTCGCAGCTCGCTTCAGTCGACATGCGTCCTCGGATTCTGCATGATCCGGCCAGCTCTTCACGGTGGCGCACCCTGTCTGATTGTCGGCGCCTTCCAGTGGAAATGCAAGAGACGACCCCGCTGGCAGATAACTCTCGTTAGAGCGCGCGGAGCACGACCGCAGGAGACGCGAGAGTCTCGCCGCAGTTGCGCCATGCCAGTCTCGGTCTCAACGTTGCGCATGGATCTTCTGAAAGTTCCCGTTCCGCCGAGTACACCCGACAGCCTCGACCCGATGCATGCCCGCCGCCGCGGCCTGCCGGATGACCTGCTTCGTGAAGCCTCTCGCCGGCTCGGGATCATGTCGCTACTCGCGGCCGCGCTGTGGGCCACCGGCGTGATCATCGATCGCGTCCTCATCGCTCCACTGCCGGGAGCCCCCTCGCGCTGGACGCAGTTCGAGATCCCGGATGTGATCGGCGGAATCATGATCCTCGTGTCGATCGGATTGTTTGCGCACACGCGGCGAACACAGCGAAACCCGGCCGTCGTCCTGAATGTCGGTCTCGGCTACATGGTCCTCAACGCAGTCGCGCTCGGGACGATGAACCACTGGACCGATGCAGTGCACCCGCTGCAGATGACCCCACAGATCAGCTGGATCGGATCCGTCGTGCTCATGTTCGCCGCCATTGTGCCGAACACACCGTGGAAGACGCTCACCGCGAGCCTCTTCGCCGTCTCCATGAACCCGGTGGCCATGCTGGTCGTGCTGGCGCGCGGGAGCTGGCAGTTCGGATCGGCTACCAGCGCGCTGGTCATGCACTATCCCGACTATATCCTCGTTTCGGTCGCGGTGGTGATTTCGCACGTCCTTACACGGTTGGGAGAGCAGGTGGGCCGCGCGCGCGAGCTCGGGAGCTATCAGCTTGGGGACTTGCTCGGCCGCGGCGGCATGGGCGAGGTGTACCAAGCGACGCATCGAATGCTGGCGCGGCCTGCCGCCATCAAGCTGATCAGACCAGAAAAGGTCCGCGATGCAAAGGGCGAGGGCGCGCAGCTCGCCGTGAGGCGCTTTCGCCGCGAGGCAGAAGCCGCCGCGAATCTCCGGTCGCCGCACACCGTCCAGCTGTACGACTTCGGCGTCACGGAGGACGAAACGTTCTATTTCGTCATGGAGCTGCTGGATGGCCTGGACCTCGAGACGCTCGTCCGGCGACACGGGCCGCTCCCGCCGGGGAGGGTGATCCACATCATCCGGCAGGTGTGTGACTCGCTCGAGGAAGCGCATCTCTCCGGACTCGTCCACCGTGACATCAAGCCGGCGAACATTCACGTCGGCCGCGTCGGACTCCGCCACGACTACGTGAAGGTGCTGGACTTCGGCCTCGTCAAGGCGGTCGGCGGCGCCAGCTCCGAAGACACCCTCGCGACTGAAACCGGAATGACTCCCGGAACTCCCGCCTACATGGCGCCGGAAATGTCACTCGGCGAGGTGGTGGACCCACGCGCTGACATCTATGCACTCGGCTGCGTCGCGTACTTCCTGCTCACCGGCAAGCTGGTATTCGAAGCGGACACGCTCGTCCAGATGGTTGCCAAACACATGCAGGTCGAGCCGCCGCCGCCCTCGACGCGCGCCGAGCAGCATATCCCTCCCGGTCTCGACCAGGTCGTGCTCGCGTGCCTGGCGAAGCGTCCGGCCGACAGGCTGGGCAGCGCCGCCGAGCTGGCCACATGGCTCGCCGCGGTCGAGACGGAACCGTGGGGCGAGGAGCAGGCGAGGGAGTGGTGGGCGGAGCGCCGAGCAGCCTAGCGCGGTGCGGCGGGACGGCATTGTGCCGTGTCTCGGTAGCCGGTATCGTCTCGCACGGTGAAGCGGTGGAAACAGTCATTGTGCGGTGAGAACTAACCATTACTTGCGTTGCCTGAAAGCGCGTGCCGTCGGCATCGCGGTGTTGTCGGTGGCGGCGCTCGGCGTCGGCGCGGCCCTCGCAACTCCGTTGCCCGGGGAACCAGGGTTCGAGGCTGTCGGGGCGCTTCGGATCCTGCAGCTCGATGTCGGCCAGGGCGATGCAGCGCTGATCACGACTCCGGATGGACGGCGCATCCTCATCGATGCGGGTCCGAACGCAGACGTCGTTGCAGACATTCTCCGCGCCGAAGGCGTGGATTCAATCGATCTGGTTGTCGCCTCCCACAACCATGCCGACCATATCGGTGGCATGCCACAGGTCCTCGCCGCGTTCGCCGTTCGCGCCTACATCGAGAACGGCATTCCGCAACCGACCGCGATCTACCAGCGAACGATCGCCGCGCTCGAGCGCGAAGCCGGATTGCTCTTCCTGGAGGCGACCGACCGGACCATCACCATTGGTACGGTGACGGTTCGCATCCTCTCGTCGCCTGGCGTCAACAACTTGCAGAACGACAACTCTGTGGGCGTCGTGATCGAGCACGGCACATTCACCGCCCTGTACACCGGTGACTCCGAGCTTCGACAGCTCGCGGGCTGGCTGAAGCAGGGCCGGACTTTCCGGGCGACGATGGTCAAGGTCGCGCACCACGGCAGCCGGAATGGCACAGCTCCGGAGTGGGTCAGGGCAACAGCTCCGGCCATGGCGATCATCTCGGTGGGAGCACGAAATGCGTACGGCCATCCGTCGGTGCTGACTGAATCGCTCTGGACCGCCGTCGGCGCGCGCGTTCTCCGCACCGACGAGCTCGGGACCATCGAGATCAGCGCGACGCCGGATGGGCGATTCTCGATCCGCGCGGTCACGCCTCCAGGAGCACACACTCCATGACCGTCGTGCGATCACGGGTCTTCGTCGTGGACCGGCGTGAAGGAAACACGCTTGTCGTCGTTGGCGACGACGATCGCGCCATCGATGTACCCGCCGCGCACGTACCGAAGTCGTGTCGGGTAGAGGGCGCCGTCCTTCGCATCCCTCTCGATCAGGATGGCGTACCGCGCTGGGAGGACGCCAGGCGCGATCGCGCCGAAGAGCGGCAGCGCATCGCCGACCTGTCACAGCGGGCCGAGAAGCTTCGTCGATCTGACCCCGGTGGGGACATCGTATTGTAGGAGCCGCGGCTTGTAGGAGCCGCGGCGGGGACGATGGTGCAGTGAGAGTCCGTTGGCTGAGCCAGCGATCAGTTCAGGATACCTGCCGCTCCGCTGCCGGTTCGCCCTGCGGGGAAACCCGAACGCTCACTCGCCGTTCGTCGTGATCGCGCTCCCCGAGGAACTGTCCGACGGCGGCGAGCGATGCAATGTGATCGCACAGGATCTTGAACGTCGCGAGCAGGGGAACGGCGAGGAAAG
>JANOCW010000204.1:0-19497 GCA_031412375.1 Gemmatimonadaceae bacterium | reverse complement strand
GCGGGCATGTACGATGTCACGAGGACGCGGAACGGACCCTGTTTCACCCCGCGATCGAACGCGGGCTGGGCGGTCGTCAACCGTTTCTGCACGAGGGAGGCGAGCTCACTCGACTCCCGGAGATGCTCGTTCTCCGCCATGTCGTTGATGATGAAGGAGAGCGGGTCCTCCTTCGCGACGTGGGAGACCGCCTCGAATCGGATCGAGGCATTCTCCATATCGGCCACCCGCTGGGCGTCCTCCGTCTTGGCGACTGCCAGGAAGTACGTCTCGACGCCACGCGCGGTCGCAGCGGTCCGTGAGCGTGGGGCTGACGCGTTGACGTGGACGGAAATGAACAGGTCGCCGCGGCGCTGGTTCGCGATTCTCCCGCGCTCCGGCAGCGGAACGAAGACATCGCCCGACCGCGTCATGACGACGTCCACGTTTCGCTTCCGGAGCTCCACCTCGAGCTGCCGGGCGACCGCGAGGGCTACGTCCTTCTCGATGAGCACCGTTCCGTTGCCTGCCCGCCCACTGGTACCGGGGTCGTGCCCGCCATGTCCTGCGTCGACGACGACGACACGTTTTCTCGGGGGCGGCGACGCAACGGGGCTGGCCGCTTTCGCGACACCGCTCCGAACGATGCGGAGCTCACCGGCAATGGGGTCGTACGTTGCCGCTCCCCGAGCAAATCGGGGAAAGACCTCCACAATGAGCTGGAGCGGCACGAAGAGGCGTCCCCCCGTGGTGTACGGGGCTCCGACCAGCGGCGTGACTTCGAGACCTATCCGCGCGAACGGCACTTGTTCGCTCAACTCGAAGACAACGCCCGCCAGGATGAGGACGTGGTGACCATTGGCATCCGACCGGACCCGCGTGTCAATCAGGGCCGCGAGACGATCGGGCGCTACCGCCGGGCCTGACGACGTCGCGACGAGGGGGAGGGTGGCTGTCCGCTCACCGACCCGCACGGACAGCACAGCTGGCGGCGCGGCGCCAATTTGCAGGAGGAGCGCGAGCGCCGCGATCATCGCGTGCGGATGGCCCGAGCCATCTCGCGCGCGTCATCGCGCTCGCGTTCCGTGGCTCGCTTGTCGTGCAGCTGCTTTCCCTTGCCCAGTGCGATCGACACCTTCGCAACCCCGCGTTTGAAGTAGAGCTCGAGCGCGACCAGAGTCAGTCCCTGGCGCTCGACCGCCCCGATCATGCGACGAATCTCCCGCCGGTGCAGCAACAGCTTTCTCGTGCGGGTCGGCTCATGGTTGTTGCGGTTACCCTGCTCGTACAACGGAATACTGAGGTTGAGCAGGAAGACCTCCCCCGAGTTCACGACAGCGTACGCATCGGCAATATTCGCCTTGCCCGCGCGGAGCGCCTTCACCTCCGTCCCGGTCAGCACGATTCCGGCTTCCCAGGTCTCCAGGATGTGATAGTCGAAACGCGCCCGTCTGTTCCGGGCGATCGTCTGGATATCGTCGTTGTCAGGCTCGGCCATCGGGGGCGTCGCACGCAGAGGTCGGTGACGGCCCTGCCCCGAAGCGTGGGCGGCGGCACACACGTCGCCACAGGGATCGGCGGGAAATGGAGGGTGACAAGTTATTCCTGCACCCCATCACCGGCAACGGTGCTTGCGTTGACTTGCCCTCCGCGCCGGGATAGGTTGCTCGCCTACGCCGAAGTGGTGGAACTGGTAGACGCGCTGCGTTCAGGGCGCAGTGGGCGATAGCCCGTGGGGGTTCGAGTCCCCCCTTCGGCACTGGATCATGAATCGCGCGGACGTCACTCCGCGCGATTTTTTCATCCGAGCTTCGCTGCTGCCGCGGAAGGGGGCACGTGTTCCGGAAGCGACGCGGCACCGAACGTACGCTCGAGCGCGGCACTTCCCTCGGCGAGATAGGTGGCGAGGAGCGCCCCGGCGCGGTTGACGACCTCCGGCTTCGCAACCGGGCTGCTCGCCGCGAATGCGATCAGCGCGCGGCCGAGCCGGGCGGCGGTTGGCTCCCCAACGGTTCGTTGGTTCAGGATATCCGCGTAGGTGCGGAGGCGTTGGTGGAACTGGCGCTGGGCGATCTCGAGCTTGCCTGCGTCGACGAGGGGCTCGCGGGCGAGCGATACGGTGAGCTCGCGCGCTACCGCCGATGGGGTCCGGTCGTCGAGCGCGTCGCGCTGCGCCGCAAGCAGTCCCAGCGCGCGCCGGGCATACCGCAGTTCCCATCGCGCATGATCGATATCGCCGCGGGTGGCGACGTCGGCGAGCCACCGGGCGTCATCGTCGCTCGGTTCCGCACGCACGGCCGCGACGTAGCTGCTGACCCGGCGTGACAACGCCCGGGATTCCCGCCACTCGCGCCAGATGCGAAGTGCCATCCGCGGGTCGGGTCAGGCCAGCAGGACAGGCAGCCCGACGCGCTGACGCACGGCCGGCTCGTCAGCCATGAGGTCCTCGAGGTTCACGCTCTGCAACACCTCGTCGATCTTTTGCTGGAGCAGGACCCACACCGGACGAATGCTGCAATTGCCGGAATCGGCGCACCGATCCTCACCCACGGGGTGCGATACGCAGTGCAGGTCGAATGTCGACAGCTCCGAGGCCGCGATCACATCGCGGACCGAGACTTCGGCGGCCGGTCGAGCCAGGGCGTACCCGCCGTGGGCACCACGCGTGCTTCGGATGATCTCCGCCCTGCGGAGCCGGAGGAGAATCTGTTCGACGTAGTCGGCGGGAAGGCGCTCCAGCGCCGCGATTTCCCGTCCGGTGACGGGGCCGTCCGCCACGCGCTTCGCCAGGTGAAGCGCGCAGATGATTCCGTATTCGGCCCACGTCGTAATGCGCACGGACTGAGGATAGGCCCGAAGCGCGTCGGAGACAAGGCGCGCGCGACTACCCGGCCGACACTCCTCCGTGCGCACCGCCCGGCACGCCGATCTCGGTCATGCGCCGCATGTCGAGCACCGCGTCGATCTCTGCGGGGGGGAGCACCTTCTCTCGAGCGACGAGGTCGCGAATGAGCACGTTCTCCTTCACCGATTGCTTGCTGAGCTCCGCCGCACGCTGATAGCCGATCTGCGGCGCGAGCGCCGTCGCAAGCGCGGCTGAACGCTCGAGCCAGTAACGGCACTGCGCCTCGTTGGCCTCGATGCCCTTCACGCAGCGTTCGGTCAGCGCGTTCATCGCGTTGGCCAGGATCTGCTCGGACAGGAGCACATTGTACGCGATCACGGGCATCATGACGTTGAGCTCGAGCTGGCCGTGTTCGGCACACGCCCCCACGCAGGCATCGTTCCCGATGACCTGGAAGCACACCTGGTTCACCATCTCCGGAATCGACGGATTCACCTTCCCCGGCATGATCGAGGAGCCTGGCTGCACGGCAGGCAGCCGGATCTCATCGAGGCCCGTCCGCGGGCCACTCGCCATCAGTCGCAGGTCGCTCACGATCTTTCCGAGATCGAGTGCCAGCACGCGAAGCTGGCTGCTGAACGCCGCGACGTCACCCAGGCTCTGCATCAGCTGAATGCGATCCTGGCCTTCCCGGAGTTTGAGCCCACTTATCTCCTGAAGATGCTTCAGCATCAAGGCGGGATACTCCGGTTCGACATTGACCCCGGTCCCGACCGCACTGCCTCCGATTCCCAGGTCCCTGAGGTAGTCGGCGCTTTCCTCGAGCCGGCGGAGACACCGGTCGATCGTACCTCCATACGCCGTGAACTCCTGCCCCAGGCGGATAGGCATGGCGTCCTGGAGGTGAGTCCGCCCCGACTTCAGCACCTCATCGAAGTCGCGCCCCTTGGCGTTGAATGCATCGCGGAGCGCGCGCCCTGCGTCGAGGAGGGGCACGAGGGCGGCGAGGGAGGCCAGCCGGATCGCCGTCGGGATCACGTCGTTGGTGGACTGCGCCATGTTGACGTGATCGTTGGGATGCACAGGAGCATACGACCCCCGCGCCGTACCGAGCAGCTCGTTCGCGCGATTCGCCAACACTTCGTTCGCGTTCATGTTGTGCGATGTGCCGGCCCCCGCCTGATAGACGTCGACCACGAACTGGTCACGGTGCTGACCCTGCAGCACCTCATCGGCAGCGCGCGTGATGGCATCGGCGAGCCGGGGTTCAAGGCGCCCTGTCTCCCGGTGCGTGAGTGCGGCCGCCTTCTTGATCCAGACGGTTGCATCGACGAATGGCGGCAGCGGCCGCAGGCCGCTGATCGGGAAATTCTTCATCGCGCGTACGGTCTGGACACCGAACAACGCCTCGGCCGGCACGGGCATCGCCCCGAGGGGATCCTTTTCGGTTCGGGTGGCCGCCGCCGAAACCTCGTTGCTCGCGCTCATTGGTCCCCCGCCACGGGAACGGTGACAGAAAGTGTCGACGTGACGTGGGTGACGGCGCTACCGAAGCGCTCCAGCGTGACCAGCGCGCGCTGCGCGAAGACCGCTCGGAACCCGGAGGTCCGGAAACCGTTGAGCAGGTTGGCCGCAACTGAGCCGCTGCCGTCGTCCGCGAACACGCACGCGATCTCGCGGTCGAAATTCGCGGTTCCCGTTGCCGCGTACCGGAAGGAATAGAACATGGCGGACCCCGGGAGGCTCGGGAGCGGGGTCCAGGTAAAGGGCAGTTCGTCAGTCGTCGCCGCCGGTAATGCGATCGCGCTCGGCGTAAACGCTTCCACGGTGCGCGCCCGGACGACGCGCGCGGGAAATCCCCCCACCGCACCCGGGATCGTCAGCGTAATCTGATTGCCGGGCGTGGACGGAAACGATACGCCATTGGGGAGCTGGTATTTTACGCCGGTGATCGAGGGCACCGGAAGGAGCGTCGCATCGATTCCGCTGAGGCTGACCTCGACTGCCGGCCCGGCATCGATGTCCTCGAACGCGGGAGGAGCGGGCGTTCCGAGCAGGCGATCCACACAGCCTTCAATACCGACCTGGGTCGTCGAAAGCTGAACGCCCGTGCCCTCAAAAAAGATGGCCGAGGGACTGGTGATGAAGCCGCCACCCGAGGCTGGAGTAGTCGGGACGCTGATGATCGCGAACTGATTCTGCTCGACATCGAACGATCGACACGCCCCGGCCCCAAGGGTGAGTGCGAGCAGCGCAGAAGGATGCAACCGGCGAATGAAGGTCATGGCGTCGCGAGGAGTCGGAAGTGACGGAGACACTCGAGATGCCGGTCGCCACCGCATGCGCCGCCCATCACCGAGTTACAGGGATGTTAAGCGAGTTCGCGAACCGATTGAAGTAGTTGAACAGGGCGGCCACCGCCGTGATCTCCACGATCTGTTCCGTGGAAAAGTGCGCTGCGAGGTCAGCGAAGTGCGCGTCACCGACCGGGCCACCGGACCGCGTCATCTCGTCGGCGAAAACCAGGGCCGAGCGCCACGCCGGCTCGAAGTCGGTCAACTGCCCCTGGGCGAGATGTACGAGCATTTCCTCGCTCACCGACATCCGCCTTGCCAAGGCGGTGTGTGACGCCAGTCAATACTCGCACCGGTTGATGTGAGACACGCGGATGGAGATCAGCTCCTTCAACCGAACGTCGACGGACCCGGGCCCCATGACCGCGCGCATGTGTTCGGCGAGGGTGGCGCCGATGGCCGGCCGATTGGCGGCCACGCGAAAGAGATTCGGGACCCGCCCGCGCTCGCGAATGAACCGGTCGAACGCTGGTTGCATCTCGGCTGGGGCCGAGTCCTCGGCGACGCGCGGCAAGCGACCTTCGTCCTTGGTCATGTCCTCTCTCGCGATCGAATGATGATGAGCAGGAGCGCCACCGTGGCCAGCGACGCGACCATCGCGACACCGAGCCAGGCGACGCTCAGCATGTGCAGCCGTCCAAACGCAATGCGGAGTGGGTCACTCGGGTCGAGCGAGGCGAGCGGCCCGGTCACGGCGGCGCGCAGTCTCGATATGCGAGGAGCGATCCCGAATTGAGCGATCGCGCACGCCGTGACGACGACGAGCGCCGCACCCATTCGACTTCTCCGAAAGCGTGGTTGCGCGTCCTGGAGTTGCATGCCGAGCAGGAGAAGCCCGGTTGCGGCGCCCGACCAGAAGAGCGCTGGGAGCACGCGGCCGACCAGTGCTCCGGCTGCGTCGCGCGAGGGGAGTGCAGAAAACGCAGCAGGTGCGACCGCGAGGGTAAAGAATGCGGAGGCCCCAAGCCACAGGCCCGACAGCAGCAGCTGGGTGGCGGGACCCCACACGGGCGCCTCAGGCGCCGACGATTCGTGCGGATCCATTGAGAAACGGGTTGTTCACGAGCTCGCGGTCGAGCGTCGTCTGCGGGCCATGCCCGGGATACAGTGCCGTTTCCGCCGGGAGTTCGACGATCCGCTCCAACGACCGAGCAAGTGCGCGTGCGTCGGACATCGGCAGGTCCGTGCGGCCGATCGAGCCAGCGAAGACGCAATCGCCGCAAAACGCGACGCCGTGGCCGTGGATCACGACATGCCCGGGCGCGTGCCCGGGAGCGTGAAGCACGGAAAAACGAAGCGTCCCCAGCACGAGGGGCTCTGACTCGGAGAACACGCGGTCGGGAAGTGGCGGCGTCTCGAATGGCAGCCCATAGGCCGCTGCCTGTCGATCGGCCAGGCGGTACAACGGCAGATCGTCGGGATGCAGAAAGATCGGAACATCGAAATGACGCTTCACCTCGGCGATGCCCCCCACGTGATCCAGGTGGGCATGGGTCACCCAGATCGCCTGGAGCCGCACGCCGGCCTCCTTCACCGCTGCAACGAGCCGCGAGCCTTCCTCGCCGGGATCGACGAGCACGGCGGACGTCGTCTCCTCGTCGACCAGCAGGTAGCAGTTTTCCTGGAACGCTCCGACCGTGAATCGCGATATTCTCACACGGCGTACCCACCTGTCGACAGGATGGGTGCATTGCGCTGTCCATGACGAAGCGCGGTGAGGTACTTCTCGACCGCGATCGCGGCAGTGGTGCCGTCGCCCGTGGCCGTGGTCACCTGGCGGGTGAGCTGCGCTCGAAGGTCACCCGCGGCGAACAGGCCACGGATGGAGGTCTCCATGTTCGTATCGGTGCGGATGTAGCCCATCTCATCGTGATCGAAGTGGCCGTCGATGATTCCGGTGTTCGGGCGAAAGCCGATGAACACGAAGATGCCCGTCGCCGGAAGATTGCTCGTCGTCCCCGTTACGGTATTGCGAAGTGCAAGGTTGTTCACGAGGCCCTGCGCGTCGCCGTCGATCCGATCGACGACCGTATCCCAGATGACCTCGACCTTGGGGTTCGCGAAAATCCGCTGCTGCAGGATCTTCGATGCGCGAAACTCGGCGCGGCGATGGATCAGGTACACCTTCGACGCGTATCGCGTCAGAAAGTCGGCTTCCTCCACAGCCGCATCACCGCCGCCCACGACCGCGACGACGTGCTCCTTGAAGAACGCCCCATCGCAAATGGCGCAGTACGAGACGCCCTTCCCTGCGTACTCCTGCTCGCCCGGGATATTGAGCTTGATCGGCGTTCCTCCCGCCGTGATGATTACAGCCGGCGACCGGTATACGTCGCCCGAGTCCGTGATCGTCTCGAAGCCCCCGTCAGCGCGCTTCCGCACCGTCACCGCGGTCGCCTGCTGGAACTCTGCGCCGAACTTTCGGGCGTGACTCTCGAACTTCTGTGCGAGCTCGTACCCGAGCACGTGCTCGAAGCCCGGATAGTCCTCAATGACCTCCGTGTTGAGCAGCTCCCCACCGGGAGCGCCCCGCTCGAGCACGATCGTCCGGAGCATCGACCGTCCGGCATACATCGCCGCGGTCATGCCCGCTGGTCCGGCTCCAATGATCACCACGTCGTACTCGTGCGTCGTTCCCACGCAATACCTCTCCGTCCATCGACCCCAACTCCGCACCGAATGGCGCGGAAGTAATCTCACCCATTGCCCGCCCGGTTGGAATCGGGAGATCGGTTACGACGCGATCGACAGCACGCCCAGTGCGCCGTGACAGTGCGATACGGTGCCGATGAGGAAATCCGCAGGACCGAAGTCGGCGGCTTCCGCAATGCGTCGGTCCGCCGCGACGACGTCCCGGACATCGATCATTCCGACGCCATAGGCGCGATGCGCACAGTGGAAAACGATCGGACCGTCGAGAATGTGCCCGGCTGCGCGCTCAGCCGCGACGTGATCGGCGAGCGCGGCGGGCATCGTCCAGTTGCGGGCTTCACGCGTGGCCGGGCACCGCACCGGCTCGATGCAGTTGATGGGACACATCCACTCCGCGAAGCTCACATAGTGCGTTTCGCCGTTCGGCGATCGTCGCTGCCACGGAACAGCCGGGTCCGTCGCGAGCGGCCGAACGTGCACGCGGCGCGGCGCGTATCGCGTGCGCGCGCGGGAAACGAGCCAGTCGAACAGCAGGTGTGGCATCAGCGGAGACGGCACGATGGCGTCGAGCGCTGACGATTCCGCGTGCGCTACCGCATCGGCGAGATACGTGGCGAAGAATTCATCCCAGGCGCGACCCACGACTTCGGGTGCGTCGGACTGTGGCTCGATCGCCACGCGACACCGTGGGTCTCGATCGACGACAACGAGGCGCTGCCACTGGAGCGCTCCGGCGTGCCGTGCGCGTCCGAGCTGTCGGATGTAGTACGACCCGTAGCAGCCGCCGCCGACGACAACGATGGTGCCGAACCGCTGCGGTTCCCGCACGGCGACATCCGTCACGCTCCCATCGCGCGGCGCAACGGCCGTGGCGTGACTGCGCCCTGCGCGTGAGCCAGCCTCACGTTCGGACATGCCGCCCGCCGTCGATGATGAGTGTCTCGCCCGTGACGAAATCCGCTTCCAGCAGATAGATGATTGCCTGCACTACGTCCGTGGGAGCGCCGAGGCGCTGCAGCGGAGTGGATCCGGCGAGGCGTACCCCGTCGGCGTCGTCCCAGTCATCGGGGAGAAGCACAGCTCCGGGCGCCACGGCGTTGACGCGTATCGATGGCGCCAGCGCCCGAGCAAGCGCTCGGGTCATCTGGACCACTCCCGCCTTGCTGATGCCGTGCGGGATGTAGGCGGGCCACGTCTCGAAGGCAGCGAGATCCGCGACGTTGATGATGACGCCGCCGCGCTCCCGCATCGCGCGGGCAGCGGCCTGCGCAATGAAGAAGGGCGCCCGCAGATTCACCGCGAACATCGCGTCCCAGTCCGCCTCCGTGACGTCATCGACCGGCGTGCGCATCATCACGGCGGCCGAGTTGACGATGACAGCGATCGGGCCCATCCGCGCGATCACGTCGGCGACAAGAGTACCCGGTGCGCCGGGCCGCATTAGGTCGGCGGAAAAAATTTCTGCGCGCCCCCCGCGTCGCGAAATGCCCGCCGCCGTCTCACGAGCCGGGGCATCGCTGGCGTTGTAGTGGATGGCGAGATGCATTCCCCGCGCGGCCAACCCCTCGGCGATCGCGCGCCCGACTCGGTGACCGGCGCCGGTCACGAGCGCCAGCCGGCCTGGGAGTTCCATATCAGCGCTCCACCAGACCGGCGCCGAGCATCAGGCGACGCGCGCGCGCCCGGCTCGGTGTTCCACACGCTCACGCTGGCGGCGCAGCCATTCGTCGGGAACCCGCATGACGTTGAGGACGCGTGTGCCCGACATCGCTCCGTGCCAATCCGACCCACCGCTGGGTACGAGGTCGAGGAAATCGCAGAGCGCGCCGAGGCGCGCAATGTCTTCGGCGGAATGCCCCGGATGCCGTACCTCGACCCCGTCGAGGCCCAGCGCTGCGAGGCTCTCGAGCCACTGACGGGTACCCGTGCCGCCGGGGTGCGCGAGGACGGCGATCCCACCACCCTCGTGCACGAGATCGATCGCGTCGGCGAGTCCTAGCGTCAGCTTCGGGACGAATGCCGGCCTCCTGAACCCCAGGTAGCGATCGAACGCATCGCGAGAATCACGCGCCCATCCGCCAGCGATGAGTGCGCGCGCAATGTGCGGCCGCCCGATCGCGCCGCCATCGGCCTCCTGGAGCACGGCATCGAGCGTAATTGGAACACCCAGGCCGTTGAGCACCGCCACGATTTGTTCCGCGCGGAGCCGACGCGAGCGACGGAACGTGGCGAGCGCTTCGGCCATGGCGTCGATGCGGGTCAGGTGCAGTCCGAGCAGATGCGTCTCCCGGTCGTCCTCGAACGCACTCAGCTCTACCCCCGCAATGACCTCCACGCCCAGCTCCAGACCGGCAGTCCGGGCTTCAGCCACACCGTCGATCGTGTCGTGATCGGTCAACGCAATCGTGGACAGCCCAGCCGCCGCCGCCGCCGCAACGAGCGCTGCAGGCGTCGCAGCTCCGTCCGATGCCGTCGAGTGCATGTGCAGGTCGACGTACCGCGCGGCTGTGGTGGCCGAGCCTTCGATCACGGCGAGTATCCGGCCTCAGGCGATGTGAAGCTCGGCTGGGAAAACTCGAGGAGCTGCTGGAGGTCGGCGTCGGACATTTCCGCAAGCGATCGCTCTCGCGAACGCGCGCCCTGTGGCGAATAGCGGGTCACCCGCACTTCGCGGTCGGGGCCCGACCCCGTGGTGAACATCAGGCCGAACTCATCGTGCTCATTCGGCGTGATCCGGCCGGAGGGAGACACGTCCCACGATCGACCGCTGACGGTGATGCGACGGCTAGGCATGACTACCGAATCTCCACTTCCTGATAGATGCGGGCAGAGTCGCCCATGGCCCCGGGTGCTGCGGAATGAGCCGCAGCGAGCGTCGCAGCATCCGCGGCCTCCGCGAATTCGATGAAGGCACCGGGAAGCCCGTGCTCCTCGAACACCGAAAAGCTGCAGTTCGCGCGCGCGTAATACTCCCGGCGCTCGTGGAGTCGTTTGAGGTATTCCTTCCGCTGGTGCAGGGGAACAATCGATCGCTGAAGCGTGAGCGAACGCGCCATCTCAGACGACCGCCTCGGGGAACGACTCCAGCGTCTTCTTCACGAAGGCGAGAAACTGGTCCGCGATCGCACCGTCGATGATGCGATGGTCGAAGGAGATCGAGAAGTACGCGCACGTCCGGATCGCGATCGTATCCTCACCATCAGGCCCCGAGATCACCTTGGGCCGCTTCTCGATGGCGCCTACCCCCAGAATGGCCACCTGCGGCTGGCTGATGATCGGCGTACCCATGAGCGAGCCGAAGACGCCCGGGTTCGTGATGGTGAACGTCCCATCCTGCACTTCCGTCGGCGCGAGCTTCTTGGTTCGCGCGCGGGCCGCAAGATCATTCAGCGCGCGCGTGATCCCGGAGAGCGAGAGATCCTCGGCGCGCTTTATCACCGGCACCAGCAGACCCCAGTCGAGCGCCACCGCCACGCCGATGTTGTACTGCTTCCGGTAGATCACGTTGGTGCCGGACACCGCCGAGTTCATCACGGGGAACGCCTTCAGTCCGTCCACGGCGCTCTTGATAATGAAGGGCATGTAGGTCAGCTTCTGGCCCGTCTCCTCCTCGAAGCGCGCGCGGTGGCGAGCGCGGATACGCGCGATCCGCGTGAAGTCGATCTCCATGAACGATGTGACGTGCGCCGAGGTGCGACGCGAGACCACCATGTGCTCGCTGATCCGCTGGCGCATGACGGACATGGGCTCGACGACATCGCCGGGCCAAGGGGTCACCGACGGGCCGTGAGCCCCCCCACCGCCGGGCGCGTGCATCGACCCCATTGGCGATGGACGCCCGGGCGCCGATGGCATCGCTCCGCCGGTCTCGATGGCGCTGAGGAGATCACGCTTGGTCACGCGACCGGCGATGCCGGACCCCTGCAACGCCGCAACGTCGATGTTGTGCTCAGCCGCCATCTTTCGCACGAGTGGCGACGACTTCGTCCGCACACGCTCCTCAAACGTGTTGCCGTTCGACGAGGGCGGCCCCGCCGTTCGCGCTGACGGCGCGCCAGCCCCTCCGCGGCCGGGCGCAGCGGTTGCCGCGGGCCCGGTCGGCGGCGGCACTGAGCCGGACGCGGCCGGGGCGGACATCGCGGCGGCTGGCGATGCAGCGCCTGCAACCGGAGCAGCCGATGCGGACGCCGCCAACGACGCGCCGACCTCCGTCTCGATCCGCGCGACGATCGTCTGCACGGGAACGGTCTGGCCTTCGGTCACGAGCACCTCGGCCAGCACGCCCGCGTTCGGCGCCGGGATCTCGGCATCGACCTTGTCGGTCGAGATCTCGAAAATGGGCTCGTCACGCTTGACGGTGTCGCCGACCTTCTTCAGCCACCGTGACAACGTGCCTTCCGCGATGGATTCGCCCATCTGCGGCATGATGACGTCGATACGTGCCACCGCTATTCCCTCACTGAATGTTCTGCGTCGCGTCCGGCTTGCCGGAGTCGCCAGAGAACCAGCGTCGGAAGGGAGATCATCCCGAGCACTCCTCCGGCCAACGCAAAGAGATGCCAATCGCAAACCGGGAGTCCGGGCTCCGGCGTGCACCGGCGGGCAATGCCGACGAGCTTGCCGATCAGGACCCCGATCATCGCACCGCTGAAGAATCCCGCGACCATCATGAAGCACCCGATTCCGGCGAAGCGCGGGGCCTTCGACGAACTGGCAGGCGCGGAGGCGACCATCAGTAGCTCGCGAGGCGCCGTGCCGCGAGAACGATATCCGATGTTTGCGGGAGCACATAGTCCTCGAGCGGCGGTGAATACGGAAGCGGGACATCCGCGGCCGTCACTCGAAGGATGGGCGCATCGAGCCACTCGAAGGCCGCCTCGCTGATCCGGGCGGTGATCTCCCCGGCAACCCCTCCGGTGCGCGTATCCTCATGCACAATCAGCACCCGGTTCGTCTTCTTCACCGTGGCCAGAATGGCGTCGTCGTCCATCGGCAGGAGCGTGCGCAGATCCAGTACCTCGACGGAGAGTCCGTCCTCCTTCTGGAGCTGCTCCGCTGCCTCGAGCGCCTTCCAGACGGTAGCTGCGTAGGTAATGATCGACAGATCCGTACCCTCGCGGGCAACGCGCGCCTTGCCGATGGGCACGAGGTAATCGCCCTGGGGCAGCTCTTCCTTGATGCGTCGGTACAGGTACTTGTGCTCGAAGAAGAGCACGCAATCCTCGTCGCGGATCGCCGATTTCAGGAGGCCGAGCGCATCGGACACCGTCGCCGGATAGACGATCTTGAGGCCGGGAGTATGGAGGAATGCCGCCTCCGGATTCTGTGAGTGGAACGGACCACCCCGGACATAGCCACCGCTCGGGCCGCGCACGACCATCGGGCACGGCAACATTGCCCGATACCGGGCTGTCGCGACGTAGTTCGTCAGCATGTCGTACGCGCACGAGATGAAGTCGATGAACTGCATCTCGCACACGGGCCGCATCCCCATGTGCGCCGCACCGGCGGCCGCTCCCACGATCGCGGCTTCCGAGATCGGCGTGTCGATCACGCGGCGCTCGCCGAACTTCGCCAGCAGGCCATCGGTGACCTTGAATGCCCCACCATAGCGCCCGATGTCTTCGCCGAGGCAGAACACGTTCTCGTCCCGCTCCATCTCTTCGAAGAGCGCCTGTCGGATCGCCTCGAGATAGGTGACTTCAGCCATCGTGCGTCCCCCAGCTCGCCGGCCGTTCGTGAACGGATACGGCGGAGCGAACGCCGCTACGGTACCAGAGCGGCTCCACCGCCGGGGGATCAGCATAGATGCCGACAAGCGCGTCGAGCGGGTCGGGCATCGGCGACCGCTCGGCCTCATCGGTCGCGGCATCGATCTCTCGGTGGACGCGGGCATCCGTCTCGTCGAGCTCCGCCTGCGCGAGGCCATGCTCCTCGACGAGTACTTGGATGTAACGGGCAATGGGATCGTTGGCCGCTTCCCACTGTTCGATTTCGCCGGGCGGAACATACGACTGATTGTCGTGCTCCGCATGGCCCTTGCGGCGGTAGGTCATCAGCTCGATGAGGGTGACTCCCTCGCCACGTCGCGCACGGTCGACTGCTCGCCGGGTTACCTCGTACGTGGCGAGGACATCGTTGCCATCGGCCCGCTCACCGGGGATGCCGTACGCCAGCGCCTTGTCCTTGAGCTCCTTCACGGCCGTTTGCATCGACAGGGGTGTCGAGTAGGCGTAACCGTTGTTCTCGACGACGACGACGAGCGGGCAGCGCTGTACCGCCGCAAAGTTGATCCCCTCGTGGAATGCCCCGGTCGACGTGGCGCCATCCCCCACGTAAACCAGGCCCACGCGTTTCTCACCGCGCAGCTTGAACGACAGCGTCACGCCGGCCATGACAGGGACCATGTCGCCGAGGTGCGAGATCTGCCCGATAAATCCGCGAACGAGATCGCCGTAGTGAATGTTCAGCTCGCGGCCGCGCGTCGGGGAGTCGCCCTTGGCCATGTACTGGCGCAGGATCTCGAGGGGGAGCGCCCCCTGCACGAGCATCGACCCGAGATTCCGAATGAGCGGGGAGAGGACGTCGCCCTTCGTGCGATCGAGGGCGTACGCACTCCCGACCGCATCTGCCTCCTGGCCGAGCGAACGAAAGAGCCCGCCAACGACTTTCGTCTGGCGGTAGAGATTCACCAATCGCTCCTCCAGGGAGCGGGTGAGTCGCATGTAGTAGTAGAGATCCAGCATGGCCGCGCGGTCCAGTCCGTGGGACACGGCGGGGTTCGCGGCCAACTCGCTACGCTGACGCGCGCGAGTGCGAGGGGCGCGCGACGCCATCAGTAGGAGGCCGTCAGCCTGTGCTGCGGATTCGCGGCGCGGTGCAACCGAACGAAGAATGACTTGACGTTCCGGTCCATTCGGCTCTCGCCCATTTGATCGGTGTCCGCCTGGACGAACGTGTAGTGCCCTCCCTCTGCGCGTGCGCGGATCGTGACCGTGCCAAGCACGCCCGCATACGTGCGTTCGCGCGGGGCACTCGCTCCGCTGGTGAGCGCCAGCGCGGGAAAGAACGAGTCCGCTTCGCGTAATACCGCGTCCGGCGCGAGATGCGTGCGATAAAAGTGACGCATGCGGATCAGAACTCCGGATTTCGTTCAGCGTGTACTTCCTGCATCCACTCGACGACCTCGAGGGGGGCGACCGAGTCACGGCGAAAACGGACCGCGACCGCCCAGGGGCCGGCCGTCAGGAAGTTCAGCGTTCCGTAGTACGTCCCGAGCTCGGTACCCGGAACGAGGTTGTCGTAGATGCTCTTCCGGTCCTCGCTCGTGGCGTAGACCTGACCCCACCCGTTCTCGATGGGCTGGCCGGATTCGCGATCCTGCACGAACACGCGGTACCGGATCTTCTCGCGGGCGGCGGCCGGCATCGGCTCGAACGAGATGCGGAGGGCCATCGTCTGGCCGCCGCGAATGTCGGACGCCCGCGCGCCGCTGTCGGGGCCACAGCCAGCGAATACGGTCGCCGCAAGCGGGACAAGAAGCCGCGCGGCGACGGACCTCACGCGTAGTACTCGAGCCCGAGGTGCGTGATCTGCTCTTCACCCATCAGGTGGCGCAGGGTGTTCTTCAGCTTGGTCTGCTGGATGAACAGATCGTGTTCCGGCTGGAGCCCGGCTGCAGCCATCGGGCTCTTGTAGTAGAACGAAAGCCATTCCTGAATGCCCTTCATCCCCGCGCGGTGGGCGAAATCCGAGAAGAGCGCGAGGTCGAGCACGATTGGAGCGGCGAGAATCGAGTCACGGCACAGGAAATTGACCTTGATCTGCATGGGATAGCCCATCCAGCCGACGATGTCGATGTTGTCCCAGCCTTCCTTGTTATCTCCGCGCGGCGGATAGTAGTTGATCCGGACGACGTGCGAAAAATCCTTGTACAGGTCGGGATAGAGCTCCGGCTGCAGGATGGTGTGCAACACGCTGAGCTTCGACTCTTCCTTCGTCTTGAACGACGCGGGGTCGTCGAGCACTTCCCCGTCACGGTTGCCGAGAATGTTGGTGGAGTACCACCCGGCGAGACCGAGCATGCGTGCTTTCAGCCCGGGGGCAATGACCGTCTTCATCCACGTCTGCCCGGTCTTGAAGTCCTTGCCGGAGATCGGCAGCCCCTTTTCCTGGGCGAGCTGGACGAGACAGGGCATGTCGACCGTGAGATTCGGTGCGCCGTTGCAGAACGGCACGCCCTCCATCAAGGCGGCGTAGGCGTAGAGCATCGAGGGCGCGATTGCGTCGTCGTTCCGCTCCATGGCCTTCTCGAACTGTTCGATGGTCGCGTGCTGCGGGCCCGCCTTGATGTAGATCTCGGTCGATGCGCACCACACCATGACGAGCCGATCGAGCTTGTTGCGCGTCCGGAAGTCGCGGATGTCCTGGCGCAGCTGTTCCGCGAGATCCCTTTTCGTCTTGCCCTTCTTGACGTTCGTCCCGTTGATCCGCGTGACGTACTTGTTGTCGAACACTGCCGGCATCGGAACGATCGATTCCAGGAAATCCGCGATCGGGTCGATGTCGCGCGGATCGAGGACACCAGCATGCCGCGCCGCCGTCAGCGCGTTGTCGGGGAACGGATCCCAGGCCCCGAAGACAAGGTCATCGAGCGTGGCGAGTGGCGCGAAATCACGAATCAGGGGCGAACGGTTTTCCGTGCGTTTCCCGAGTCGGATCGTCGCCATCTGGGTGAGTGAACCGATCGGCTTCGAACGTCCACGGCGGACACTTTCGACGCCTGCCATGAATGTCGTCGCAACGGCGCCGAGACCGGGGGTCAGCACGCCAAGGCGTCCGGTAGCCGGACGGATGTCCGGCTTGCCGGACACGGGGGAGTTTTTCGGCACTACTTTCCTTTGAAGGCGGGACGGGCGGAGAGCCGGAAGACGTCCGGGCTCTGGCCAGTGATGTCGGTTGGTTGTGGCACTTCAACGCGAGGCGGGGTGGTCGCGCGATAGACCACCATGATCCGCTGGACGGCGGTAATCCACGCCGTGACGGTGAGGAGCACGATCACGGCGGCGAGAATGTAGCCCCCGAGCGCGAGGCCGAAGAACGCCTGCGGTGCGGTGAGGAGGACGACGCGTTCGGCGCGCTGCATCATGCCCACCTTCGCATCGATGCCGAGTGCTTCGGCCCGCGCCCGCGTGTACGACACGAGGAACGTGCCAATGATGCCGAGGATGCATGTCGCGAGCATCACAGCGCTGGAGTGCACGGCACTCGTCGCGTAGAAGATGGCGAGTCCCCCCATGACGGCGCCATCGGCGATGCGATCCAGCGTCGAGTCGTAGAAGGCCCCGAAGACTGTCGTCTGGCCAGTGCGCCGCGCGACGTTGCCGTCGAGGATGTCGAAGAGGGCGGTGAGCCCGAGCAGCCACCCGGCGGTGCGAATGTGCCCGGTTGCGTAGATCACGCCGCCGGCGATGGAGAACAGCGTCCCGACGGTGGTGAGGAGATTCGGATTGACTCGCCGGCGGACCATCCAGTCAGCGACGGGATCGATCGTCCGCAGATAGCCGTTCTTGAGCCAATCCGGCAGGAGCTTCATGCAGTAGGAAGGCGCGGGGAGGAAGCACTATCGCGAAGGGAGCACCCGGGGCCAGCCAGGATGCTCGACGGGCCGGAGGGGTGCTCCGGCCCGTAAAGTATCCGCGTTACAAGGTTGTAGCAACGGGAGTCGGCAGACCCCCGCGCCATGCGATCAGGGCACCGTCCAGTTGTACGAGCCAGTGAGCGTGACGTCCTTGTTGTAGGTCTTCGAACCGTCCGCGCGCGTGGCGCGCAGCGTGACCGATGAACCTGACGCGACACCGGAGACCGAGACCGTTTCCGTGGACCGCGCAGCGACTTCCTTCACGAACATCGGATTGCCGCCCTGGACGACGTAGACGCTGATCGCCTGGGATTCGTTGTTCGTCACCGTGAGTGACATCTGCGATTGCATCGTGGACGGTGATCCGGACGAGACGTCGACCTGCCGCGGGCCACACGCCGCGGTAACGGCGAGCGCGAGAACCGTGAGA
Source organism: Gemmatimonadaceae bacterium (assembly GCA_031412375.1). Lineage (GTDB taxonomy): Bacteria > Gemmatimonadota > Gemmatimonadetes > Gemmatimonadales > Gemmatimonadaceae > JANPKQ01. The sequence goes on along the minus strand of JANOCW010000204.1, from coordinate 1,597 downwards.
AAAGCGCGCATACATGCTCCTGTTCGAGAGTGCGTGGTGTACATGCCCGTCCGCCCGGTGTGCAAGTCGTATGCTTGCCGGACTAACCCTACCTGTACAACAGGAAGCGCCTCACGGCCCGCTCGAAGGCGACGACGCCGGGCAAGTGCCTGTCGATCACGGAGTCCGGGTCATCCCCGGCGAAGAGGGCCTCGCGCCCCGCCGCGCTACCAAACCGAAGGTCGAAGGTCGGCGCGGTTATCCGCAGCGAGTCCCTGTTGGTCTGGAGCAGCGCCCACAGAATTGACGCGCCGAGGCGCCCGGCGTGAACGCGCTCTCGATCCACGATCACGATCCGCACCCCCGGAATCCGCTGGCCGCCATACTTGCGATCACCCGGCTCCTGCGGCGTGAACTCCTCGGCATCAAAGCGCACGCCCGCCAATCCACGACCATTCAGCAGGTCGGCGATCTCCCGGGATCGCATCCACGGTGCCCCGAAGCGCTGAAACGCGTCGGGAGTCCCGCGACCGACCGAGACGTTGCTCCCCTCGAACGGAACGAGCGACGGATAGAGCGTCGCGCTAGCCAGCGACGGCATGTTGGGAGATGGCTTCACCCAGGGAAGCCCTGTCTCGTCGAACCACATCGTCCGACGCCACCCGGCGACGGGCACGACCTTCAACTGCGCGCCGATCCCGAGGGTGTCGTTGTAATAGGCGGCCATTTCGCCCATGGTCATTCCGTGGCGCAGTGGAAACGGGTACAGCGCGTAGGCGCGGCCAGGGCGTGCGGCTGTGGGCTCCTCGGCGTTGGCGATGTTTGCGTCCAGCATCGGCCCATCACGGCGAGCCCCCGTAATCGGATTGGGGCGATCGAGCACAATGAGCGTGATGCCGGCGCGCCGCGCCGCACGCAGTGCATAGACGACGTTTCCGACGTACGTCCACGTGCGTGTCCCGATGTCCTGGAGATCGACCACTAACGCATCGAGGTCGCGCAGCGTGCTGTCCGGAGGGGCGATCGTCATCGCGCCGTAGAGCGAGTGGATCGTCAGGCCGCTCTGCTCGTCTATCCCGCTGGCGAGATTCGACCGGTCTTCCGTGCCACGAATACCGTGTTCGGGAGAGAACAGCGTCGCAAGGGTAACCTGCGCTGCGATCGCTCGGGGGTCGCTCCGCAGCAAGTCGATGTCGGAACGTCCGCGCTCGTCGATGCCTGTGTGGTTGGTCAGCAGGCCGATTCGCTTTCCGCGAATGAGGTGGATGCTGTCGTCGAGCAGGACGGTGATGCCGGGCCGTACGCGACCTGCCTGGCCCTGAAGGCGAGGCCCATCGTCGGAGCTCGGGGTCGAGCGCGGCGCGGGACATCCCGTACACGCGATCAGCGCGGCGCCGGCGGCCGCGGAGCACAGTCCGGCGCGGAGGGCGAAGATGGAAGGCACGAGAGCCGCCGATGGTTGGGGTGGGACAGCGCGTGAAAGAACGTCGTTGTTCCCTGCGCGACCTGCACGTAGGTTATCGCGCACCGCGCGCACGCGCACCTGCCGGAATGAGCCGCACCTCCGTGCCACGAGGACCGCAGATGTGACGCCGACTTGCCGCCGGGGTGGCCTGAT
>JANOCW010000203.1:0-6521 GCA_031412375.1 Gemmatimonadaceae bacterium | reverse complement strand
GACGCATGCTGCGCGTCCGGTCGCTCGGCTTCCTTCCCGAGTCGCTCACCGTGACGGTGGCCGCCGGCGAGATCACCAGCGCCGACAACACGCTTCGCCCCTCGGCAACGCAGCTTGCCTCGGTCCTCGTCGTCGTCGGCTCGCGCGCCCGCCATACGGCGGCCGAGGAGCTGGCGGTGCCGGTGGACGTGTACACCGCTGAAGAGATAGCGCGGTCCGGTTCGACCGAAACATCGCAGGTGCTCGCGACGCTCTCACCATCGGTGAACTTCCCCAAGCAGGCGGTGACCGACGCCACCGAGATCGTGCGGCCGTTCACGCTGCGCGGATTGTCGCCCGACCATTCGCTCGTCCTGATCAATGGTGTCCGTCGCCACCAGACGTCCATCCTCAACGTGTTCTCCAACGGAACGGCGCCGGGGTCGAGCGGCGTGGACCTCAACGCGTTTCCGTCGAGCGCGATCGAGCGCATGGAAGTGCTGCGGGATGGCGCGTCCACCCAGTACGGCTCCGACGCGATCGCCGGCGTGGTGAACCTGGTGCTCAAGGAAGGCGCGTTCACGCCGTTCGTCAACGCAAGCGTCGGCCAGTACCGTCCCGGGAAGGACTACCCGAACGACGGGACCGCGGCGGATGTGAACGGCGGCGTCGGCCTGCCGTTGGGCCGCGGCTCGCTGAGCCTCTTCGGTCAGTTCCTCAATCGCGAGTCCACCAACCGCGCGTGTCCCGACGGCAGCTTCCCCGACCTCCAGGGCGTCAGGGATTCGGTGGCCAACTGTCGCGTCGTCATCAAGCGCACCGGCGTGCCGCAGCCGAACGTTCACTGGGGCGATGGACTCGAGCGCGACCTCCACACCTTCGCGAACCTCAAGCTTCCGCTCAACGAAGCCGGCACGACGGAGATGTACGGGTTCGGCGGCTACTCCGACCGCGACGGCACGGGCAACGGATTCTTCCGCAAGCCGAGGAACTCGCGCAACTGGCCGCAGATTTATCCGCTGGGCTTCCTGCCGGAGTTCCGTCCGAGCGTCATCGACTACTCCGCGGCCGGTGGGATTCGCTCGAACAGCATGGGCTGGGCGATGGACCTCGGCGCTTCGTACGGCTTCAACAGCTTCGACTTCAACCTGCGAAATACGCTGAACTCGTCGCTCGGGCCGAGCCTGTCGGTGCCGACCGCGCCCGGCGCGGATCGTGTCCTCGGGACGGCGGATGATCCAGGGATCCCGAACCAGACATCGTTCGACGCCGGCGGCCTCAAGCGCGGGGAGTTCAACGCAACCGCAAACGTCTCGAGGCTGATGGACTTCGGGTTTCTCAGGGAGGTCAACGTCGCGATCGGCGCGGCGTTCCGGCGCGAATCCTACGAGGTGGTCGCCGGTGAGCGTGCGTCGTACATCAACGGCTTTCACCGGACGGCGGACAGCTCGGGGATCGCGCAGGGTGGCTCGTCCGTCTTCCAGGGCTTCGCGCCCTCCGACGCGAGCACGAACGATCGCACGAACATTGGCGGGTACATCGACCTCGAGACGAACCTGACGCCCAGCCTGCTCGCGAACGCCGCAGGGCGATTCGAGAGCTACAGCGACTTCGGGCAGAAGGTCACCGGCAAGCTCGCCATGCGCTACCAGGCAGCCCCGCAGCTCGTGGTGCGCGGCGCGGCCAGCACCGGATTCCGTGCGCCGGGCCTCGCCCAGAGCTGGTACAGCCACACCACCACCGCCATTCAGAACGGCGTGCTCGTGGAGATCGGTAATTTCCCGGTGACCAATCGTGCATCGCGGATCTTCGGCGCCAAGCCCCTCAAGGAGGAGACATCGGCCAACCTGAGCGCGGGCTTCGCCTACTCGCCGACGCGGAATGTCAACCTTACGGTGGATGTGTATCGCATCACGCTCAAGGACCGCATTCTCCTCGGCGCGACATTCGACGGCTCGTCGGACACCGTCGTTGCCCGAATCCTCGCTGACTCCGGGCTCAGCCTCATCGCCGGTGTGCAGTTCCCCACCAATGCGCTCGATACGAAGACCGACGGCGTGGATGTCGCGGCGAACTGGATGTTCCCGGTGTGGAGGGGTTCGCTCGACTTCACCGCCGCAGTCAACTTCACGAAGAACAGGATCACGCGTGTCGATCCGCTCCCGAAGATTCTCGAGGGCACGAACTCGACGTACACCAGCGCGCTCGACGTGGTCATCATCAACGCCATCGAGCGCAACCGGCCCAGCCGTCGGTCGTCGCTGACGACCAACTACTCGGTCGGTCGCTTCCGCGCGATGGGACGGGTGTCCGATTACGGAAGCTTCCGCGATGGCAGCCTCGATGGCATCGAGGACTTCGGGGCGAAAATGCTGGTCGACACCGAGATCGGGTACCGCTTCGATGGGGTCGGGATCTCGCTCGGATCGAACAACGTGTTCAACACCTTCCCTGACAAGGTGAAGGTCGCGGAGAATACGAACAACGGGACGTTCATCTGGCCCGGATCATCACCGTTCGGGTACAACGGCCGCTACGTGTACGTGCGGACGGAGGTTCAACTGTCGCGGTAGCAGCAGCGCGCAGATGTCGTAGGGAGTTGGATTCGAACTGCGGGATCATCTTTCGACGGAGATTTCCATGATCTGTCCGGGTAGTCGGCGGTTGGCCTTCGTTGCGCTGGCCACCGCCCTGTGGGGCGCTCCCGTGTTGGCGCAAACTCCGAGCGGTCGAATCACGGGTGTCGTTCGCGACGCGCGCGGCGTGGCGCGCGAGGCAGCCACCGTCACCGCCAGGAACAGCGCCACAGGCGCTGCGCGAAGCACGACCACGGCATCCAACGGCGCGTACACGCTCTCTGGTCTCGTGGCGGGTGCACACACCGTGTCCGTTTCACTGATCGGCTTCCAGAGAGTTACCCGTTCGGACGTGCAAGTCACCGGCGAGACGACCGTTGACTTCGTGCTGGAGCCCGTGTCGCTCCAATCGATCATCGTCACGGCCACGCTCCGCGAGCAGGAACTGGCCGACGTGCCCTTCTCCGTCGCGGCACCCAGCGCGAAGCTGCTGCGCGATCGCGGCGCGGAGAACATTGAAGCGATCGCCGCCAACGTCGCCGGGTTCAGCGTGCAGAACCTCGGGCCGGGCCAGAGCCAGGTCGCCATCCGCGGCGCATCGGCGGGCCAGATCGCGCGTGACCAGCCTGGCGTCAAGGAACAGGCAGGCGTGTACCTGGATGATTCCCCGATCTCCCTGTCCCTGTTCACGCCGGACCTCGATCTCTTCGACCTCTCGCGCGTCGAGGTGCTCCGCGGCCCGCAGGGAACGCTGTTCGGTTCGGGCTCCCTCGCCGGCACGGTTCGCTACATCACCAATCAGCCCGAGCTCGGCGTGCGCAGCACGTTCGGCGAGGTCGGCGGCAACTGGATCCAGGGCGGCAGCGGAGGCGCCAACGTCAAGATCGGCACGAACGTGCCCTTCGGCGACAGGGCGGCCGCGCGAATGATGGTGTATCACAGCCAGCTTGGCGGCTATATGGACGCGGTGCAGCCTGACCTCAGCGTCGACAAGAACGTGAATTCCGGCACGCGCACCGGTGTGCGCGCCGCGATGCGCTTCGAGCCGAACGCACAGCTCAGCGTCACGCCGCGCGTGGTGTTCCAGACCGTGCGGATGGATGGCTGGAACCGTATCGACGCGTTCAACATCCTGGCCAACCCGTACACGACTACCCGCCCCGCTGTCACGCTGGGCGAGCGCCAGCTCTTCACGCAGATCCCCGAGCCCTTCACCGACGACTTCGTCATCGGCGATGTGAACCTGCGCTACGACATGGGCGGGATGAACCTGACGTCGATCACATCGTACAGCTACCGTGACGTCCTCGTGGTGCGCGATGCCGGCGCCCTCACGTCGAGCATCACCGGTGGAAGCATTGGCCTGGCCGAGGAGATCTACACGCTCAACTCTCCCCTCGATGATGCAACTAATGTCGATGTACTGACTCAGGAAGTACGCCTCGCGGGCGTTGCAGGGGCCGCCCGCTGGCTCATCGGTGGCTTCTACAGCAGCAACAAGCGCGACTATGGGCAGAGTCTCAAGGTGCCCGGATTCACGGCTGCGTCCGGCATTTCCACGAAGGGACTGCGGGCGGCGCAGGATGAGCTGTTCTACTCCGACCTGTCGTATGACATGAAGCAGACGGCGATCTTCGGCGAAGGCACGATGACTGTGATCGATCGCCTCGACCTCACCGCCGGACTGCGCTACTACAACTTCGACGAGGATCGCGAGCAGGTGTTCGACGCCATCTTCGCCAACGACAACACGGGAACGGAGATCGTGTCCGTCCCCGGGTCCACGAGCGCCAACGGCTTCGCGCCGCGCTTCATCGCCAGCCTGCGGGCGACCGACGCGATCACGTTCAACGCCCAGGCGTCCCGCGGCTTCCGCCTTGGCGGCATCAACGACCCGCTCAACGTCCCGCTCTGCACGCAGGAGGACCTGGCCACGTTCAGCGGTCGTGACTCGTGGAGGGATGAAACGGCGTGGAACTACGAAGTCGGTGCCAAGTCGCAGTGGATGGGCGGGCGGACGTCGCTCAACCTGTCCGCGTTCTACATGGACATCCGCGACCTGCAACTCATCGTGACCGCGGGATCGTGCTCGTCGCGGCTCGTCTTCAACGTGCCGGAAGCCGTCAGTCGGGGTGCGGAGATCGAGTTTGCCGCGGCGCCGAGCGAGTTCTTCGACTTCTCGGTTTCGGCGACGTTCAACGACTCGGAGCTGCGATCCACACTGACGTCGACGAGCTCATCGGGACAGGTCAGCGTGGTCTCGGGTATCGAATCGGGCAATCGCCTGCCGAGCGTGCCGCGCGTCCAGGCCGCAGCGGCAGCCACGTTCCGTCGGCCGCTGCGGTCTGGCGCCGAGGCCTTCTTTACCGGAACGTATCAGCACGTGGGCTCGCGCTTCACGCAGATCGACGACCACGTTCCGGGGCTCGGCAGCCTCAACCTCAACTCGTTCGGTGCGAACACGATCGGCGGCCCGCTGACAACGTCGACGTTCACGTTCAATCCGGAACTGCCGGCCTACAACCTGGTCAACCTGCGCGTCGGCACGAGCCGCGCGAACTGGGAGACCGCGGTGTACATCAATAACGTCACCGATGAGCGGGCGTTTCTCGCGCTCGACCGGGAGCGCGGAACCCGCGCGCGCGTCGGCTACCTGACCAACCAGCCGCGGACATTCGGCGTGACCCTCGGTTTCCATTACTGAGCTGCACCCGGCCGACGATGCCATTGGAGCACAGTGATCGGCGGAGCGATCGGACGACGGCATCGTCGGCAGGACCGTCACAGGTGGTCGCGGGAATGTCACGACGCGCGTTCGTCGCGTCGGTTGCCGCCGCGCCGCTGACGTCGGGACTCGAAATGTTCGGCGCACCCGGGGAACGCGGCGCGGAGGACAAGCCCGCCGTGTCACGGTCGCAAGAGCGCGTGGTGGTCGTGGGCGCGGGGGCATTCGGTGGATGGACCGCGCTCGCACTCCTGCGTGCCGGGATGCGCGTGACCCTCGTGGATGCATGGGGTGCGGGACACTCGCGCGCGTCCTCCGGCGGTGAGACGCGCGTCATCCGCGCGTCGTACGGCGGCGTTCCGATCTACAGCGCGATGGCGGTGCGCGCGCTGGCGCTCTGGCGGGAGGCGGAGCAGCAGTGGAAGCGCCCCGTGTTGTTTCGCACCGGCGCCGTCTGGATGTGCGCGACGGATGATGGCTACGTGCGGCGCTCGATCGAGCCGATGCGTGCGGTCGGACTGTCGGTGGAGGAGCTATCCCCGAACGAGGCCGCGCGACGCTACCCGCAGATGAGCTTTCGCGATGTGCGCAGCGTGTTCGTCGAGCCGGAAGCTGGGTACATCGCCGCGCGGGCCGCGTGCGAGCTGGTGCGGGAGACGTTCGTGCGCGAGGGTGGAGAGTTCAGGCAGGGGTGGGTCCGCCCGGGTGCGGCGGCGGGCGCGCGGCTACCCACCATCACGCTCGCGGACGGCAGCACGCTCGCCGCCGATCGTTTCGTCTTCGCGTGTGGCCCGTGGATGGCGCAGGTCTTCCCCGATGTGATCGGCCGGCGGATCGTCGCCACGCGACAGGAGGTGTTCTTCTTCGGTACGCCGGCGGGCGACGCGCGATTCGACCTCGGCTCGCTGCCGGTGTGGGTGCACATCGGCGAGCGGTTCGTGTATGGCATCCCGGGGCACGAGCGGCGCGGACTCAAGGTTGCGGACGACACGGCGGGCGAAGAAGTGGATCCGACGACGATGGATCGGTCGTCGAGTGCGGCGGGGCTCGCGCGTGCGCGCGCCATTCTGCACGAGCGATTCCCGGCGCTGGTGAATGCGCCACTCCTGGAAGCACGCGTGTGCCAGTACGAGGCATCGAGCGACGGGCATTTCCTCGTGGACCGGCATCCGCAGTTCGAGAACGTGTGGCTCGTGGGTGGCGGTTCCGGACACGGATTCAAGATGGGGCCTGCACTCGGC
>JANOCW010000202.1:0-4227 GCA_031412375.1 Gemmatimonadaceae bacterium | reverse complement strand
GCTCGCGCTCGGGAGTCGAAATGCGAGCGGGGCGGGGGGCGAGTGCGGTTCTCCGTACGTGGGTGCGCAACGCGAGCCAAGCGTGCTGAAGTTTGCAGGGATCATGCCCGGGGTTCCGTCGGCGCGGCCAGCCTTCAACGCGGAGAGACACAGTGCGCGGCCGGCGTGTGGTGGGGGTCCCTCGCGGACCCGTTATGGCAGCTCAGCCATACGTTTGCTTGAGTGCAGGGTGGACCCCCGCCACGAGCCACTGAACGCCCTGTGTCGAACGCGTTCATGGCAGTTCCGCCATCGGTATCCCGGATCAGACCTCGCGTCGCGGCGGAGATCTGTCGCGAAAGCTCGGGCCCCGGGTAGCGCGCGACCATCACCGCGCCGCAACAAATCGGTGACCCGTGCTCAATTTCGGTCCCACCCCGGGCGGAGACCGCCCTAGCGTCAGCCATGCGCATCCCCGACCCGATTCCCGACCTCAAGGTTCAGGTGACGCGCGCGATCGTCGAGAAGATGGACGGCTGGTCGCAGGAGAATCCCGCAGAGATCCTCAGGACGGATCAGCCGCGGATGTCCAACCTTCGGAATGGCCGACTTGCACGATTCTCACTCGAGCAGCTCATCCGATTCGTCTCGCGCGCGCACGGCGTGGTGATCATCGAGGTGACATGGCCACGTCGGCGCTGGTTTGATCCGACCCAGCCGTAACGGTATGTCTCGCGAGCTCCCGGTAGCGACACAGCGCATTGGCCAGCTTCATCTGCCTCGGCGTTCGACATTCCGGCTCGAACAATCGTGCACTCGCCACGAGAATGGCGGCGCAGCGCGCCCGCGACGTGGCAACATTCAGCCGGTTGAGGCTGTACAGGAACTCCATCCCGCGCGGTGCGTCCTCGGGCCGTGAAGTCGCCATCGAGTAGATCACCACCGGCGCCTCCTGCCCTTGGAACTTGTCGACCGTACCGACGCGCGCCGTCGCGCCGAGGCGCTCGAGCAGGCGGGTGACGTGCGCATTGTATGGGGCGACGACGAGAATGTCCGCCGCGGTCATCTGCTTCTCGTCCCCCCGCTCGTTGGTCCACCGCGAGCCGGGATCAGTGAGGCGCGCGACGAGATCGGCGACGGCGTCCACCTCCTCGTTTGATGAGTTCCGATTCCCATCGTGCTCCACGTTCACCACCCAGAGCCCGTTGCCTTCGAATCCGGCGACGCCGGCAAGCTGCTGCTGTTCGAGTCCAGCCTTCGACTTCAGTCGTCCCTCATAGAACAACTCCGAGGTGAAGGCGCAGATGCTCGGCGCGAGCCGCCACGTGTGCTCGAGGAAGATTCCGCATTCGTCCGTGATCGTCTGGCGACCCTTGAGAATGTGCTCGAGGGCCGAGGCACCGACTCCGTCGGGGTGACTTCCCTTCTGGGGCTGCTCGAGCTGCTGTGGATCGCCGAGGAGGACGATGCTGTTCGCTGCGCCCGAGACAGCGAGGGTGTTGGCCAACGCCATCTGGCCCGCTTCATCCACGAACAGCACGTCGACGGACCGCGCGAACTCCGGCCGCGCCCACATCCACGCGGTGCCGCCGAGCACCTGTACGTCGCCCGATACGAGTGCTTCGAGTGCTGGGGGATTGTCGCCGAGGATCGTGACCGGCGAGCTACCCACCGGCTGCTCGTCGTCGCTTATCCGATGGCCGGCGCGCACAGTCTGGCGCGCTTCCGTCGCCGCCGCGAGCACTCCGTCGAGGAGCAACCGGATCACCTTGTGGCTCGGCCCAGTCACGCCGACTCGCTTTCCCTGCGCGATGAGGGCGCAGATCATCCGCGCACCGGTATACGTCTTCCCCGAGCCGGGCGGTCCCTGGATCGCCAGCACGGTCGAGTCGAGATCGCCAGCGATGCGCGTCGCGAATGCAGTCGGTGCCTCGCCCGCACGCGCGGTGAACGGACCGGACCTGAGCCGTGGCGGGCGAGTGAGCAGCAGGTCGAGCGCCGCCGATGTGCCAGTCGTCATACCCTCGACCGCGACACACTCGCCGATCTGGAAGATCGCATCCTCGAGGACCCGCGGCTTGATGTAGGTGTGCGCGAAGACGCCGGTCGGATGGTTCTCGGCCTGCGCTGGCCCTTTCCTGACGTCGATCGTCAGCGCTGCCCGATCCAGGTCGACGACCTCCCCGAAGACGTGCTTCTTGTCCTGGAGCTTGAGCTCGTTGCCCTCACGCACTTCCATTTCCTGCGCGGGATACCGATAGCGATCGATGACCGTGCGCGTGGGTTTGCCGGTCGTCTTGTGAGGCACGAAGCCCACCCGCGCGATGTGCGCGAGCCCCGCGATCGCCTGCGGCTCATCGTACAACTCATCCTCGGGAAGGTCGCACAGCCGGAAGTAGTCCCACCACCCCGACTTGTCCTCCCGACGATGCCAGTCGAGCAGGTAGGCGAGTAACCACTGCGCATGCTGCTCCGCGGTACGCTCGGCCTTCGCGTCCGGGACGCCGGCAAGCAGGCGCGCGCGCAATGCCGCAACCCGCTGGGTGCGATCGTCGAGTGCCTCGGACGCGTCGCCGGTCTTCGGCTCCGGCCGCGGCACCGCGGTACCAGTGCGCTCGAGCTGCGCGCGGAGCGTCTCGAGCCACGCGCGCAGCCGAAGCGTCGAGACGCAGTCATCCTTGTTGTAGCCCTCGACGACGTCGCGAACCTCCTGCGGGACGTCGTCGGGCTGGCCCATCTCCAGGCCCTGCTCCATCGTGTTGCGGCAGCGTCGGGCATCTGCGAGATGCACATCACGGTCGAACCCATACAGCACCTCGAGATCCTTGATCGAGTAGTGCTCGATGCCCGCGATCACGCCCTGCCGCACCACCGCGAACAGATCCACGAATCGCTCGCCACGAAGCAGGCTGTCGAGCTCCCGTTCGCGCGTCGCGTAGCGACCCATCAATCGCTTGAACGCGGACGGTTCGTAGGGAGCGTAGTGATAGACGTGCATGCCCGGATGCTCGAGTGCCGTTTGCGCGATGAGATCCATCACTGCCTCGAACGCCGCACGCTCCTGCTGCTCCGTGAACGCCCAGAATGCCTGGTAGCTCACCGCACCCGTGGCATCCTGCGTGACGATGCCGAACAGGTACTCACGTCCACCCTCGGCGGCGAACGGATCGCCCTCGAGGTCGAGGAACAGGTCGCCGGGCGACGGCGCGGGGAGTCGGCACAGGCCCGTGCCCGGCTCGAACGCGCGCAGCTCGTGCAGCGGCGGCGTTAGACCGCGCGACGCGAGCTGGAGCCGCGCCTGCTCCCGGACGCGAGTGTAGCTGTCGATGCTCCCACGTCGCGGCTTGAACGAGATCGGCAGCGCCATCCCCGCCAACGCCGTGAGCGTCGGGACCAGGTTCGACTCGAGCTCGCGACGCTGCAGCCGGGCGATGTTGGCGACGAGCGAGAGGTGGTCGTCGCTCCGACGCCGTGTCTTGCAGTCCACGATCCACGAGCAGATCTCGCAGTGGTCGACCGGCTCCGGATAGTTCTGCGCGGCGACGACCGCGTGGTCGAGCGCGACCGTCGCCTCCAATTGTGAACGCATCAGCCTGAAGTAGGCCGAGTAGTCGTCGACGCGATACTTGTGGACTGGTGCGGCCTTGTCCGGCGTCACGACGAAGAAATGCTCCGGCCGCACGCCCTGCGCATCACCGAGCATCTCGGAGTAGAGCCCGAGCTGGAGGATGGTGCCGGCGCGGGTCTCGCGAGCGAGCTTCGTGTCGGAGATCTCGTACGACCAGTTTCCGAGCGCACTCGGTCTCGCAACCCGACACATGATGTCCGGCTTGCCGAACCAGCGTTCGCCGCCGAGCCCCGCCTGCACGATCACGTCCACGCCGGAGCGCATGGCGACGAGCGTTTCATCGATCAGCGCATTTCGGTCGATTGGGCTGCCGAGGTGCGAGAGGTCGACGATGCCCCGCCCGTCCGCCCGCAACGATGCGACGTACGCGCGTTCGTGCGCGATGCCGCGCTCGATCAGGAGGTCGAGCAGCGGGTCATCGTAGTGGGGGCGCTTCCGGTGGCCGAACGCCGCGGCCATGTCGAGGGCCGTGCGGTGACGGCAGCTCAGGAAGTTCGAGAGGTCAGTGGCGGAAAGAGCCAGGACTTTGTCGAAACGGTGCATCCCTGAATATGTTATGGTCTGGCCATGCTCGCTCACCCAGGCACGGGAGTCCGCTCATGCTCGCACGCCGTTTCGCC
>JANOCW010000201.1:0-4160 GCA_031412375.1 Gemmatimonadaceae bacterium | reverse complement strand
CGCCATTGCTGTTGCGCACGAGCGGCGTGGAGCAGCGTATGAGGCTTCGCGGTTCATCATCGAGGAGTTGAAGCGTCGCGTGCCGATCTGGAAGCGCGAGCACTACACCGACGGAACGCGCGAGTGGGTCGATCCGACGCGCGGGGCGAACGGGTCACCTCCCCCGCACGCGACCACGAGCTCGGCTCCGGCCGATGCAGCGCGATGAATGAAGCGCTGCGCGACCAATTCGGTCGGTCGATCGAGTATCTTCGGATCTCCGTCACCGATCGCTGCAACTTCCGCTGCGTCTACTGCATGCCGGAACAGGGGCTTCCGTGGCTCCCCAAGGGTGACATCCTCTCCTACGAGGAGATCACCGAGATCGTCCGGCAATTGGCCCCGCTCGGCTTGCGCCGCTTGCGCATCACGGGTGGCGAGCCCACGATTCGCCCCGATCTTCATGCGCTGATTGCCCAGCTCCGGGCCATTGGCGCCGTCGACGACATTGCGTTGTCCACGAACGGGGTGAAGCTCCCGGAGATGGCGGCGGGGCTTCGTGCCGCGGGGCTCGATCGTGTAAACATCAGTGCCGACAGCCTTCGTCCCGATCGCATTGCCGCCATCGCTCGGCGGAAGCTCGGCTTCGACCCGGCCACGTCGGCGCGTCATGCGCAGGACGCCGGCCTCGCGCCGATCAAGCTGAACGTCGTCGTGATGCGCGGCATCAACGATGACGAGGTGATCGACTTCGCGCGGCTCACGCTCGACAACCCGTGGCACGTGCGCTTCATCGAGCTGATGCCGGTGGGCGATCTTCGGGAGCTGACGTGGGATCATGTCGTGCCGAGCGAGGAGATTCTGAGCCGCATCACGGCCCTCGGCGCGCTCGAGCCAGCCGCCGGTCCGGCGCGCGGGAACGGTCCGGCGACGTACTACCGGCTGCCGGGCGCCCGCGGAAGCGTCGGCGTCATCACGCCGATGACCCACACGTACTGCGGCACGTGCAATCGCGTGCGCCTGACCGCGGATGGCCGGCTCCGCACGTGCCTGTATGGCGACCATGAGATCAACCTTCGCGACGCGCTTCGCGCCGGCGAGCCGCTGGAGCCGTTGTTCAGGGAGGCCCTCGCCGGGAAGCCGAAAGCGCATGACCTGCTTCAGATGAAAGTCGGCGGTCTCCGTGCGCTCTCGCAGGTCGGCGGCTAGCGCGCACTGCGTTCCGTCGCACCTCGCGGTCGATTATCTTCCCCTCCGGCGAGAGCTGTTCACCTCTTCATACGGACGGAATGGTCAACACGATCACCGTCGTCGGCGCGGGCAATGTCGGCGCGACGACGGCTCAGCGGATAGCAGAGAAGGAGCTTGCGAGGCGCGTCGTGATGGTCGATGTCGCCGAGGGCACGCCGCAGGGCAAGGCGCTCGACCAGTGGGAATCGGCGCCGGTCGAGGGGTTCGATACGCGGGTGGTTGGCACGAACGGCTACGATGAGACCGAAGGCTCGGACATCGTCGTCATCACGGCCGGCATCGCGCGCAAGCCCGGGATGTCGCGGGACGACCTGCTCAACACCAACGCCGGGATCGTCAAGCAGGTCTCGGAGCAGATCAAGCGGACGTCGCCGAAAGCGATCATCATCATGGTGTCGAATCCGCTCGACGTGATGTGTTACGTCGCGAAGAAGGTCACCGGCTTTCCCCGCGAGCGGGTGATTGGCATGGCGGGCGTGCTCGACACGGCCCGCTACCGATCGTTTCTCGCCGAAGCGCTGGACATTTCGGTGCGCGACATCCAGGCGATGGTCCTCGGCGGCCACGGCGATACGATGGTCCCGCTGATCTCGTACACGTCCGTGAGTGGGATTCCGATCACCCAGCTGCTCGACAAGAAGACACTCGATGCGATCGTCGACCGTGCGCGGAACGGTGGCGCCGAGATCGTGAAGTATCTCAAGACGGGATCCGCCTACTACGCGCCATCGGCCGCCGCGGTGCAGATGTGCGAGGCGATCGTGCGCGACCAGAAGCGGGTGCTGCCATGCGCGGCCTGGCTCGAGGGCGAGTACGGGATGTCCGGCCTCTTCCTTGGCGTGCCCTGCAAGCTCGGTCGTAACGGGCTCGAGAAGATCATCGAGGTTGAACTCACCAGCAAGGAGCGCGTCGACCTCGGCAAGAGCGCGGATGCAGTGCGCGAGCCGATGGCTGCCCTGAAGATCTGATCCGATCGTGACGATGGTGCCGGGATTCTATCGCAACACGATCGGGAAGAAGGCGGTGATGGCGGTGACGGGGATCATCCTCGTCGGGTGGATCGTCGGGCACATGCTCGGCAACGTGCTGATCTTCCGCGGCCCCGCTGCGGTGAACGGCTACGCCGCGCTGCTGAAGAGCAACGGGGGGCTGCTCTGGGGCCTGCGCGCGTTCATGCTGGTGACGCTCACGCTGCACGTCGTCGCCGCCATCCAGCTGGTCCAGCAGCAGCGCGCCGCGCGACCGGTCGGTTACGCCCGACAGGTACCGCAGCAGTCGACGTTCGCATCGCGGACGATGCGGTGGGGCGGGCTGGTGCTCGCGCTCTTCCTCGTCTACCACATTCTGCACCTGACGACCGGGCTGGTGCATCCCGCCTTCAGCCACACTGACGTCTACTCGAACATGGTGCGTGGGCTGCGCGTGCCGTGGGTGGCCGCGATCTACCTCGTTGCCGTAGGCGCGCTCGGCCTGCACCTCTACCACGGCATGTGGAGCGTTTTCCAGAGTCTCGGCGTTAGTCATCCGTCGATCACGCCGGTGCGCCGCCGACTGGCAACGGGCGTGGCGGCGGTCGTGTACATCGGCTTCACGGCCATCCCGCTCGCGATTCTCTTCGGCCTCCTCGATCTCAGGTAAGCGAACCACTCCGGCATGCAGCTTCGCTCCAGGATTCCCCCGGGCCCGATCGAGCAGAAGTGGGATCGCCACCGCTTCGAGATGAAGCTCGTCAACCCCGCGAACAAGCGGCGGTTCACGGTCATCGTCGTCGGGACAGGCCTCGCCGGTGCATCGGCGGCCGCGACGCTGAGCGAGCTCGGATACAACGTGCTGTGTTTCTGCTTCCAGGATTCCCCGCGGCGCGCACACAGCATTGCCGCACAGGGCGGCATCAACGCGGCGAAGAACTATCGCAACGACGGCGACAGCATCTTCAGGCTGTTCTACGATACGGTGAAGGGGGGCGACTTCCGCGCGCGGGAAGCCAACGTCTACCGGCTCGCGCAGATCAGCGTCAACATCATCGATCAGTGCGTTGCGCAAGGCGTACCCTTCGCCCGGGAGTACAGCGGGCTGCTCGCGAACAGGTCGTTCGGCGGTGCACAGGTCTCACGCACCTTCTACGCGCGTGGGCAGACCGGCCAGCAGCTGTTGCTTGGTGCCTACCAGGCCCTCGAGAAGGAAATCGCTCGCGGCCAGGTGAAGATGTTTCCCCGCACCGAGCTCCTCGATGTCGTCGTCGTGGATGGCCGTGCGCGAGGGATCGTCGCACGCGATATGGTGACCGGGGAGGTAACCTCGTACGCGGCCGACGCGGTCGTCCTCGCAACGGGCGGCTACGGGAACGTCTTCTACCTCTCCACCAACGCGAAGGGGAGCAACGCGACGGCCGTCTGGCGCGCGTACCAGCGTGGGGCGGCATTCGGTAACCCGTGTTTCACCCAGATCCACCCCACGTGCATACCGGTGGCCGGGGAGTATCAGTCCAAGCTCACGCTGATGTCCGAGTCACTGCGCAACGATGGTCGGGTGTGGGTGCCGAAGCAAAAGGGCGACCAGCGCGGGCCGCGGGAGATTCCAGAGGCAGAGCGCGACTACTTCCTCGAGCGAAAGTATCCGAGCTTCGGGAACCTCGCCCCACGCGACATTGCCTCGCGCAGTGCGAAGGAAGTCTGCGACGAGGGACGTGGCGTCGGCGAGAGCGGCCTCGGCGTCTATCTCGATTTCGCCGACGCGATCGCACGACTCGGGGAGGACACCATTCGTGAGCGGTACGGCAACCTCTTCGAGATGTACGAGCGCATCACCGCCGAGAATCCGTACACCGTTCCGATGCGCATCTATCCCGCCGTGCACTACACGATGGGTGGACTGTGGGTCGACTACAACCTGATGAGCACCATTCCCGGCCTGCACGTCATCGGCGAGGC
>JANOCW010000200.1:0-2497 GCA_031412375.1 Gemmatimonadaceae bacterium | reverse complement strand
CTGCTCCCCGGCGTGGACGACGGGTCGCCATCGATCGAGGCATCGATTCCGGTTCTCGAACGGTTTGGAGCATCGGGAGTCGAGGTCCTCGTCTGTACGCCGCACCTCAACGCATCGGAGGTCGACGGTGCTCCCTATGAGCGCCACGTCGAGATCCTCGAGTCACTCAAGGCACGGGCGCCCGCGACGCCGCGACTCGCCCTCGGCTGGGAGATCATGCTCGACGAACCCGGCGTCGACCTTCGCGCGCGGCATCTCGGCCTCGCGGGGTCGAGTGCGGTGCTCGTCGAGTTTCCGCGCCGAGGCGTGCCCGCACAGGCCGGTCGGGAGATCGCGCGCCTGCGACATTCAGGGGTAGTGCCGGTGCTCGCCCACCCGGAGCGATACTGGGGATGCAGCGTCGAGCAGGTCCGCGAGTGGAAGCGAGACGGAGCGGTGATCCAGGTGGATGCCGTGATGTTGACGCATCCTTCCGAGATGGGCGCGCTCGCCATTGGACTCCTCGAGGAAGGGCTCGTCGACTGCATCGCCAGCGACAATCACGGCGACGTGCGCTCACTCGCTTTCGCGCGCGACTGGCTCGAGGCGCGGGGCGATACGGAACAGGCGCGCCTGCTCACACACACCAATGCGGCGCGGCTCCTGGCTGACGAGGACCCGCTGCCGGTGGCGCCGATCCGCCGACAGCGCGGGGTGCTGTCTCGTCTCAGGAACGCAATCCTGCGTCGCGCCTAGTGCGATCGAGCGCCCTGAGTTTCCCACGGGGGATCCGGCCGTGATCGATGAGACCATGCGGGAGCGTCTGGCCACGGGCCTGGCGGAGCTCGCGGAGACTGCCCGGCTGACGGCAGCGCGGATCGGCCCCGACATCGAACGCGCTGCCGAGATGATCAGCGCGGCGGTCGGTCGTCGCGGCACGCTGTTCTTCTGCGGCAACGGTGGCAGTGCCGCGGACGCACAGCACCTGGCGACGGAGTACGTGGTTCGCTACATGAGGAACCGTGCTGCCTATCCGGCCATTGCCCTGACGACCGACACGTCGCTGATCACCGCAGCCGGCAATGATCTCGGTTTCGACAAGATCTTCTCCCGGCAGGTCGAGGCGCTGGCGAAACCCGGCGATCTCCTGATCATTCATTCGACGAGCGGCAACTCGCCCAACGTGCTCGAAGCCGCGCGGGCCGCCCGGTCGAGGGGCGTGGGAGTCCTTGCATTCTCCGCGAAGGATGGAGGAAAACTCCGCGACCTGGCCGATCACTCCGTGATCGTCCCGACCGACCGCACTGACCGTGCTCAGGAGATCCACCTCTGTATCGAGCACCTCATCTGCGAAATTGTAGAAGGCACATTATGACCCGAGGGCGAGGATGATTTCCCTTCGTGGAAAACGGGCGCTGGTGACGGGCGGCTCCCGTGGGATCGGTGCCGAAACCGCCATGCTGCTCGCGGAATGCGGCGCCGACGTCGGTATCGGCTTCCGCAGCCGGGAGTCCGAGGCTTCCGATGTGGCGAAGCGGATCGCTGCCCGCGGCGTCCGATCGTTCGCCCAGAGCTCGGATCTCACCGTGCCTGGCGGCGCTGAAGCACTGTTCGAGCGGGCGGTTCGGGAGTTCGGCGGGCTCGACATCGTCGTGGGGAATGCAGGGACGTGGCCGTCTGACGAGACGGGCATCGACCGGATGCCCGACGCCCGCTGGCGGGCGACCCTCATGCACAATCTCGATGCGGTTTTTCATACGGCGCGTGCGGCTGCGCGAGTGCTCGGGCAGGGAGGGCGCCTCGTTCTCGTATCGAGCACCGCCGGCCAGCGCGGAGAGGCGTTCCACGCGGACTACGCGGCCGCAAAGGGTGCGACGATTTCCCTCGTCAAGTCACTTGCGATCGAGTTGGCGCCGCGGGGCATTACCGTGAACAGCGTCGCACCCGGCTGGGTCGATACCGAAATGATTGCTGACGCCGTGACCGCCGGGGGGCGTGAGCGCATCGCGGCTGCCATTCCGGTTGGACGCATCGCCAGCGCGCGTGACATCGCGGGGCCGATCGTCTTCCTCTGCTCCGACGAAGCGCGTCACATCACCGGTGAGATCCTCAACGTGAACGGCGGCAGCGTGCTCTGCGGATGATCGCCCTCCTGTTCACGGGCGGGACCATCTCGATGCGCCACGACGCGACGGCAGGCGGCGCTATCCCCAAACTCTCGGCGCGGGAGATCGTGGCCGCGACGCGGGGTATCGAGGAGATCGCCGATCTGGAGATCGAGGATTGGGGAGCATTCCCGGGTCCGCACATGACGATGGAGCGCATGTGGGCCCTGCGAAATCGCATCGTCGAGCTGGTGTCGCGCCCCGACGTGCAGGGTGTCGTGCTGACCCACGGCACCGATACGCTCGAGGAGTCCGCATACCTGTGCGCGCGGTCGATCGACACGGAGAATCCGATCGTGTTCACCGGGGCGATGCGCGCGGCGAGTGATCTCGGATGGGACGGGCCGGCAAAC
>JANOCW010000199.1:0-4336 GCA_031412375.1 Gemmatimonadaceae bacterium | reverse complement strand
CGATCGTGTGGTGATCTCGGTGGGCCCGGGAGCGAGCGTGCGACAGGCACTCCGGCTGATGAGCCTCCACGATGTCTCACAGCTCCCGGTGATGGACGGAGCCGACTGTGTCGGCTCGGTGAGCGACTGGTCACTGTCGGCAAAGAGTCTCGAGAACACGAAGCTCCTCGACTCGACGGTGAGCGATGTGATGGATTCGCCCTTTCCGGTGGTCGATGCCAACCAGCCCGTGGACGCGGTGGTGAAGCTGCTCTCCAAGTCGAGCCCGGCGATCCTCGTTCGCGACGATGACACGGTGCAGGGGATCGTGACGCGGTCGGACATGCTGCATTACGTGATGGCGCGATGAGTGGCGGAACGAGGGTCACCGTCCTGATGGGGGGAACATCGGCGGAGCGGGACGTCTCGCTCGCCTCCGGTCTCCGTGTGACGAAGGCGCTGCGCGAGCGTGGCTATGCGGTGCGCGCCGTGGATACGGCCACCGGCGAGCTGACTGCGGTGGACGAACAGCGCTTGCTCGAAGCGGGGATGAAGCGGAAGCCGCCCTCGATCGAGGAGCTGATGCGGATGTCGAAGACGTCGATCTCGACGTCGCTCACCGCGATCGATGCGATTCGCGACGCGGAAGTCATCTTCCTCGGGCTGCATGGCGGACAGGGAGAGGACGGGACGATCCAGGCCCTGCTCGGCATGCTCGGCGTTCCGTACACAGGCAGCGGGCACATGGCGAGCGCCCTCGCGATGGACAAGGACCTGTCGAAGCACCTCTTCCGCGCGGTGGGCGTGCCGACTCCGGCGTGGATCATGGCATCGCTGGATGGCTCGGCGCCGACGGTCTCGGAGATCGAGCAGTCCCTCGGCTTTCCTGTCATCGTGAAGCCGTCGAAGCAGGGATCGACCGTCGGGCTCACGGTGGTGAAGGAGCCGGGCGCGCTGCGGGGTGCGATCATCGAAGCGGCGCGCTATGATGACGAAGTGATGGTCGAGCAGTTCATCGCAGGCCGCGAGCTCACTGTGGGCATCCTCGGCGGCGATGCGCTTCCGGTTGGTGAAATAATCCCCGTGCACGAGATCTACGATTATGAGTGCAAGTACACGGCTGGGATGGCGCGCGAGGAGTTTCCCGCGAAGCTCAACGGCGACCGGACGCGCGAGGCGCAACGACTTGCGCGGCTCGCGTTCACCGTGCTGAAGCTCGGTGGGTGTGCCCGGATCGATTTCCGGATGCTGGCCGACGGTTCGCTGTTCTGCCTCGAGGCGAACACGCTCCCCGGCCTGACGGAGCTAAGCCTGATGCCACAGGCTGCGGCAGCCCAGGGAGTGATGTTCGCCGAGCTGTGCGAGCGGATCCTGCGATTGGCGTTGCCCACGGCAACGCCGGGAGGGGCGCGATGAGCACCCCGCGTACGGCGGGACCCGCAGCGGCGCTGGCAGGCGTTCCACTCGGCGTGCAGCCGGCAGGCATCTGGGCCGGGCGGCGGCAGCTGTTCGTCCGGTTCGCGGGCGAGGCCGAGACGGCAACGCTGTATACGGCTGATGGGCTTTCGGGCGAGCTGAAGCGACTCGCTGCGCGGGCGGGGGTGCATTCGATCGCGGCGGTCGGGAGCGATGTGCTCGCCAATGCCGAGTATCTGGCCGCTGTATTCGCCACGTGGACACCGACGTTGCCGGTGATGGTGGACACGGATGGGCAGCGGCCGGACGCGCTCGCGGTGCTAGGCGCCTACATCACACTGGTGCAGGTGACGGTGAATTTCGGCGGGTCGGAAGCCCTGATCGACCGGGCCCTCGAGACGATTGCGATCGCTGCGCAGGAGAAGCACGACCACGCGCTCGTCCTCTCGCCGCGAGAGGAGACGAGTGACCGCCAGCTTCTACGGATCGTCGAACAAGCGGGGGCGGCGAGCCGTGGCACGATGATCGTCATCCACCCTTGTCCCCCTGGTGACGGTGCTTCACTCGACCGCCGGTGGGCTGCGCTGCTGGAGCAGGCGGCTGGTGTCCACGGCGACGTGCGGCTCGTCCTGCGCATCCCTCCGCCGGTAGGCATGCGGTAACGCACGGCAGCCTGCGGGAGTGTCCGCACGTCAGGAACAGTTGTCGGCGGATCGTGTCTTAACCAGTATTCCGGCTGGCGTCCGCGTCACCGTTTCACCGAGCTGTCCGCATGTCCTACGCACTCGCCGACGACCAGGATCCACCCCGCATCACGCCTGCGGTCAAATGGCTGATCGCGGCCAACGTCGGGGTTGCGTTCCTGCAACTGACGATCGTCGGTCACGAGCAGATGTACCGCTGGCTGGGGTTCGAGCTCGCGGACCTGAATGGCGCCTGGTGGAAGATCTTTACCTACATGTTCGTGCACGGGGGGATTATCCACCTCGGCCTGAACATGTACACGCTGTGGCTGTTCGGCCGGCGGGTGGAGATGGTCTGGAGCCCGGGCGGGTTCGCGCGCTACTACGTCTGGTGCGGGCTGGGCGGGTGGCTCGCCTACCTGCCCTTCTCGCGAGGCGCCCCGTTGGTGGGTGCGTCGGCGGCCGTATTCGGGGTAATGCTCGCCTACGCGATGCGCTGGCCGGATGAGGAGGTCCTGCTCTTTGGCGTGCTTCCGATGAAGGTGAAGTGGCTGGTGACGGGCCTCGTCGTGAGCAACCTGGTGCTTGGGGTCGCGACGATGGGTGCGGGTTCCAGTACCGCCTATTTCGCGCACCTTGGCGGGCTTGCCTTCGGCTGGCTCTACCTGCGGACTCCGACCCCCCAGAGCATCGACCGGCTGCGCCAGCGGGTCTCCCAGCTTCCCGATCTGCCGGACGAAACGCCGCGGGCAATTCCCCGCTCGCTGCCTCGGACGAGGGAGCGCGGCAACGAGATCGATGAGATCGTGGCGAAGAGCAAGGCGGTGGTGACCAAGCGTCAGCCGGTCATTCCGCCGCAGGCGAGAACGCAGCCCAAGCGCGCGGAGGAGTTGAACCTGGTGCTCGACAAGATCTCGCGGCAGGGGCTGGATAGCCTGACGGGCGATGAGCGCAGGCTGCTCGAGGAGATGTCGAGGCAACTGCGGAACGACTGAGCCCCTGTTGAACCGAGAATTCGACTCCGCTGTTGCCGCGAGATGGTGCGGCGAGGCGGAGTTTTCAGTTGTCAGCTCTCAGCCTTCAGCGGAACCCATGCGCAAAGAAAGAGCCCCCCGGCAGTGCCGGGGGGCGATACCGCCGCGTCGTTCTCGCGGCGGCTAGGCCGGCGCATAGCGTCGGCCGTGAAGGTCTCTCTGGAGTGATCGGGTGCAAGTAACTGGCCACGGTCACGCAGCGCAAGGGAATGAACAATGGCTGGGGAGGGGGTAGATCGGGGCGTTTGCGGGAGTGCATTCTTCCCGGATGCCGCGACCAGACCTGCTCGAAACGTTCGACAATCCGTATCCCGCGCGTCCGTACGAGATCCACATGGACTGCAGCGAGTTCACCTCCCTCTGTCCCCTCGGCGGGATCGAGACCGATGCCGCCGAGCTCGAGCAGCTCACCGGGGGTGCGCCCGATTTCGGGATCATCCGGATCACGTACATCCCGGCGAAGGTCTGCATCGAGCTGAAGAGCCTCAAGATGTATCTCTGGAGCTTCCGCAACGATGGCATTTTCTACGAGCGGGCGGTGAACCGCATCATCGAGGATCTCGTCGCGTGTGCGGAGCCGAGGTGGATGCAGGTCGTGGGGGATTTCAACGTGCGCGGGGGGATCAAGTCGATCATCACGGCGAGGCATGGGGAGCGGAAGACAGAGTAGACAGTCGTCAGTGATCGGTGGTCAGTCACCGGGAGGCGGCTTCCTGTTCGGAAATGCCTGGCGGTCCGTGACCGTCGTCCGGAACATCGTCCCGAGACGTGACCCGCCGGTTACAATCTCTCTTGCTGCGTCGACGTCTGACGGCCTAGCTTACTCGCTTCTCCCCCCCCACAGCGAGTTTCCCCCATGTTGAGAATTCGTACGCTCGTCGGCGCGGCTACCGTTCTGGCTCTTGTCGTCCTGCCCGTGCGCGTGGAGGCGCAGGGGGTGACCACCGGCGCCGTCACCGGGACGGTGACCGATGAGGCCGGACGTGGTATCGAAGGGGTGCAGATCGAGGTGCGGAATCCGCGCACCGGCCTGAACGCCGGGACCGTGACCCGCTCGAGTGGCCTGTATACCGTTCCGGGTCTTCCGCCGGATGCCGGGTACGAAATCACCGCCCGCCGGATCGGCTTCGCCCCGATCACGCGGTCCGGGATCCAGATCACCCTCAGCCAGGCCCGCCGCGAGGACTTCCGGCTGGCGCAGTCCGCGACCGTGCTGTCGAACAT
>JANOCW010000198.1:0-8173 GCA_031412375.1 Gemmatimonadaceae bacterium | reverse complement strand
CGAGCCTTGAACGCTCGGCAACGGCCGGAGCAGCAGTCACTCCTCCAGAATCGAATCCTCGACCTCGTACCCCCCCGCCTCCCGCACCGCCGCCGCGACGTCGCGCCTGACCGCGTCCTGCGGTGACTCGAGCCGCACCCGCGCCGCCCGGAACCGAAGCCCGGACTCGACGCAGAACAGGTCGCACATCGCGAGCTCGCGCTGGCAATCTTCGGCCCCTCGTTTCTCGACCAGACGCTGCGTCCGCGCAATCGTGCACGCCGTCGCGAAAAGCTCGATCCCCATGTCAGCCAGGCGCTCCAGTGTCTGCTGCCGCTCGATGATCTCGCGCCGGTGCGTGCGGATCGCCCGCTCGGTCGCCGCGGCGAGCTCCGACACGTGCTTCTCGAAGAATCGCTTATGCGGCTGCAACCGCTCGTGCAGCTCGACATCCAGCGTGGCCGTCGCGCCGAATGCGCTCTTCACCCGCGATGCGGCGTAGCCGCTGATCAACCCCCAGCTCCGCAAAGGGGTCCGCAATGCGCTCCCTACCTCCTTCAGCCGCTCGGCGGGACCCTGCACGCCGTTGAGCGCGATGAACAGCCGCAGCACCTCGTTCGTCCCCTCGAAGATCCGGTTGATGCGCGCGTCGCGCAACATCCGCTCGTACGGGTAGGGTTGCACGAACCCCCGTCCGCCGGCGACCTGGACCATCTCATCGGCGGCACGCCAGATCATGTCGCTCGCGAACACCTTGCAGCACGCCGCCTCGAGCGAGAAGTCGCTGTGGTCACGGTCGACGAGCGACGCCAGGACGCCGAGCATTGCATCCGCCGCGTAGATCTCGGCGGCGAGGGTCGCGATCTTTCGCTGGGTGATCTCGAACTCGACGATCGGTCGCCCGAACTGGACGCGCTGCGACGCGTAGCTCACCATCTCCCGCAGCGTGACCTTGGCCGCGCCCGTGCACCCCGCCGCCAGCGTCAGTCGGCCACCGTTCAGGACGTGAACGGCGACAGCGAAGCCCTTCCCGACCGTTCCCAGGACGTGGTCGGCCGGCACCTCGAGATTCTCGTACGACAGTTCGGCTTGCGTCGAGCCGCGAATGCCAAGCTTGCGCACCGTGCCCACGACCGTGAAGCCGGGCATGTCCGGACGGATGAGGAACGCGGTGGGCCGCATCTTCTGCCCCGCCCGCGTGTCGCTGCCCGACCGTTCCACCGGCGTCTGCGCGAATGTCGCGATGACCCCGGCGCGGTGGCCATTGCCGATCCAGATCTTCCGGCCGTTCAGGATCCACCGCGTACCGTCAGCCGAGCGCTCGGCCCGCGTCACGATGTTCTGCGCATCGGAGCCCGTCTCGGGCTCGGTGAGCGCATAGGCCGCCAGCGTCTCGCCCCGCGCGAGGATCGGGAGGTAGCGCGACTTCTGCTCCGCGGTGCCGAACAGGACGATCGCCTTCGAGCCCAGCCCGCAGTGCACGCCGATGAGCACCGAGATCGAGGCATCGATCGCGGCGAGCGCTGCGAACACCCGCGCGTACGCAGTCGAGGAGAGCCCCAGCCCACCGTACTCCTTCGGGATCGTCAGCCCGAGCATTCCGATCTCGCCCAGCGAACGAATGACGTCCTCGGAGAGCGTCTCCTCGGCGTCGATCCGCGCGGGATCGATGAGGTCACCTCGAAGCTGCCTCAGGTCGCGGATCAGCCGGCGGACGACGCGTGCTTCATCCGGATCCCGCTCGTCGAGCGGCGGTGGATAGGGGAAGAGCAGGGAGTCGTGGACAGCGCCCGCGAACACCCCGCGCGTGAACGACGGCTTGGCTTCCTCGTCGGCCATCGGGCGAACGCCAGCGATCGGACGTGCGGTCATGTGTACCGTTCCGGGTCGTGCGGGTCGATCAGCGCGCCCCGGACGCACCGTCGAGCTGGGTGCGCAACTCCGCGGGGTCGGTCACCGGCGCGTCGCAGGTGAACTGCCGACAAACGTACGCAGTCGCCCGTCCGTTTCGCATCTCCCGCTCCGCGAGGAGCGCGACCTGATCGCCCTCGGATGGCGCCCCCCCGGCCAGCACGAGCAAGGGCACGTACTGCCCTGCGACCGCACGGGCAAGCGCGTCGAAGTCGCCGTCGCCCGGACGCCCCAGGAGCGCGACTTCGACCGCCCCATGCACCAGCATGTCCGCGACGCCGAGCATGTGGCCGAAGGCGGGTCCATGGCGGACGAGCGGCTCGGCAAACGTCTCCATGACGATGCTCGCCGCGCGCCGCAGCTCGGCATCACCGGTGACTTCGGCGATGCGAACCATGAGGTCGACGGCGAGCGAGGTCCCGGAGGGCATCGCGTTGTCGGTCACATCGCGAGGGCGCGTGACCAGCGTCTCGTGGTCGTGCGCCGTGTCGTAGTAGGTGCTGGCCTTCTCATCCCAGAACCACTTGATCATCGCGTCGCACATCGCGCGGGCACGGTCGAGCCATTGCCGGTCGAATGTCAGCTCGTACAGCGCGAGCGCCCCGAGCCCGAGCGCTGCGTGATCCTCGAGATAGCCCGCGAGTCGCGCCTGCCCGTCCTTGTACGACCGCAGTGCTCGGCCGTCGCGCACCATGCGCGCGAACAGGAACTCTCCGTTCTGCACCGCGAGCGCTCGATCTTCCTCGCGTCCGAACACCCGCGCGGCCTCAGCGAGACCGCGCAGCATCAGCCCGTTCCACCCCGCGAGGATCTTGTCGTCGAGTCCCGGCCACACACGTCTCGCGCGGACATCATACAGCGTCCGCTTCGTACGCTCGATGGTCGCGGCAAGGTCGCTCTCGCTCACCCCGGCTCGCCCGGCGACCTGGGCGGGGTCGAAGGGCACGAACAGGATGCTCTTGCCCTCGAAGTTTCCCGTGCGCGTGACGCCGTAGTACGACTTCATCAGCTCGGCGTCGTCGCCGAGCAGCGCGTCGAGCTCCTCGGCGGTCCAGACGTAGAACTTCCCCTCGTGGCCCTCGCTGTCGGCGTCGAGCGACGAGTAGAAACCCCCGTCCGGCGATGTCATCTCGCGGCGCACCCAGTCGATCGTCTCTTCGGTCACGCGCCTTACCTCCGGATCTCCAGTCGCTTGCCAGAGATGCGCGCCAAGGCGGACGAGCAGCGCATTGTCGTACAGCATTTTTTCGAAGTGCGGAACGAGCCACACTGCATCCACCGCGTAGCGAGCGAAGCCCCCGCCGACCTGATCGTAGATGCCGCCGCGCGCCATTCTCCGAAACGAATGCAGGACCATCTCCCGCGCCCACTCGGTGTCCGTCCGCCGCCAGTAGCGCAGCATGAAGTCGAGGGTCATCGTCGGCGGGAACTTCGGTGCACCCTCCAGTCCCCCGTGCCGGAGATCGATCCGCTGCGCGATGCCGCGATAGGCGCGCTCGAGGGTCTGCGCCGTCACCGTCCCGGTGGACGTGGCCGGCGCGGAGGCGTTCGCGTACACCTCGCGCATCGCCGCCGTCGTCCGCTCGACGCGATCCTCCTGGTGCACGTACGCATTGTGCACCGATGTCAGCACGGTCTGGAACGACGGCATCCCATGACGGTCTTCGGGAGGAAAATAGGTTCCTCCATAGAACGGTTCTCCGTCGGGCGTAAGAAAGACGGTCATCGGCCAGCCGCCGTGACCGGTCATCGCCTGCACGGCCTGCATGTAGATGCCATCGATGTCCGGACGCTCCTCGCGATCCACCTTGATGTTGATGAACCGCTCGTTCATGACCCGCGCCGTCGCTTCGTCCTCGAACGATTCATGCGCCATCACGTGGCACCAGTGGCAGGCCGCATATCCGATGCTGAGGAGGATCGGCCTGTCCTCCCGCCGCGCACGCTCCAGCGCCTCGGATCCCCATGGATACCAGTCCACGGGGTTGTCCCGGTGCTGCAGGAGATATGGGCTCGTCTCGTTGGCAAGCTTGTTCGACATTGGTGTCGGCGGAATGTGAACGCCATGAAGCGTTGACTGCGACATGGGTCGTGACAGGACGGCGTCAGGGGTACGTCTCTGACGTCGTTAGAGGTCAACGGCGTGCCGAAAGCGCAAGGACCGGTCCGGCGACATAGGTTAGAACAGTGGAGCGTGAAGGGTCACGCAACCTTCCACGCAGCAGACACCTCGAGCATCGTGAAACGGTCAACGTGGTTGACCCCTTACGCCGTCGCTGACGTACCGTTTAACGTGCCCGTTTTTCTTGACCTATGTCGCAGTTATCGCAGTCATCGCGGTTGCCGCAGTTTGCCCTTCGGCGTTCTCACATTCCAGTTCCATCCCGAGCATGACGCTCACCCCTGCCATCCCGCGCGACATCGACGCCTTCCTCACCGAGCACAACGACCGCATCCACGCCGAGCTTTACGAGCTGCTGCGCATTCCCAGCGTCAGCGCCCGCTCCGAGCACACCGGCGACGTCGCGCGCGCGGCGGACTGGATCGCGACGGCGATGCGCGACATCGGCATGGACGCGGCGATTCACGCGACCCCCGGCCATCCGATCGTCCTCGGCGAATGGCGCCGCGCCTCGCCCGGGGCGCCCACGGTGCTCATCTACGGCCACTACGACGTGCAGCCCGCCGAGCCGCTCGAGCTCTGGACCTCGCCTCCCTTCGAGCCGACCATTCGCGACGGGCGCATTTACGCCCGCGGCTCGGTGGACGATAAGGGACAGCTCTTCCTCCACCTCAAGGCGATCGAGGCTCACCTCGCCGTGCGGGGAACGCTGCCCGTGAACCTGATCGTGCTCGCCGAAGGGGAGGAAGAAGTGGGAAGCGAGCACCTCGCCGCGTTCATCGAGCGGCGCGCCGACATGCTCCGCAGCGATGCCGTCGTCATCTCCGACTCGGCGATGTTCGCGCCCGGTCTCCCATCGATCCTCTCGTCCCTGCGCGGGCTGGCGTACTTCCAGATCGATGTGCAGGGCCCCGCGCAGGACCTTCACTCCGGCAGCTACGGCGGCGCAGTCATCAATCCGGCGATGACCCTCGCACGGATCCTGGCCACGTTTCACGACGAGAAGGGACACATCGCCATCCCGGGTTTCTACGACGCAGTGCAGGAGTGGGAGCCGAGCGCCCGCGGCGAGATTCGCGACCTCCCGTTCGACGAGGCGGCGTTCCGTACGGAGGTGGGTGCGCCGATGCTCGGCGGGGAGTTCGGCTACACCACGCTCGAGCGTATCTGGATGCGTCCCACCTGCGAGGTGAACGGGCTGCTCAGCGGCTACACCGGCGAGGGCGCGAAGACGGTCCTCCCGGCGAAGGCCATGGCAAAGGTGAGCTGCAGGCTCGTCCCCGATCAGGATCCGGTGGAAGTCGAGCAGTTGATGAAGGCCCACGTCGCCCGCGTCGCACCGCGCGGCGCCACCGTCACGGTGACGCACCTTCATGGCGGTCGGCCCTGGCGCGCGCGGCTCGATGGCCCGCTCTTCGATGCCGCCCGCCGCGCCCTCGCCGCCGCCTTCGGCCGGGAGCCGGTGATCACCGGCGAAGGCGGTTCCATCCCCGTCGTCGGCGACTTCGCGCGCGTCCTCCGCGCCCCCGTCCTCCTGATGGGGTTCGGCCTACCCGGCGAAAATGCCCATGCTCCCGATGAATGGCTGAGCGACGACAACTTCACCCGCGGGATGCGTGCGGCAGCGATGCTGTGGGATGAGCTGGGAAAGGCCGGCGTGGCTCACTGAAAACTGACGGCTGATCGCTGACGACTGACGGCTTCGTTGTCAGCTCCCTACCTCGACCGGCGCTCACCTGCATCAGAGGGTGGGAGCGGACGGCGGAGCGATCAGTGGTCAGCCGTCAGCGCTCAGAAAAACAATGATGCAGACTAGAACTTCCACTCCCGGATCAGGAACAACCCGAGCACGCTGAACGCCGGCAGGTCCTCACGCTCGCTCAGTGACGGGACACGCAATGCGAGGCGAGGTTCGAAGCTCGCCTCGACCCGGTAGTCGGTCCACAGGCGACGCTGAACGCGCAGGCCCGGCGGGGTCGAGAGCGAGAAACGCGTCTGTACCGCGCCGAAGGTGTCGGTGCCGAAGTAGCGCCCGACCTCGAGCTCGGTGGACTGGAGAATGCGCGAGAACTGTCCCCGCGTGACCTCGGTGTACACGTCGGCAGGAGTGATGTTGAGGACGTCCGCACCGAGCGAGCGCGCCGCTTCTCCCTCGAGCTCATCGACGAAGACTCCGAGCGCGATCCCGAAGAGCTGCTGACCCGCGAACGCGCCGACACCCTGCACGCCGCCGCCCGCCCCCGAGCCCGCGACACCGGACCCGCCGAGCTGCAGGAGCGACGAGGAGGTTTTTCCGAACGCCACGTAGCTCAGCAGGTCCGATTGCGTCAGCGGGGGCTGCGCATCGCTCGTCAGCGCGATCGTTGGGCGCTCGAGCGTTCCGCCAAGCACCACGCGAATGTTGATCGCCTCGCTCGCCGGGAGCTGCACCTGATGCTCGGCGGTAATCTGGAGCGTCGGGTTCAGGCCCGACTCACCGCCAATGAACGTCGCCGATCCGCGCCGAACCTCGAATCGCCGGCTGAGAAACGTGTACTGGCCGCGTTCCGTGGTAACCACACCGTCGAGCGCCAGCGCCTGCTTCGCGCGGTCCACGTTCAACGTGAGGTCGCCGTCGCTGTAGATCTCGATGTTCGCATCGCGCGACCGGATCCACGTGTCGCGATTCACCGTGATGCCGACGTCCATCCGCATGTTGGCGAGCAGCGGAGACTGTCCCGGGAACAGCAGGCGCGCATCCACGACCGCCGTGTCCACGACGTTGAACAGCGCGGGATCGCCGGCCCCGATGACCGTCTTGTTGTCGGACTCGGGGACGTAGTACACGGCATTCAGCACCGTCGCACGGCCATTGATGTACACGGCGTTGAACGGACCCTTCATCGCGACGTCGGCGTTGATCCGCGCATTGCCGCGGTCGTTGTCCAGCACCTCGGCGTTCGCCGCCGTCAGCTTCAGGTCGAACGATGGCTCGGTGAGCGACGCTATCCCGATGCCACCGGACAACCGGATCCTGCCGCCGCTCGACCCCGCGAGCGAATCGATCATCACCGAATCGCCGGCCATGCGCAGCGCGCCGGCGATGTTCGCGATCGTGACGCCGAGCGGAGCGATGGTCGCCCGGCCGTCGCGCATCTCGAGCGCACCAGCGAGGCGGGGCTCCTGGATCGTCCCGCGTGCGGCGATGCGCCCGACCGCAGTTCCCCGGATGTTCGTGATCGCGTCGGTGACCGGCGGGATGTAGGCGAGTGGGAACCGATCGATCACCACGTCGACCGACATCGGTGCGTTGGGCAGGCGCGGACCGCCATCCGAGCTGAGGTTGAGCGGCAGTGTGCCCTCCGCGGTCAGGATCGACGGCCCACCCGGCTCCGACGCGTTCGCCTTTGCCGTCAAGCGTGCGTCAGCATAGCGAAACGTTCCGTGAAGCGACGGAAGGTCCGTCCCGCGAAAGCGCCCCTTCTCGACACCGATCGCGCCGTCGAATCGTGGCGACTTCGTCGTCCCCTGAATATCGGCGGTGAGCGAGACGAGGCCGCGCATGTCGATGTCGGACTGCAGGAGCGAGATGAGATTACCGATCTCGAAGTTGTCGATCTCGAGATCGAGGTTCGCGACCCCGTCGCTCGGCAGCAGCCCGTTCGCATAGATCCGCCCCGCCGCGCCACTCCGCAGGTCGAGTGTCTCGACTTCGATGCCACGCCCACCCCAGCGGATCGTTCCGGGCCGCGCCGAGTTCCAGAACGTCGTGTCGAACTGCAGCGCCAGCTCATTGAGGTGGACCTCGCGATGCTCCGCGTGCAGCGTGAAGTCCGCTGCCGCCGAGTACCGCTGCTTCTCCGCCTGCGTAATGACGAACGCGACGTTGCCTTCCTCTGCCTGATACGACAGTCGGCCATCGACACTGTCGAGGGCGAACCCGGCGAGGAGCGCCGAGTCGAGGTGCACGGCCGCGGCGATCGCCGGCGTCGCCGTCCCGCCATTGACGAAGCCGTACTCGACGCGCGCATGCCGTACCTGGTTGCCGCCGTACACGAGTCCCTCGATCCCGGCCCGCCCCCGCGCATCGAAGCGGGCAACGCTGCCCTCGAGCGTACCCGCCGCGTACACGCTTCCGGCAAGTGAGTCCTTGCGAACGACGGTGGGCGTGTCGAGCGCAGC
>JANOCW010000197.1:0-7719 GCA_031412375.1 Gemmatimonadaceae bacterium | reverse complement strand
ACCTCTCCTCCGCGCATGTAATCATGGCCGTACCCGCGGCCGTGCGGGTACTCTTTCTGAGCGGGGTCTTCGCTGTGGGTCATCCACACCTCCAGGAAAAAGAGTGACGTCGATCAAAAGCGCCGCACCGACCGTGCCGTGCCGGTGGATTGAGGCCGGGTACCCTTCGCCGCTTGTTCGCCCTGCCCGGCGCTAGGTATACTTCCCGGCTATGCAGATTCGCAACATTGCCATCATCGCGCACGTCGATCACGGGAAGACCACCCTCGTCGACAAGATGCTCCGCCAGGCCGGTGCGTTCCGCGACAATCAGGTCGTCGCCGAGCGGGTCATGGATTCGAACCCCCTCGAGCGCGAGCGCGGAATCACCATCCTCGCGAAGAATACTTCTATACGATGGAAAGGCACGAAGATCAATATCGTCGACACGCCCGGCCACGCCGATTTCGGGGGTGAGGTCGAGCGGATCCTCCGGATGGTGGACGGAGTGCTGCTCGTGGTCGACGCTTTCGACGGGCCGATGCCACAGACCCGGTTCGTGCTCCGGAAGGCGCTCGCCCTCGGGCGGACGCCGATCGTCGTCATCAACAAGATCGACCGGCCGGGCGCCGACCCCATGCGCGTCCACGATGAGGTGCTCGATCTGTTCATCGAGCTCGAGGCCGACGCGGCCCAGCTCGATGCGCCGGTCGTCTATGCGTCGGCGCGCGAAGGGGTGGCGACGCTCGACATGGACGTCACGCCCGTCGATCTCGCGCCACTGTTCGACATGATCATCAGCAATGTCCCGCCGCCCCCCAGCGATGCGAGCGGAACCTTCCAGATGCTCATCTCGACGATCGACTACTCGCCCTATCTCGGCAGGCTCGGGATCGGGCGCATCGAGCGGGGATCGGTCACGGTTGGAGAGCAGGTCGCGCTGCTGCCGCTCGACCAGTCGACAACTGCGGCGCGTGCCCGGGTGACCAGGTTGTTCGGGTTCGAGGGACTCGAGCGCATCGAGCTCACGACGGCCCCAGCGGGCGAGATCGTCGCGATGGCCGGCCTCGACGGCGTCGAGATCGGGCTCACGGTGACGGACGTCGAGCACCAGGAACGGCTCGAGGGCATCTCCGTCGAGGAGCCGACGATCTCGGTGGACTTCATGGTGAACAACTCTCCGTTCGCAGGGAAGGAAGGGAGGTTCGTCACCTCCCGGCAGATTCGGGAGCGCCTGATGAGGGAGCTCGAAAAGAACGTGGCGCTTCGTGTGGAGGACACCGACGCTACCGATACGTGGACGGTCTCCGGTCGCGGCGAGCTGCACCTGACCATCCTCATGGAGACGATGCGCCGTGAGGGGTATGAGTTTCAGGTGTCGCGTCCGCGCGTGATCACCCGCGAGGGCGTGAATGGCGAACGGCTCGAGCCGTACGAGGAGCTGGCGATCGATGTCCCCGAGGAATTCCTCGGAGCCGTGATCGAGATGCTCGGACCTCGCCGCGCGGAGATGCTCGAGATGAAGAATCCCGGGCAGGGACTTGTCCGTCTGTTGTACCGGATTCCGGCGCGGGGCCTGTTCGGCTTCCGGTCCGAATTCCTGACGACGACGCGCGGCGTGGGGAT
Source organism: Gemmatimonadaceae bacterium (assembly GCA_031412375.1). Taxonomy (GTDB): domain Bacteria; phylum Gemmatimonadota; class Gemmatimonadetes; order Gemmatimonadales; family Gemmatimonadaceae; genus JANPKQ01. The sequence goes on along the minus strand of JANOCW010000197.1, from coordinate 6,114 downwards.
CATGCATCACCGGTACCTCGAGTACGGGCAGTGGGCTGGGCCGCTCGCGGGCCGCTCGCGCGGAACGCTCGTCTCAATGGAGAATGGCACGGTCGTCGCGTTCGCCCTCTTCAGCCTCGCCGAGCGCTCGACGCTGTTCGTGGGGCCCGGTGCGCCGGTATATGAGGGGATGATCGTCGGCGAGAATGCACGGGCGGACGACATGGACGTCAACCCGACGAAGGAGAAGAAGCTGACGAACATGCGGTCGAAGTCGAGCGACGAGAACATCCAGCTCGAGCCGCCGAGGGAGTTGACGCTGGAAGGCGCGCTGGAGTATATCGAGGACGACGAACTGATCGAGGTTACACCGCAATCGATCCGGCTGCGGAAACGCTTCCTCGGTGCGAACGATCGGAAGAAGCTGTCGCGGGAAGCGAAGCGCGAACGGGCACGCGCGTCGTACTAACCTCCTCTTAGGAGACCGACTCATGTTGGGCAAGTTCGAGTCGTCGGATCGTGCGCTGTCCCGTGCGCGTTCCGATGGCGATCCGGACGACGAGGAGCTGGACGACGCCCTCGACGATGACGATCTGGACGACGAAGTGATGGCGCCGGACGGCGGCGAGGATGGCCTCGATGATGACGAGGACGACCTCGACGACGAGGATGATGAGGACGAGGACGACGACGATCTCGACGAGGATGAGCTCGACGAGGATCTCGACGATGATCTGGTTGACCTCGACGATGAGTACGACACCGAGGACGAGGACCGGCACAAGCCTGGGCACACGAAGTACGAGGACTGACGCTGGGCCGCGGTGAGTGGAGTCTGAGTCGGTGGGAGGAACGGCCCGACTCCTGTCTTGCTGCGAGCGTAATTGACCGGTCTCACGGGTGCCGCTAGGTTGTGAGGCTCCCGGATTCCGGGCCTGTAGCTCAGGTGGTTAGAGCGCACGCCTGATAAGCGTGAGGTCGGAGGTTCAACTCCTCCCAGGCCCACTTTCGAACGTATTGCCCCGCAACGGCTTCTGGCCGCGGCGGGGCTTTGTGTCTCGTTCGGCGAGGTCGTTGGTCTGCATTCAGGCTGTGAATTCGATCAGTCGCCCTTCTGAGGCGAGACCCCACGGCGCTCGGTGCCGGCGTGCAGCGAAAAGTCTGAAACGAATACTCTGGCAATTCGTATGGGAAGCCCATACGTACCCGGTTTTGAGTCGCGGGCCTTTTCCGAGGTTGGGCTGTGAGCGATCGCTTGACACTTGCGGCGTCGACTGGACTGCCCTTTCTGTCTCTGGCGTTTCACGTCGGGACGGCTCTGAAGGCCCTCGCCGCAGGATGCATCGCCATCGCAGTTCGCAAGGGAGGGAAGTGGCATCGCCGCAGCGGCCTGGTCTTCGTGTATGCGATGATCGCCTCCGGGTTTGCGGCGGCGGGCATTTCACTGTACGTGGGCAAGTCACCTGGCGGCGGACTGCTCACCGCCTACTTCGTGTTTACAGCGTACACCGCCATCAACCCGCTGCCTGGAGCAGGTCGGCGAGTGGACATAGCCCTCATGATTCTCGCATTTGCAATTGCCGCAGCGGGACACGCTCAGGCATTCACTGCGCTCGGCAGGCCGGGAAACCAAATCGATGGTGTGCCTGCCGGAATGATGTTCTTCCTTGCCACCGTCAACTCGCTTGCCGCAATCGGCGATGCCAGGATGATCCTGGCCCGCGGCATTCAGGGGACGCGACGGATCGCGCGGCATCTCTGGCGGATGTGTTTCGGTTTGTTCATCGCGACCGGCTCGTTCGTTGGCCAGCTTGCCTCGATGGAATACCTTCCTGAGTTTTTCCGTACCGTCCCGATGGTCGTCGTCCTGGCCGCCGGCCCGCTCGTGGTGCTGCTGTACTGGATGTGGCGAATCCGCCTGAAACAGAATCTTCGCGGATTGATGACCGCGACACCGATCGCAGCGCGACGGCCCGCCTGAAACGAGTCGGCCGATGCGCTCCGCCCGACGCGCACGTCTCCGGTCAGTGCGTTGCGCTCGGAGTAGCGAGACGCCTGGAAGCCTAAGGCAGGTCCGCGCTGCCGGTGCCGGATGGGGTGGGGGGCGAACGACCAAAGAAAAAGCTGAGCCCGACGCCGATGCTCGATGCGTCTATGGGGTCGGACCCAGTGAACTCGGTCTCGTACTCCAGAAAGGTGTACCGGAGGTCGAACGCCATGTTTCGGCGAACGTACTCGGCCTGCAGCAGGATTCCCGGCGTGTTCCTGAACTCGACGCGGTCGTTGAGCACGGCGCCACTCGCCTTCAGCGCGTTCGCGAGATGCACGACCGCTCCGGCGCCAACCCGGAATCCCGCCGGCATGCGGTAAAAAAGGATGCCTTCCACCGGGATGCGGAGCCAGTTGGCGTCCTGGTTCGTCGCGGCGGGGATCGTTCGCCACTTCAGTCCTGCGCTGAGCTGTGCGTCGAGCGCGTGCGGACCGAACGTCGCGAGCTGGGCGCCACCGCCAAGAGTCAGCAGCAGTCCACCGCCCGCGGTCACGTCAGGGGTACTGCCGTCCTCGTACTGGAACTCGACAACGCGGTCCCCTCCGTACTCGAGACCGAGGCGTGCCAGCCCGTGTACCCGGGTCTGCGCGGCGGCTTCTCCGGAAAGCAAGCAAATGGTTGTGGCGAAGGCGACAGCGACGAAACAACTCGGGTGAATCGGCATGCGGAATGGTCGGGGGAGGGAAAGAGGAGTTTGCGGCGCCGAGAGTACAAGACGGACGGAACGGGCGCAATGAGGAAGTACTTTCCTCGGTCCTCCATCTCAACTCTTCCTCTGCGACCGCCCCGGAGAGTATTAATAGGCATGCGTGGTCTACTTGCTCTCATCCCGTTCCTGGCGGCGTGTTACACCCACGCCCCGATCGAGCCGAACGCCGTGCGTGCTCACACGAGCATTCGCGCCCGCGTCAACGCCGCGACCGCGGACGAGCTCGAGCCGCTCCTCGGCATCGGCAATGCGCGCCTGTTGACCGGCGTCGTCATCACGGCCTCGCCAGACACGCTGATCGTGGAAGTCCCCACCAGCGTGCGCACAGAGATCGGGAACTCGGTGCAGACGCTCAAGCAGCGCGTCGCCATCCCCCGCGCGTCGATCTTCGAGCTCGAGACCCGCAAGATCGATCGCGTTCGCACCGGCCTTGTCGTCGGCTCCGTTTCACTCCTCGCCGGCGCCTTGATCTTCAGGGCCGTCCGGGGCGGACCGGGCGATGACCGTCCCCCCGACGGCGGCGGCCCCTTTGAGTCTCGCATTCGCTTTCTGCGCATTGGGATGTAAGGAGCCAACCCGCGATTCCGGTCTCGGGGGATACAAAAGCAGCAGGGGCAGGAGAAAGATTCCCCTGCCCCTGTCTGACAAGAATCGGCGAGCTATCCGCCAATGTTGGGATTCGTCTCCCGCTCCGACCGTGAGACAGGGAAGCACAGGTCCTGCCGGGTCAGGTGCGAACCCGTCGTCGGACTCGCGCTCACCGACTCCAGGGGATCCAGCGCGCCGGGCGTCGATGCGGCCGCCCACCGGCGGAAGTCACCCAGCCGACGCGCTTCGAGCCAGAGCTCGATGCCGCGCTCACGCTTCAACAAACCCCATGCCTCCGTCGCGGTCGTTGCAGTGACGGTCGCTGTCCCGGCATTGGTACGCACCTGGTTGATCAACGCCATCGCGCCGACGACGTCCGGCGTTGCCTGGCGCAGCCGATCCTCTGCCCGGATCAACAGCATCTCGCGCCCGCTCGCCAACCGGATCGGCGACGCGGAGGTCGCATGCTTGAGCTGCGGGAGGAATGCCACCAGCCCGCAACAATCGATCGCCGCATCGCCCTTGAGCGTCGACGCGACGTTGATCGGGATGCGCGAATCGGGTGTCGCGGCGATATAATCGCGATACCACGTGCTCCACTGCGTGTGCGCGCGATACGGCGTGTTCGCCGACGCATACGCGATGCGATTCCGCTGCGCGTCCTCGCCGAGGCTGTAATACGGGAGGTTGTACGTGAACCCGATCGGGACGGCCATCGCGTCCGTGACCGCGCCGCCCCAGTTGCCCAGGAACACGCGCGCCGCCGCGCGGCCGGCGGTCGCGGCGTTCGTGAGAATGGCAACAGTCGCCGGTGTCCCCCCGGTCACCGCCAGGGCCGCCGTGAACGCGGCCTCGGCCCGGGTAAAGAACACCGAGTTCGGCTCGAGTGGGCCACCATCGATCACGGCCTCGCACATGTTCTCGCCCAGGACCCTGTTCGCGTAGCCCGCGTAGACGTGGGCCTGCATCAGCAGGGTGTTGTACTGCGCCGGCGTTTGTACGCTGGGCGGCGTGGGTGGCCCGGCCTCGGTGATGCGCCGCACGGCCTCCTCGGCGATCCAGCGCGCGCGGCTCGCCTGTTCCCAGTGCGTGTTCAGATCGGCGTCATCCGCGTTCAGCTCGCCGGCCTGCCAGCGGTTGGTGATGCCGAAGCTGCCGGTGGAGCCGGCCGGGTGAATCTCCCGGGTGACCGCGGCGCCGGTGTAACTGATCCAGTTGATTCCGCTCGCGAGCGCGCGCCCGGAGCCGTTCACCAGCGCGTTGGCGGCGGTGCTTTGCTTCAGAAACTCGTCCTTCACCGGCCCTGGATTCGTGACTTCCGTGTCGCACGACGCCGCCGCGACCGCAAGCAGCGCGACGCCACACGCGCGGGTGACATCACGAATGATCGACTTCTCCGTGTGGAGGCTGAGATGAGTATTCATGTGTGTGAGTCCTCTCTCAGAAGTTCACGCGGAGAGACGCCGTGTACGTCGCCGGCGGAGGGACGTGCTCGAGGATGGACCGCACGCGCGAATCGAAACCGCCGTTGTTCCCCGTCTCGGGGTCGAACACCGGGAAATCCGAGTTGACCCACTTGAAGATATTGTGGCCGGACAGCGTAAACCGGGCGCCCGTCGCGCCGGGAACGAACCGCGTCGGAATCGCAGCGCTCACCGACACGTCGCGCAGCTTGAAGAAGTCCGCCGGATAGATGAAGTAGTCCGCGCGCGTCGACGCCACAGTGCACCGCGCGCGATCGAGCGCCCTCGCTTCGTCGGCGCGGCCAGTCTCCTGGAGCGTGTAGAACCCGTAGCAGCCCGGCCACCGCACCGAGCGAACGACGGCGTTGTAGGCGGCACCGTCATAGATGTAGTGACCGCCCATGTACTCGCCGTTCGCGCTCACGCTGATCCCGTAGGGCAGCTCGAGTCCGGTCCGCACCCCGTACGTCCGGGTCGGCAGATTCGGCCCGTGATTACAGGTGTTCGGGTTCGCAACGGTCGGTGACGCGATGACCGGCGCTGCGCGCTCGTCCGGATTGGTGACGCAGAAATCCGTGCGGATCATCGGGATCGACTGTCCCTTCATGATCCATCCGAACTCGCCGAGTGAAAAGTCGGCCGCTCCACCGAGCGACGTGACCTTGGTGTCGTTGGTGGAGACCGAGCCGCCTACGCTCCACTCGAGAGCTGGCCGGCGGATCACGATGACATTCGCAGACAACTCGATGCCGTTGCTCTCCATCGTTCCAACGTTCCTCAGCTGCGAGTTCAGGAACCCGAGGGACGGGATCTGCCGCGCAGAGAAGAGCGCGTCCCTGATGTCGCGCTTGTAATACGTGAAATCCGCCGTCACGCGGTTGTCGAGCAGGGCAGCGTCGAAGCCGAGCTCGATCTCCGTCGTGCTCTCCGGACCCAGGTCGCTGTTGCCGACGTTACGCGGGAAGAATGCGGGCAGGCCGCCCCATCCCACCGGCTCCCATGTGCGCACCGCATCGAATGCTCCCGGGGCACGACCCGACTGTCCCCACGCAGCGCGCAGCTTCAGCTCGGGGATCACTGCCGAGGGCCAGAAGCTCTCATCGGATGCCACCCAGGTGAAGGCCGCCTTCGGGTACGTCTGCAATCCGAAGTTCGAGCCGAATGCGCTGTTCCCGTCCACGCGGGCGCCGAGGGTGAGGAAGTAACGGTCCCTGAAGCCGAGTACGGTCTGACCGAAGACACCGGCGTTGATCACGCGCTCCTTGTTCTCGAACCCCAGGGTCGTGCCACCGCTCGAGACCGTCGGATCGCCAGGACCCGGGAAG
>JANOCW010000196.1:0-1729 GCA_031412375.1 Gemmatimonadaceae bacterium | reverse complement strand
CGTCCTCGTCTCGCCGCGCCCGTTGCCGAGCCGCCGAGTCAGCGGGAGCGCGCTGCCGCAGCCTGAGGCCGCGCACCTGCGACTGCACGCAATGCGATGACGAACCTCTCGCGCACCGCTGATTTCTCACCGCTCTTCCACACGGCCGACAACGCCATGTCCACCTTCAGGTCCGGTACCGAGCGGTAAACGACGCCGTGCTGCTGGAAGCGGGTGAGCGAGCGCGGCACCAATCCCACGCCGACGCCCGCGCCGACGAGACTGGCGAGCGTGTGCCATCCCGCGGCCTCCTGGACGACCCGCGGGCTGAACTTCGCGGCACGGCAGCGCGCGATGATGTCGTCGTACATCGGCGGCGCGACATGGCGCGGAAAGAGCACGAACGACTCGGCGGCGAGGCTGCCGAGCGTGAATCGCGCGCGCCCGGCGAGTCGATGCGTGCCGGGCACCGCGAGGACGACGGGCTCGGTGTAGATCAGCTCGACACGCAGCCATCGGTCGGCATCGAGCGGAGGACTGTGCAGGATGCCGACGTCGATCCGCCCATCGCGGAATGCCTCTTCCTGGCGCAGGGGATCGAGCTCGAAGAGCGAGAGCCCGACGCTCGGCAGGTGCATGCGGAAGAAGCTCAGCACGTCGGGGAGGATCCCCGAGTGCGTCGCTGCTTCGACGAAGCCCACGCGCAGCCGCCCGGTCTCACCTCGTGCTGCACGCTGCGCCGTGCGCTGGGCACGCTCGGCCTGCGCGAGCGTCAGGCGCGCCTCTGGCAGGAAGGCGATGCCTGCGGGGGTCAGCTCCACTCCGCGCGGCACCCGGTCGAACAGCGGCGTGCCGATCTCACGCTCCAGATCGCGAACCTGCCTGCTGAGCGGCGGCTGCGCGATGTTCAGCCGCTTCGCCGCCCGGCCGAAGTGCAGCTCCTCGGCGACGGCCACGAAGTACCGGAGATGGCGCAGCTCCATCCGCCTACGCCTTCTTCACGCGCGCCGCTTTCGGCTGCGACGCACCGGGCGCTCGGGGGGCTTGGCGATCGGAAGCGCCGGGTTCTGGTCGGATGGAGCAGCGCCAAATTGCGTCGCCACGTAGGCACCGATCAGGTTCGCGTGCTGGAGAATGGCGCTGTCCGTGGCGCCGCCGAGAAGCCCGGCCAGCAGCACGCCGAGGAAGGCATCGCCTGCACCGACCGTATCCCGGACGTCCACCGTGAATCCCGGGTGCTCGCTCCACGCACCGTCGTGCCACAACGCCGCTCCCCCGCTTCCGCGCGTGACGCAGACAACCTGACAGGTGAACGTCTCCGCCAGTGCAGCCACCGCGTCGCGTTCGTCGCCGGGAAGGGCGAACCAGTCGGCAATGCTTCGCAGCTCTTCGTCGGACAGCTTCACGACGTCCGCGCGGCGCAGCGATCGATGGACGATGTCGCGGTCATCGAAGGGAGCGCGCAGGTTCACGTCGAGTACCATCAGCGCTTCCGTCTCCCAGAGTCGCTGAATGGTCAGGCGCGAAACCTCATGGCGCTGCGCGAGCGTCCCGAAGACGATGGCGCGCGCGTCGTCCGCCCGTGCGAGCAGCGATGGGGTCGGCGTGATGGCGTCCCACGCTGCCGGTTCGAGGATCTCGTAGGTCGGATTCCCCGAGTCGTCCACATCGACCCGCACGAATCCGGTGGGAAGCACATCATCGACCTGGACGAGATCGGCACCGACGCCGTACCGCGTGGCTCGCCGCA
>JANOCW010000195.1:0-2574 GCA_031412375.1 Gemmatimonadaceae bacterium | reverse complement strand
GAGCTTCGCATGCACGGTGACAACGAGCGGGTGCCCGTGCAGGCGCTGGGGTGGGCGACGGAGTACCTGTACCGGGTCTTGCTCGAAGTCGCGAAGTAGGGGACGGGAGTGGACTGCGAAGCCGTCAGTGATCAGCCGTCAGCCCTCAGCGATCAGGGCACGTGGTGCGTTCCGTTTGACGGCACACCCGGCCTGTTCCTGACTGCTGAATGCTGACGCCTGACAGCTGATCACTTCGCAGTCCACTCCCAGCGCCAACCGGTACACTTCCTGCCTCTCGACCCCTCCATGGCGAAGGGCGTTACGCGAGAGAGTGCCCGGGCGATCCTCACCGACCGCTTCGGGCACGCGGACTTTCAGCAGGGGCAGTGGGAGCCGATCCATGCGGTACTGGAAGGCCGCGATACCGTCGTCGTCATGCCGACGGGAAGCGGCAAGTCGCTCATCTACCAGTTCCCAGCGCTACTCCTTCCGGGACTGACGATCGTGGTGAGTCCGCTCATCGCCCTGATGAAGGATCAACAGGACAAGCTCGCCGCACAGGGAGTCGGTGCGGTGGCGATGCACTCGCACCTCAGCGGGGCACAGTCCCGAGAAGCGCACCGCCAAATCGAGCAGGGCGAGGGCGAAATCCTCTACCTGACACCCGAGCGCTTCAAGGACCGGGCATTCTTCGATCGACTGCTCACGCGAACGGTCAGCCTCTTCGTCGTCGATGAAGCCCACTGTGTCAGCCAATGGGGCCACGACTTCCGTCCCGACTATCTCGGACTCGGCTCGATCGCGAAGCGGCTCGGGCGTCCGCCGATCATCGCGCTGACCGCCACCGCGACCGAGGAAGTCCGGCAGGACATCATCCGCCAGCTCGGAATGCAGGATCCCTTCGTCACGGTCACGGGCTTCGCGCGTCCGAACCTCCGCTTCGAGGTGCGACGCACGGTGAACGACGCGCTCAAGGATGCGGCGGTTGTGGAGATCCTGCGCGACTCGGTGGGGTCCGGGGTCATTTACGTGGCGACGGTCAAGGAAGCGGAGCGACTGTACAAGCAGCTCCGTGTTCAGTTCGACATTGGTATGTATCACGGCAAGATGGCCGCGGGTGACCGCAAGCAGACCCAGGACCGATTCATGGCTGGCGAGCTCAAGGCCATCGTCGCCACGAACGCCTTCGGCCTCGGCATCGACAAGCAGGATTTGCGCTTCGTCGTGCACTATCACTTCCCTGGCTCGATCGAGTCGTACTATCAGGAGGCCGGTCGCGCCGGGCGAGATGGTGAACCCGCCGTCTGCACCGTGCTGTATCGAGTGGAGGACAAGCGAATCCAGTCCTACTTCCTCGGCGGCAAGTATCCCGAAGTGGAGGAAGCGGCGAAGGTCGCGCTCGTTCTCGAGCAGTACCCGGTGAAGACGCCAGTTCCGCTCACCGACATTGCGGAGCAGGCCGGTGTCCCGGCACGAAAGGCGCGCATCGTGTTCGGCCTGCTCAAGCGCCACGGCCTCGTCCGCGAGCATCGCGGCGCGAAGTGGGAGCGGCTGGGTACGAACCTCACGGCCGTCGATCTCAGCGCCGACCTGCTCGATTACGAGGAACGGCGCGCGAAGGATCAGTCGAAGCTCAACGCGATCGTGTCGTTCTGCCAGACAACCGGATGCCGCACCCGATTCATCCTCGAGCACTTCGGTGAGGAGGTCGGCGAGACGTGGGCGTGCGCGAACTGCGATGCCTGCGACTCGATGGAGGCCTGGCTGGCGCGCCAGTGACCGAATACCTGAAGCTCGAGTGGTACGGCAACACCGTCGGCACGTGGCTGCTGGCGCTGGGGATCGTCGTCAGTGCCGTTGCGCTGGTGCTGGTGCTCAAACGGCTGGTGATCGGCCGGTTCGTGAAGTTCGCCGGCCGCACCCCGAACCAGGTCGACGATCTCCTCGCCGACCTGCTGCGACGAACGCGGATCATCGTGCTGCTGGTGCTGGTGCTCGCGGGAGTCACGCTGCTCGTGCTCGTCGTGACTCCGCCAATCCGCACCGCCGCGAAGGTGATCGCCGTCATCGCGCTGTTCATCCAGGGCATGGGCTGGGGGAACGGCATCATCTCGTTCTGGGTGCATCACTACGCGGCCCGGCGTGGGATGGCGACCGGGTCGAGCGCGGGGACCGTCGGCGCGCTGGTCGTGCTCGTGCGAGTGGCGCTCTTCCTCGTTCTCTTCCTGTTCGCCCTCGACAATCTCGGCTTCGAGATCGCGCCGCTCGTCACCGGTCTGGGTATCGGTGGCATCGCGATCGCCCTCGCCGTCCAGAACATTCTCGGCGATCTCTTTGCCGCGCTCTCGATCGTGGTGGACAAGCCCTTCGCCGTCGGCGACTTCATCGTCATCGACACGCATTCGGGCACGGTCGAGCACATCGGCCTCAAGTCCACCCGGCTGCGCAGCTTGTCCGGCGAGCAGATCATCATCGGCAACGCCGACCTGCTGAAGGCCCGGATCAACAACTATCAGCGGATGGTCGAGCGTCGGTCCGCGTTCATGCTCGGCGTCGCCTACGAGACGAAGCCCGAGAAGCTCCAGCGGATTC
>JANOCW010000194.1:0-4508 GCA_031412375.1 Gemmatimonadaceae bacterium | reverse complement strand
GGCCGAGGAGCTGCACCGGCTCACGGCCGCGCTGGAGCGGAGCAACACGGATCTCGACCAGTTCGCCTACGTCGCGTCGCACGACCTCAAGGCACCGCTGCGCGGGATCGGTAACCTCGCCCAGTGGATCGAGGATGACCTGTCCGCCGTGCTCACCGACGAGACGCGCTCGCACATGACGCTGCTCAAGGGCCGCGTCCAGCGCATGGAAGCGCTGATCGATGGTATCCTCGCTTACTCACGCGCCGGCCGGACTGCGGGGCACGAGGAACAGGTCGATGTCGGACGGATGCTGTCCGATGCGCTCGAGTTGATGCAGCCCGCACCCCACATCAGGGTCCGCATCGGCGTGATGCCGACGCTGCGCACCGATCGCGTGCAGCTCCAGCAGGTGCTCATGAACCTGATTGCCAACGCGATCAAGCATGCTGTGGCCGCAGAGCCGGCCATCGACGTATCGGTGATCGAGACGGCCGAGGGGTGGGAGTTTGCGGTCGCCGACAATGGGCCCGGGATCGCGCCGGAATACCACGAGCGTATCTGGCAGATCTTCCAGACGCTGGTCGCGCGCGACAAGGTCGAGGGCACGGGCATCGGCCTGTCGCTGGTGAAGAAGATCGTCGAGGGACGTGGCGGCCGCGCATGGGTCGACTCGGAGGTGGGGAGGGGCGCGACCTTTCGCTTCACATGGGCAGCATCACCGGGAACCGAGACATGATCGAACACTCGAGTGCGTCAGAGCGGCTCGTGAACATTCTGCTCGTCGAGGATGATCAGGTGGACATCCTCAATGTTCGCCGGGCGTTCCTCAAGCACAACATCACGAATCCGCTGTTCGTGGCCGAGAACGGGGTCGAGGGCCTCGAAATGCTGCGAAGCGGGGCCGTGCCGCCGATGCGGCGAGTCGTCCTCCTCGACCTCAACATGCCGATGATGAACGGCATCGAGTTCCTGCGCGCCTTGCGCGCGGATCCCGAGTTGAGGCTGACGCCCGTCGTCGTCCTCACGACGTCGAACGACGAGCGGGATCGCACGGAGGCGTACAACCTGAACGTCGCGGGATACATCCTGAAGCCGGTTACGTTCATGAACTTCGGGGATGTCATGACGACGCTGAACAGATACTGGGCGCTGGTCGAGTTGCCATGAGGATGAGTCGTGGGTGAAGTGCCGAGAAGGGAAGGGTTCGATGACGCGCAGGTTGCGGTCGGGACGTCGGGTCCCCTGCGGCTGCTCCTGGTGGACGATGATGCCGTCGACCTGATGGCGGTCCGCCGCGCCATCGGGAAGTCGGGTCTCGCGGGCGCCCACATTCAGGAGGCGGGCAATGCTGCCGCGGCCCTGCTCGCGCTGCGCGCGGGCGACGACGAAGCGCCCGTGGACTGCATGCTCCTCGACTTCAACCTGCCCGGGGCCAGCGGGCTCGATGTCCTGCGCGTCGTGCGGGGCCGGCATCCGGGTGTCGCAGTGGTGATGCTGACGGGACAGAGCGATCCCGAGACGGCGGCGAGCCTCATCAAGGCGGGCGCGGCGGACTTCCTAGGTAAGGACGCGCTCTCGCCCGCGCGTCTCGAGCAGGCCGTGCGCTCGGCGGTGCGCGTCGCGACAGCGGAGCGCGAGGCGCGCTCGAGCCGCGAGCTCGTCACCGCCACGCTCGGGAGCATCGCCGACGCGGTGATCACCATCGATGCGGAGAGCCGGATCACCTACATCAACGCCGCAGGCGAGAAGCTCACCGGCTGGCCGGCCGATCAGGCCGTCGGTCGCGACCTCTCGGAGGTCGCGTTCGTCATCGCCGCGGACGACAACGCGAGCGAGACGCGTCGAAACCTGCTCGAGGTGCAGGTGCGAGACGTCGTCGGCGGTCGCGCTTCCGGCACTCGCGCCGACATGACGCTCGTCGGGCGCCAGGGCGCGCACATATACGTGGACGTCACCGCGGCACCTCTCCGCGCCGAGAGTGACTCGGTGACGGGAGTCGTGCTCGCCCTTCGCGACATTTCGGACCGCAAGCGGGCCGAGATCGCGCTCGGGCTGGCGAACAAGGCACTGCAGGACCAGGCGTCGGAGCTGGAAGCGCAGGCCTCCGAGCTCGAGGCGCAGGCGGCCGAGATGGAGCATTCGTCGGAGCGGCTCGAGGAGCAGGTGGAAGAAGGCCGCCTGCTGGCGAGGAATCTCGAGGATGTGAACAAGAGCCTGCAGAGCGCGAAGCGGGAGGCGGAGCTCGCCAACCGGGCAAAGGCCGAGTTTCTGGCGAACATGTCGCACGAGCTGCGGACGCCGCTCAACGCCATCGGCGGATACGCATCACTCATCCTCGAGGGCATCCGCGGCCCGGTGACCGATGCCCAGCGCGCGGACTTGATGCGCATCAAGGGGAGCCAGCACCATCTGCTGTCGCTCATCAATGACATCCTGAACTTCGCGAAGATCGAGGCCGGACGCGTGGCCTTCGATTTCGAGGACGTGTCGATGAGCAGCGTGCTCGGCCAGCTCGAGGCGCTCATACAGCCCCAGGTGCTCGAGAAGAAGCTGCACTATGAGTACCTGTGCTGCGACGACCGCTTCTCTGCCTGGGTGGACAGGGAGCGGCTTCAGCAGATCCTCGTGAACCTGCTGTCGAACGCGGTGAAGTTCACGCAAGTGGAGGGACAGATACGCGTCGAGTGCGACGCGACGCACGACGACATGATCGTCCGCGTCTCGGACACCGGCATCGGCATCCCGGCGGAAAAGCTCGAGAGCGTCTTCGAGCCGTTCGTGCAGCTCAACCGCGGCCAGACCGGAAGCATGGCGGGAACGGGGCTCGGGCTCGCGATCAGCCGGGATCTCGCCCGTGCGATGAGGGGAGACCTGCGCGCCGAGAGCAAGGTGAACGCCGGCTCGACGTTCATTCTCACCCTGCCGCGCCGCTCCCCGACACTCGCTGCGGAAGAAAACGCCGGGGAGCAGGCTGTGGTCTGACCTCGGTCACCTGGTGCCGGTGACGTACGCCTCCATCGCGTAGTACTCGGCGAGACCAAGGCGATCCAGGGCGTCGGCGGTTCCCCGGTTGCGATCCTCGACACGCTGCCAGAATTCGCGATCGTCCTGCCCTGGGAAGGGCGCCGAGTCCTTCTGCGACTGGTGCTTGAAGATCGCCTGGATTTTTCGCCGCAGTTCTTCCTGCGAGAGCGGCACGAGCCAGGTTGCCTCGGTGATCGGCCATTCCTGCCATGCCCCGCGATAGAGCCAGACCTCGGGCCCGGCACTCCCTTCCGTTCGGAGGGCGGCGAGCGCGCTGTCGATCGCTTCCTTGCACATGCGATGGGTGCCGTGCGGATCGGAGAGGTCGCCGGCCACGAAGATGATCTCGGGCCGCAGCTCCTCGATCAGCGTGCGGACGATCTCGACATCCGCCGGGCCGATTGGGTCCTTTGCGACCTTGCCCGTCTGATAGAAGGGCAGGTTGAGGAAGCGCGCGTCATCGCGCGAGAGCCCCATGACTTCCAGTCCGCTCACCGCTTCGGCTTCCCGGATCATCCGCTTGAGGTCCTGGATCTCCGGGATGTCGACGTCGCCCGCCTTCTTCCGGGCGAGGAAATCCGCGACCGTGGCCGAGAGCGCGGCGACCGACTTCTGCGCGACATCGTACTCGACGGCGAGTCGCTCGAGGAAGTCCATGTAGCGGCGGACGTCATGGTCGAAGACGGCGATGTTGCCGCTCGTCATGTAGGCGACCGTGATGGCGTTGTCGTTCTCGACGAGCTTGCGAAGAATTCCGCCCATCGAAATGACGTCGTCGTCCGGGTGCGGCGAGAAGCAGATGATCCGCTTGCCGGCAGGGAGCCGGGATTTTCCCCGGATCTTCGCGCCGAGGATGTTGAAGACGAGGCCGTTCACCGCGCCCGGCGATCCATGGCGCGCGACCAGCGATGACATCTTGTGGTCCGCGTAGTCCCGTTGGGTGAGCTTGAGGATCCCCTTGCCGGTCTGCTGCGAGAGCCAGACGACTGATCGCACCATCGACTCCTCGCTCCACTGGACTTCGTCGAGCAGCCAGGGTGTCGCGACGCGGGTAAGCTCCGCGGCGGCGGCGCGATCGACGTAGAACGTCGTCGCCGGGTGGGACTGCAGGAAGGTCGCCGCAACCTCGACGTCGACGTCGCCCTCGACCGCGCGGCGCACGATGCTCGCCTTGTGCTCGCCGGTCGCCAGGATGGCGATCTCGCGGGCCTCGAGGATCGTGGCGACTCCCATCGTGAGCGCCTCGCGGGGCACGAACTCCTCGCCGAAGAAGTCGGCGGCGGCGTCGCGGCGGGTCACGGCGTCGAGGTGGACGAGTCGCGTGCGGCTCTCGACGCCGGACCCGGGCTCGTTGAATCCGATGTGGCCCGTCTTGCCGATGCCGAGGATCTGGAAGTCGATCCCCCCCGCAGCACGGATGGCGTCCTCGTAGCGCGCGCACGCGTCGTCCACCTGGTCGCGCTGCACGTCGCCGCGCGGGATGTGGACGTTCGCCGGGTCCA
>JANOCW010000193.1:0-2412 GCA_031412375.1 Gemmatimonadaceae bacterium | reverse complement strand
CCGATCGAGATGTCGACCGTCGTCGGCGATGCCGTCTGGGACATGCTCGCCTCCAAGCGCGCCCGTTCGCTGGGCATTGGCCTGCTCAGCGGGGGCTACGGGTCCGAGGAGCTCGAGCGCGCCGGCGCGTATCGGGTGTTCGAGGATCCTGCCCACCTGCTGCGGCACATCGATGAGGTGGGCGGTCGCCGGTGACGAGCGAGCGCTTGGACGGCGCCTGTCGATCCGGGTCCCTCGCTGGATCCATCGGCCTCCCGACGGGGCGAACTATCGAACCGCGGAGCTGGAACCCCTGAGGTACACCGATGCCCGGAGCGCCCGCAGGACGATGCGACGCACGCCGCGTGTCACGGCTCGCACGGTCCGGCGGGGGCTCACTCGCCGCGATGCATCGACTCCACGCAGGTGCGCGCTGGCTCCGGTATCCGGAGTGAGCAGCGCCGCATTCATGCGCTCGTACGCGTGGGGACTCAGGAATATGATTTCGGGAAGCAGCATTGTCGCGCCGGGATCGAGTGGTCGAGCAGGCTCCACCACGAAATCACGCGACGAGGCGTCGATGCGTCCAATACCTCTTTCGTCGAGTTCGATACCGGAAAGATATCGGCATCCTATGGGTTCCTTTCGAGCCCGCGTCGCGCCTCGCTCTGCTCGACTGCTCGTCCTTCCGCAGACTCCCCCGACGGCCGAACGGTCGGAGCCTTCTCTGCCCGTCGTGCCAGCCAAAGGCAGAAGAGCCCGAAGGCGAGCATGACGAATCCCCACCCGAGGTTCACGTTGAGCCCGTTGAGCCGCGCATAGACCGCACCGCCGGCCGTCGCGACGCCGTAGCCGCCAATGAGCAGCCCGAGCGCGGTGAACAGCCCGCCGATCGGATACCGGATGTCGATTCCCGTGAGTGTGCTCATCGCGCCTCCTAGATGAACATGAGGTTGAGTGCCAGCGTCATTGCGAGGATGGCGACCCCGAGCACCCACGGGCGCTGGATCCATGGCAGCGCCGCGTCGGCGGGTCGCACGGTGAGCGAGTGCACGAGTCCACGCAGCTCCTCATCGGGACGCGGGCGCGTGAACATGCTGACGACGACGGTCATCACGAGGCAGCTGAAGAAGGCGACGATCGCGGTCCAGAACGTCTGACCCAGCTCGCTCGGATAGGTCCGCAGCACACCGAAGAACCCGCCCTTGATGCCCGGAACCGCGCCGACCGCGAGGCTCAGGCCGTGGTGCAGCGCCGCTCCTGTGGTTCCCGCCACCAGTCCCCAGAAGGCACCGTGCCCGGTCGCCCGCCGCCAGAACATGCCGAGTGCGAAGGTGGCGAACAGCGGCGCATTGACGAAGGCGAACACGAGCTGGAGCAGGTCCATGATGTTGTTGAACGCCGTCGCCGCGTACGCCGCCGCCACGCTGAGCAGGATGCCGCCGACCGTCGCCGCGCGTCCCATCCAGAGATAGTGGGCATCGGACGCACCCTTCCGGATGTGCGCCTGGTAGATGTCGTACGTCCAGACGGTATTGAAGGCAGTCACGTTGCCGGCCATTCCCGCCATGAAGCTCGCCATGAGCGCCGTGAGGCCGAGTCCGAGCAGTCCGGAGGGGAACAGGCGGACGAGCATCATCGGTGTCGCGAGGTCGTAGTCGAGCACCGGGCGCCCGGTGGCATCCATCAGGACCGCCCCGGCCGCATCGAGCTTCGCGGGGATCATCCCGCCCTCCGGACCCGCCGTTGCGGTGAGCGCGAGCGCGATCATTCCGGGCAGGATCACGAGAATGGGAAAGAACATCTTCGGCACCGCGGCAATGAGCGGTGTGCGGCGAGCGGCGGTCATCGAGTTCGCGGCCATGGCGCGCTGGACGACGAGGAAGTCGGTGCACCAGTAGCCGAACGAAAGAACGACACCCAGCCCCATCACGAGCCCGAACCACTCGACGCCGATGGGATTGTCCGCCGGGCTGCCCATCGTCGCCCACGCGCTGGTGTAGGCGTTCGACTCCATGCCGCGCGCGACCGCCGCGTCGGCGAGGCGGGCCTGAAGGCCATCCCAGCCACCGACTTCGCGCAGCCCGATCCAGACCATCGGCGCAAATCCGAAGACGATGAGGAAGAACTGAAGCACCTCGTTGTAGATGGCGCTGGTGAGCCCGCCGCTCGTCACGTAGATGAGCACCACCGCCGCCGAGACGACGATGCTGACGTCCATGCTCCACCCGAGCAGCAGGTTGAGCAGCTTCCCCAGCGCGTACATCGAGATGCCGGATGAGAAGATCGTCATCGCGGCGAACGAGACGGCGTTGAGCGTGCGCGTCTTCTCGTCGAAGCGGAGCTTGAGATACTCGGGCACCGAGCGGGCGCGCGAGCCGTAGTAGAAGGGCATCATGAAAAGTCCGACGAACACCATCGCCGGAATGGCGC
>JANOCW010000192.1:0-3288 GCA_031412375.1 Gemmatimonadaceae bacterium | reverse complement strand
CGGCATGTTGTCGAGCTTCTCGCGGACGTTGAGCACCGCGTACTCCATGTCGGTGCCCCACGCGAAGCGCAGGATCACCATCGACACGCCCTCGCGCGACACGCTCTCCATCCGCTCGACACCCGGCACGCGGCTGAACTGCGCTTCGATCCGCCGGGTGACGAACTGCTCGACCTCGGATGGCCCGACGTCGGGATACGACGTGTAGATGACGAGCTTCGGGTACGCGATGTCGGGGAGGAGGTCGATCGGCAACCGGCGCAGCGACAGCACGCCGATGAACGCGACGGCGACGAAGAACATCGCCACCGCGACCGGGCGCGCGATCGACCTGCCGGGCAGCGACATGCTCAGGGCCTCAGGGGCGCGCCGAGAGTCTCCTCGAGCAGGAGCTGCTGCGTGATCAGTGTCAGCCGCGCCTGGAGCACGTCACGCTCGGCCAGCACCGCCTGATCGACGTACGACTGGTACTGGAAGAAGGGGATCGTGCCGGCGCGGAGCTGCTCCTCGGCGATCGACACGACCTCGCGCGTCATCTGCACTCGGCGCTCGGCGAGCGCGAGATCGCGCGCGGCGGCCTGGAAGTCGATGAGCTGGCTCCGTACCTGGCGCTCGACGGTGATCGCCCGGCCGCGGATGACCTGTTGCTGATCGGCGAGCGCGATCTCGGCGGTGACGACCTGGGCCGAGCTTTGGAACCATTCCGGGAAGTCGTAGCCGGCGGTGAGGTTGAAGTTGAGCACGCTGTTCGGCAGGTCGGGGCGCAGGAATGCGCCGTACGCCTCGTCGTTGAGGAACCGCCGGTAAAGCACGCCGGCACGCACTTCCGGCTTCCACCGGCTGCTCCTCGTGAAGCGAGCCGTATTGCCGCTGACGCCGAGCGTGACATTCTCGCGCCGGATCAGCGGGTTGTGTGCGCGCGCGAGCGCGAGCAGCGCATCGGCGTCGAGCGTGTTCGGATCCACTGGTTGTGGGAGGACCGAGTCGAGCACGGGCGGGAGCTCGGCGGAGATCCCCATCGACTCAACGAGCTCGAGTCTCCGCTTCCGCGATGCATCGCGCGCGCGTTCCAGTGCGTTCGCGGCAGCTTCGACCGCGAGCTCGGCGTTGAGGAGATCGACCTGGGAAGACCGGCCGATGCGAAATCGATCCCTGCTCTCGGCCAGGTTCCCGCGCTGCTTCTCCAGCGTTCGCTCCTCCAGCTGGATCGATCGCTGGGCGAGCACCGCGGCGTAGTAGCGTTGCGCGACCGCCGTGCGAAGCGTGAGTCCCGCCTGCTCGATCTCGATCGCCGTGCGCCGCGAGCCGAGCCTTGCCGCGCGAAGCTGGTTGCGACGTGAGCCGTTGTCGAGCACCGCCATGCTGAGCCCGACGCCGATCGATGCGCTGCTCGACCGCTCGAAGACAGCGGATCCCGGCGACGTAGTTCGTGTCGGCCCGCCGCCGGTGTTGAGCTCGAGCGTGGGCGTCGGGTAGTAGCGCGAGCGCGCAAAGCGCTCGTTCGCTTCATCGACCTCGGGATTGTTGAGCGCCTGCCGGTACACGGGGCTGTTCTCCCGCGCGAGGCGGAGCGCCTCGTCCAGCGTCAGAACTGGCGCGAGCTGCTGCGCCCCCGACGGCGCGGCCGTGACGATCGCGGCGGCGGCGATGAACGACGCAATGCTGAGAGTGCGCGAGACCTTCATGACCATCGGGGTGGGAGGTGTCCGGCGCGCGTGCGACTGCGCCGCGGCTGCGTGGCCGGGTTACTTCGGCGTATCGGCGCCCGGCTTGTTCACCAGCCGCACCGGCGCATCGTGCTGAATCGTGTAATGCCCGTTGACGAGGACGATCTCGCCGGGCTCCACCATCTTCGTGTCTGCATTCTCGATGATCTCCACGACCTCATCATTGCCTTCGCCGAGCGTGACGTAGCGCCACTCGGTGACGCCGGCGTCGCCTTCAGGGCGGAAGACCATGACGAGATTGCGCCCGCGCTGGAGCACCGCGGTGCGTGGAACGAGGATGCGGTTCGGCAGTCGGATCGCCGCGAGCTTCACCCGTGCGTACATCCCCGGCAGGATGCGGCCGCGGCCATTCGGCACCGTCACCGTGACGCGCGCCATCCGCGTGGACTGGTCGACCATCGGGTTCACCGTCGAGATCTGCCCCTCGAACACTTCCTCCGGGTACGCGGCGAACATGACCTGCGCCTTGCGACCGCGGCCGAGCAGCGCGACCTGGCTCTCGAGCACCTGCACCTCGACCTTGATCGGGTCGAGGTCCACGAGCTTCATGATCTCAGTCCCCGCTGCCACGCGTTGGCCAGCTACGACACGGACATCGGCGACGCGGCCCGTGAACGGCGCGCGCACCTTCACGCGCTCGTAATCCATCCGCGCGCGCTGGAGCCGGATCTCCGCCTCGACGAGCTGGCTCTTCATGCGGGCGGCCGAGTCTCGCGACGCCCGCAACGCGGCGTCGGCGATCCGGTAGTCTGTAATAATCTCCGCCTTGTACGTCGCCGTCGCACGCTGCATGAACGCATTCGCCTCGGCGAGCGCGAACGCGAACTCGGTGGTGTCGAGCGAGAGCACGATGCCACCCGATCCGATGCCATCATTCTCGCGGACCGCAACCGAAGCGATGCGCCCGGCGACTTCCGTCATCAGCGGGATCTGCTGCCACGCCGCCGCCTGCCCGGATGCGTTCACCGAGATGACGAGTGTGTCGCGGACGACGAGCGCGCCGTGGACGGGGAGCGGACCCTTGCCCCCGAAGAGGTCTTCACCGGCGATCTCGGGCGTCGGGCCGCTGGCGCTCGCCGCGGTCGCCGCGGCGGAATCCGCCTTCTTCGTGTCGTTGCGGGTCTTCGCCATGAGGAGCGACGCCGCGACGATCAGTCCGATTACCGTGACGGAAATGGCGAGCGCGCGACCGGGAAGAGCCATGGTAAGCGATCCATATGAAAGGCTTCCGTGCCCGGCTGGCAGGCGCGTGCGAGGGCAACACGGCGCCAGGCGGTCGGAGGGGGTCGAATCGAGATAAGTGGATCGTGGACTTGGATGCCGCAAGAGGGGCAAAGAGTTGCCGCGTCAGTGGCACCGGGAGCGAATGCCTCGCTATGGGACGCACGACCGGGGCTCCAGTGGCGACAGCGATGCCCGTGCGATAGATGTGAGTCAGCCATGCGCATCCGCATCCTTCAGGTTCCCTATGACTCGGGACAGCGTGCACTCCGCATGGGGCGCGGGCCGCTGCACCTCGTCGAGCGTGGATTGGCCGATCGCCTTCGCGGCCAGGGTCACG
>JANOCW010000191.1:0-12856 GCA_031412375.1 Gemmatimonadaceae bacterium | reverse complement strand
CGCCGCCTTCTTGTCCTTCGGGCAGGCGATCGCGACGAGAAGCATCGGGATCATCATGAGTCGGCGCATGTCAGTCCTGATTCGGGTGTGGGGAGAATCGTCAGCGCGATGGCGGCTGAGGAGCAAATGCATCCAGGTGGGACACGAGGCTCTGGAGTCCAGCGAGGTATCCAGCAAGGACGTCGCCAGCAGCAGCGGGGGGGAGACGGGTCGTTCCGCGCACATGCTCTACTACGCGAACGAAGGGATGGGGGTCCATCCCGGAACGCCCGGCGACATCGCTTGCCAGCGCCGCGTAATCCGTCGCCGGGATGTTCCCATGCAGCCGAATGACCGCGCGAAAGATCACCATCACGGTGCTCAGGCTATTGGCGAGCAGCTCGATGTGTTGCTTCGCATCACCGCCGGACGCGAGGATTCCTTGGCGGAACTGAATGAGCGTTCCCATCGCCTCATGCTCCACCTGCAGCCGCAGGTGCTCACGGTCGACGCGTATTCCGTCAAAAGGAGGCGTCCCGTGCAACACACGGTGGCGTTCGAGGATATCGGCATACTCCATCGGGAAGATGTCCGCAGACCTTCGCCATTCCTCCCCCGTCAACGTGAGCGGGGGCGGATTCCCTGCCGATCTCCAGGCACGAGCGACCGCAGCCTCCGCTCGCAACCGGTCGAGCGACAGTCCACGGACAATCACGAGGACGTTGTAGTCCGACCGCTTCGCGATGTGCTCACCCGCGGCCGCCGAACCGTAGAGCACCACGGCGGTCAGCTCATCGCCATAGGCCTTGAGCAACTGTGCGACGAGATCTTCGAGAGTCATGTTTGCCATTCGATTACCAGCTCGAGCCTCCGCCACCGCCGCTGAAACCGCCACCACCCCCGAATCCGCCAAAGCCTCCGAACCCGCCCCCCCCACCGCCCCATCCCCCGCCACGCCGGTGTCCGCCCCAGCCGCCCCCGCCCCCCATTGGAATGAAGATGGGGAGGCACCCTCCCCCACCACACCCTCCACGACGACGCCGGCGCCGCCCTCCGATGCTCTGCAGGATCAGCATGACGAGAAAGAACACGAAGATGACGGTGCCCGACGGAATCCCGCGTCCCGTGCCGCGGGGACTGCGGTCGTCCTGCCTGGTGAGACTCGGCGCGAAGGCCGTGTCGAGCGAGAACCCGAACTCCGACGCGAAGCGCTCGGCGACCCGCGCCGTCACGAGCGTCAGGCCGCTGCTGTAGTCGCCTTGCGCAAAGAGCGGGGTCGCCTCCCGACAGATTGTCCCCGACATCCCATCGGTGATGAAACCTTCCGCACCGTTGCCGACTTCGATGCGGCACTCGCCCCTGCCGCTCGAATTCGTCTCCTTCGGCACGAGGAGGATGATGACGCCGGTGTTGCGGGCACGGTCGCCGGGATCGCCTCGCCCTCCAACACCCCACTGTCGCCCGATCTCCAGGGCCCACTCACTTGCCTGGCGCTGTCCGATGTCGTCGATCGTGACGACGGCGATCTCTCCGCCGGACTTCGCGAGCACGTCGTCCACGATGCGGCCCATCGCCGACTCGCTCTCGGCGGTGAGCACGCCTGCAAAATCGTTGACACGGCCCGTGGGAGCCGGCGGCTGGATCGCTTGCAGCGTCATCACGACGCCGATAGCTTGCACCGCCCAATGCCACATCGTGGTCAGATTCTTCCCCTGGTGGCTCGCCGGCTGGCGGCGGTGCTGCTTCTCTCGCCGTCCGCGCTCGCCTGCTCGCGTTCCGGTGAAGTCGTCGTCGTGCTCGATTCTACCATGCAGCGCGATTCGGTGGAAGTCGTGGCGTTCCCCGACGTCTCTCGCGCGTCGTCAGATGCGACGGACGACGCCGCGCGAGGCGGGACTCGCACCAATGCGAGTTCGCTGCCGAGCGCGCTCGATGACAGCGCATCGATGCTAGCGTCGCGGTTCCGCGCGATGCGCGATTCGCTCAACGGCGAAGTGGCGGCGCTCGAGCACGTGGATAGGCGCACGCGAGCGTACGCCGTACGGTATGCAGAGATCCGACGGCGCACGCTGGCAGCAGAAGCGCTTCGCGCACGACGTGACAGCGCTCGAACGCGTGCGGATGCGCAGCGGTCGCCCGCGGGGGTGCATTCACCCGAACCCGACGGATCGCCCGGTTCGGTCGGAGAAGCCACGAGCATTGATGGTCTCCAGCGGCACACGGCGCGAGACTCCGTTCTCGTACTCAGGCTCTCGCCTGGCGGGTGGTCCATCGGCGCGACGCGCCCGGGGCTGATGCCGCCCGCGCCCAGGAGGATCCGGGTCGTGGCGGGTTCGACTGACACGGTTCGACTCACGCTCTCTCTCCGGCCTTCACCCGCAACGCCCTGAAACGACAAAGCGCGGAGCGTTTCCGCCCCGCGCTCGCCCGCGAATGTCGGTGGATGCTATCTCGTGAAACTGAACGGGAACGAATACGTCCCGGTCGCGCGACTGGAGGACGGGAAACGCCATCCACGAATCGTGCGAAGGATACAGCCTTCCGACTCCGAGGCGCCGGCGCCAGACCACGTGCGGCGGGTAACCTGGGCTCCCTGCACCGAACCGCTGCTCGCAATGTCGATCGCGACGGTGATCGACCCGGCGAGCCCCGGGTTCACCTTGAGACCGTTCTCCTGATAGCAGAACCGAAGTTGCGACTCGCGGCTGCGGACATATGTCCCCAACTCGTCGACGTTGCGGCCAGGCCCGGCGAGCGGATCGACGTTGATCGGGGTCGGCGCCTGCACCCGAACGGCTGCGCGCGTGACACCGCCTCCTGCGCCTACACCTCCGATGCCGCCACCACCACCGCCACCGGTCCCCGTGCCGCCGCCAATCCCGCCGCGGCCGGGCGTGGTCGAACCCTGACCACCCTGGCCGGATCCGAGGACGACCTTGCCGCCCGTCCCCCCACCGCCGGCCCCTCCGAGTCCGCCACCCGTTCCGCCGGACCCGGAACTGACATCGACACCGCCAAGAATGTTCGACGCATCGCCAACGAGACCGCCGCTTCCAGCGCCGCTACCGGTGCCGAACGCGTCGCCGATCGCGCCGGCGGTGTTCCGTTCAGTGCGGGATCCCGGGGCTCCCTGCTTCGGCGTGCCACTCACCGGCCCCTTCGGCCCGGGGGCCTTGGCGACCGGTCCAGGAGCCGGCGTCCGCTCAGCCGTTCCCGGAGTCGGTACCGGCGGAATTGGCGTCGGCTCGGGGACTTCTCCTTCGAACACCACCTCGATGGGCGGCTTAGGCTCCGGCAGGAGCGAGGCCTCTGCCGTTTCCGGTCCGAAGCGAACGAGCAGTAGAAACAGGATACCAAGCGTGATCGAGATCGCGTACGACCCGACCAGCGCACGGCCTTCCTCATCCGCAAACTCGAACTTCAGGTTGCGGGTGAAGGTGTTCTCACGGCTGCGCGGGGCTTTTGCGCCGCTTGCCGGTTGCGGGGGAGTCGCCATCTCAGTTCGCCGGCCTGGCGGCGACAGCCGCTTCGTCCGTGCGGTTCACCTGGAGGGAAACGTTGCTGAACCCGGCGAGGCGTGCGGTCTGCATGATTCTCGCGAGCAACGAATACGGCATGGTCTTGTCGCCCTGAATGGCGAGGGGATTCGGAACTGACTTGTTCTGGCCGATACCCTGTACCGAGCGGAGCGAGTCGGCCTGGGCCCGGAGGGCCGTATACAACTGCGGAATGAGCAACGGCTCGGTCGGGCGGTTGGACGCCACCGCCGCTGCCTCACGGCTGCTCATGATCGGCGTCGCGTTGAGCGTGAGCGTCGCGCCAATTCCAACGGTCAGCTCCTGCAGGGCCGCTTCTCCTACGCGCGAATTCGGCAGGTCGACACCCGGCATCACCGGCATCTGATCGCCAACCGTGGCGGTCGCGAGCGAAAAGAACACGATCGCCACGAACGTATCGACGAGCGGAACGAGATTCAACTCGGTGATGCGGAACTTTGCGAACTGGGCAGTACGGCGTGCTTCGCGTGCGGCACGCGCGCGTGTCATCTCGGCGGCCATCGTCTACCTCGCCGAGGCTGAAGTGACCTGGCCGCGCGCGCGCGCACCCAGCGAGATGCCGGCGAATTGCGCGAGGCGGAGCCGCTCAAGCACCTGGATGACGGTGTCGTAGCTGACCTCATCCGAAGGCACGACGAGCACGTCGCTGTTCTGAGGATACTCCTTCCTGATCTGCGTCATGACCGCCTGTAGCTGGTCCAGTGCCGCCGGGTCCGTCCCGCGAATGTCCTGTCGGAACCCGTTCTTCTCCGAATGTTCCACCCGGAGATTGCCGTCGAGGATCTTCACCGCGAGCAGCAGTGCCAGCGTCGGCTGCTGACCACTATTCGCCGCCTGCTCGGCTGTGATGACGGTCGGCGGAAGTGACAGGTCGTACGACGTCAGCATCGCCATGACCGCGCCGGTGTACGTCAGCAGACTGAAGAACACGATCGACGTGAGGACGTCGATCAGCGGGACCAGGTTGATATTACCGCTCGAGGTCAGCGGCGCGCGTTCCGCACGCCGTTGCCTCGATCGGTGAAAGAGCGATGCCATGGTGTCGTTTACCGGTGGCCGAGCCGAACGTCCGGACGGTCGATCAGCGCGTTGATGAGGCGGACGGAGAATTCGTCGACCTGCTCGATGATCGTCTCTGCCTGGCTCACCAGATACGCATGCGCGACCGAGAGCGGTACCGCGATGAGAAGACCAAAACCGGTGGCGTTCAGCGCGACGGCAATACCGGCCGCCAGCTGTTGCGACCGCTCACCGGCCGAGACTGCGCTCACGGACTCGAAGGCATCGCGGAGTCCGAAGATCGTGCCGAGCAGCCCGAGCAGCGTCGCGACGTTCGCGAGCATCGGGAGATACTGGAGGCGACGGGTCAGACGCGGAATGACGGCCAGTGCGGCGGCGTCGGCAACGTTCTGCAGATCAGCTTCGTCGCGGCTGCGGCTGCGAAGAATGAGGAGGCCCATGTCCGGAAGCGCCGCTTTGGACTGCGCGCACAGCTTGATGGCATCCTCGGCCTTGCCCGACCGGACGAGCTGAATGATGCGCTCGATGAACGCGCGCCCGTTGATCTTCGCCTTGATGACGATGACATAGAAGCGCTCCATGAAGACCGCTAATCCGATGATACCGACGGTCAGGATGAAATGCATGATCGGGCCGCCGTTCCGGTACCACTCCAGAATCCCTGTCATCTCGTGCTGTCTCCTACGCTTTCGTTAGAGGTGTTCAGCGCGGCAGAAGTGCCGGACTGACCGCTGCGGGCGGATTCCGTCGTGCATCTTCCGCTGGCGTGCTGGCCGGGGGAAGTTGAGCAGGCCGCGCAACGGACTGCCTGCCTGTCAATGCCGACGGTGGTGGCGATGCCGGTGGCGGTGAGCCCGGAGGTGGCGGCGTCACGGTGCCAGCTGGGGGAACAGTCATAGCAGGGGTCGTGCTATCGCGTCGCGCAGCCGCTGAGTCCGAGACGGTGCCAGTGATCATGCGCTCGCGAACGACAAGATACCCTGGAAGAATCGACTGCCAGAAGTCGTGGTCGTAGAACGTCGGCACGAGCACGCGCCGGTCGTAGGCCGGAACTTCGCGCGGGCGCACCGTCACGACCTGCGGGGTCGGCACCTGACCGATGATCTCGATCGATTGCTGCCGCCGCGGAGCACGCTGCGCTTCAGCGACGGCAGGGAAGAGCGCTGCGGTTGCCAGCGCCGCAGCCAGAACGACGCGTGTCATCGTGTCTCCTCGAGTGTGGTCGCCGGCGGGGGCGGGGTCGAAGGAACGTTCCCCGCCATCGCGTCGCGTGCGAGCTGCAGCCAGCGCTGCGCGCCCGGCTCATTGCGAAGCGCCTCTTCCTGCTCGGCCTTCGTCAAGAGCGCCTGCCACGTCTCCTTGGCTCGGGCATACTCCGCCTCGGCAAGATTCGACGCACCAGTAGTGGCGGCCTGACGCTCGGCGTCCGTAAACGTCGCCGGAAGTTGAATGTTCTTGAGGTATTCCCCGTACTCCCATTGCGCGAGGCCGAGGTAGAACGTTGCGCCAGCCAGGTACTCCGGTACTCCGGTCTTGATGACAGGTGCTAGACGCCCTGAAAGCCGGGAAAGCGACTGGCGCTTGGGTGCCTGCAGCGCGGTCAATGCCGCAGCGGTCGAGATCTGGCTCCTGTTCCGCACGACCAGCTGAATGCGGTCGTACGCGTCGTATCCGGCTACCGCAGCTTCGAAGGCCTGACGTGCTCTGAAGCCCGCGCACTGCGGATCATTCGCTGAGGAAGCCCGCGCACAGATCCGTCCGAACTCCGCATTGGCAGCCGCCGTGTCGCCCACTGCGAGGAGCAAGCCCGCACGTCTGGAGCGGGCGTCGCCTGCCCGTGCCCCATTGGGGAACCGTTCCGCGTATCTCCCGAACGCGCGGGCGGCCGCGGTGGTATCGCCCGCCTGGAGGTAGGTAGCGCCTGCGTTGAACTGCGCGTCCGCCGCCCGCTGGTCGCGCGGGAACGCCTCGGCAAATGCGGCATATGCTGCCGCCGCTTCGGCTTTCTTGTTGAGGACCGTGTCGAGCGTGACGGCGATCCGCACCATAGCATCGGCACGGCCGGTCCACGTCGGATTGTCGGCGACCAGCTTCCGGAGAGACTCGACGCCCTCCTCGTTCCTGCCCAGGTCCGTAAGGTAGTTCGCAGCGAGCGCCTGATACTCGCGGCGGTACCGGTACGTCGGGTACTGGGCGACGAGACGGTTCGAGAGCTCAATCGCGCGCTCCTTCGCCTGCCGCGAGGCCGCCTGGTCGTTGCGGCCGCGTG
Organism: Gemmatimonadaceae bacterium; assembly: GCA_031412375.1. Taxonomy (GTDB): domain Bacteria; phylum Gemmatimonadota; class Gemmatimonadetes; order Gemmatimonadales; family Gemmatimonadaceae; genus JANPKQ01. The sequence goes on along the minus strand of JANOCW010000191.1, from coordinate 6,031 downwards.
CGACGGAATCTGCAGTCACATACGTCGCAATCGCATCACGCAGGGCCTCCGGAGCCTTCGCCGATTCCGGATTGCGATCCGCGAAGGCCACGTAGACTTCTTCGGCGGCGCGCTGGTACTGCCCCTGGCGAATCAACGTATCGGCAAACGTACCGGCAGCGGTCTCGCGGGTTCGCGAGATCGAGTCGGCCAATGCCCGGCGCCCGGATCCCTGAGCGACGGCCTGTGCGGCTTCCCACTGCGTCTGCGCGGCGGCGTACTGCCCACCGCGGAAGAGCGCATCACCGACGAGCTTCTGCGCCGTCGGCGTATACGGATCATTCGGGTACGTCGACGCATATGTCCGGAACGTTTCAGCCATGACGTCCCACCGCTTCGCCTGCGAAGCGCGTCGCCCCTTCTGGATCAGCGCACGCTTCGCCTGGTCAGTCTGGGGATACGCCTTCACGAACCGATCGACCGCCATGAACAGCGAATCCTGCACGGCCGCGCTCGTGCTGTCGCGGACGAACGCCGAGTCGAACGCCACGATGGCGTTCTGGCCCGCTCGCTGGGCGACGTTGACAGTGTCGGTCGGCGCAACGGGTGCCGCCGCGCGGCCGTATGCGGCACGCGAGTACTCCGTGCCCGCGCGCATGAACTCACCCTGCCCGAACAGCGCCTCCGCATAGAGGAGGTTCACTGCCTGCGCACTGTCGGCAGTCGGGAACTCGTTCTGATACCGCTGATAGAGCGCGGCCGCTTCCCCGAACTGCGCGCGGTTGCTGCCACGTTGCGCCTGAGCGAGCATGTACTGGGCACTCTGGCGAAGTGCTGCTTCGCGAGCCGTCGCCGCCTGTGACGCAAGGCCGGGGTTCGCCGACGCCCATGGCGTACCCGGCGCAAACCGCTCGATGAGCTCGAGGCGAGCCGTCTGCGCCTGCGCGGGCTCGATCATCCGGTTTTGATAGATGTCGATGATTTCCTGCTGAGCGGCGAGCGACGCAGAGTCCGTCGGTGCTTCCGTCATGACCGCCCGATAGGCCTCAACCGCCTGCGGGAACGCTCCCTGGTCGCGGAGGCTCGCGGCGACACGCCGCAGGATGGGCAGCTTGACCGAGCTTCCGCCGCGGTTCTGGAAATACTGGCTTGCGGCCCCAGCGCCACCGACCTGGGTGAACGCCACGGCCATGTACTCGAGCGCTTCACCGCGCAGGCCGAGTCGCGCCTGCTGGTCCGGTGTCAGCTTGTCGTACGAATCGACCAGCTGACCAAAAATCTCCACCGCCCGCTGATATGCCGCTTCGTTCTGGCGAGTCGCCTGGTTGTAATACGACCAACCGAGCTTATAGAGCGACAGGAAGTAGATGTCCCCGGTCCCCGAGGTCAGCGCTGTCGCGCGCTCGTACGCCTGAGCCGCGCGCGCGAAACCCTCTCGCCGCGAGGTTCCGCTTTCGCGGGCAGCGAGCTCGAAGTACGCATCGCCGAGTCGGAAATACGACTCGGCCTGGAAGCGCGATGAATCTCCCTCGGTGACCATGCGGAACGCGCGAGCGGCATCCGCATATCGCTGGTTCTGCATATACAGCGTGCCGAGCGTGTAGGCGGCCGCGGGGAGCTTCTCGAATTGCGGATACCGCGTGACGAGCTCCTCGTAGCGCCGGATCGCACCGGCATAGTCGGGACGCGCGGGGCCATCGGAACGGCCGGACGTGTCGACCGCAGCGCGAGCAGCCGCACGCTGCGTTTCCGCAAAGCGCTCGTCGGCTTCCTGAACGAGAAGCTCTCCGAGCTGAAGAAGCGCCTCGGGCCGGAGAGGGCTGTTCGGGTATCTCGTGAGGAACGATTCGAGCCGCCGGATGGCACTGTCGCGCGCCGGCACGGCGGACGGAGCAGAGGCCGAGGCGAGCTGGACGGGCGCCGTCTGCGCCAGCAGCGGAGCTGCGGCGACGATCGCGATTCCCGTCAGATATCGGAGAGACGACAACTTTATCACGGGTCTACTTCGGCGGATTGGATGGATTGGTCGGAGCCATGGGAGGCCGCGGGGCGGCTGCTCCCGTCACATCTGTGGTACCGGTAGCGCCTGCGTTCCGTTCCGCATCCAACGTCTGGAAGAAAAGTGCGCTTGCTGATCCGAACTCGGCCGCCTCGCCGTCGCGGCGGAGCATTGCGACCATCTCACCGGCGCGTGCGCGCAACTCGGCATCGACCACCGCGACGAGTCGTGATTCGGCGGATGTCCGCAACGCTTCCGCGGACGCAACCGATGCCCGCAACGAGCGGGCGCGATCGGTTTCCATCGACTCCATCTCGGCGATCGCACTCGCGAGCAGCCGCTGAGTCTCTTCACCTGCACCGCGTGCCTCAGCGAGGAGCGTCGCAACACGGGCCGCGCGACCACGAACCGAGTCACCGAGCGCGAAAATGGGATTCCGCGTGATCGCACCGCTCAGTCCGCTCTGGATCAGGTCGGCAACCGAACGATAGTAGTCCGCAGTCTGCCGTTCCTGAACGAGAATCGCTTCATCTGCCGGGGAGAGGCCGCTACCCATCCCGCGTCGAATGCTGTCGATGGAAACGATATTCTCCTCGGCAGCCGTCCGCGTCGCAGATACCTGGAGCATGAACATCTGCGTGAGGCGAGTGTTCGCCGACGCCAGCACGGCAGCGACCCGCGCAAGCGAGTCCTGGGCTGCCGTCAATCCGCGCGTCAGTGTGTCGAAGCCCTGTCGGTCGGCGGCAAGGATCGTCTGGAACCGGCGCAGCAGCGCCAATTGCAGGCGCTGCGCTTCCATCTGTTCGTCGAGCCGATGGCGAGCCAGGGCAACAGCAACGTCCGCTTCGTACAGCGCCTGCGATCCGAGTCCATAATCCGCCCGGTTCCGCGTCGCGGAGGGAGGAGCGAAGAGGATCCGCCGCGGGACCACGGCGTCGATGGACGGCGTGATGGCATCGATCCGCGCAATCACATCAGTGAGTGACACAACCTCGGGCGCTCGCGCTGCGGGAAGGGCTCCAGTGCTGTCCGCGAACACCGCGGCAAGAATCTGGGGCTCGGCGCCCGCGGCATCCTGCAGCGAAATCGTCTTTCCGCTCGCCGGGTCTCTCAGGAAGAGAAGTCCCGCCGCCCGGGCCATGACGAGCGCGCGTGCCGCGTCAGTCATTGCGCCGCTCGTTCGTGCCTGCAGAGTCGTCACCGTGGCGTTCGTCGAATCAGCCACCGTCCGGAACAGATTCGCAGCATCGACGGTGCGTCCGAGCTGCAGCAACACCTGCCCGTACATCAGGCGGCTCTCCTCGCGCTCCGGAAGCTGAGGGAACCGTGTCGCGAAATCCGAGAAGGCTTCGCCAGCGGGGGCCAGCTGATCGCTCTTGTAGAGGGCCCACGCCCGGGTGAACTGGGCCTGCGCAGCGAGGCCGCCCGTCCGTGAGATCGCGTCGGCGAGCTGCACCGCGACCGGATACTGCTCTGTCTCGTAGGCGAGCTGCGCCGCGGTGAGCCGGACCTGGTCGGCGAACTCGCCGGTGGCGCCAGATGCGAGAGCCTGCAACGCCGCGAGCGCTGCCGGACCGCTCGCCGTGTCAGCCCGGAGCATCGTCAACGCATCCATGTACCTGGCGTAGTCCGCGTACGGTACGCCGGTGGTGCCGGCCGCCGCAAAGGATGCGCGGGCGTCCGTGTAGTTGCCGAGCTGATAGGAAGCCAGGCCGGCGACCAGCGATCCGATTCCGAGGGCCCGCTGGGTCTCGCCCAACGATCGCGAGATCGTGATCGCCCCTGCATAATCGCCGCGGCGGTAGGCATCGAGCATCAACTGGGCATTGATGATCGGTGCATAGCGGTTCGCCCCGGGAGTGCTCGCGAGCTGGCGGGCCGACGCACGGAACGGCTCGTCCATGCCGAGTGTGTAGTACGTCTCCGCGAGCAGGAACAACATATTCTCGCGACTGCGAGCCGTACCGGCGTCAGTGCCACTACCGAGCGCGGTCGGCGACGTGCTCAGCCACTGCAGCCGGCTCAGGGCTGGAATGGAGCGGCCATTCATGAGTTCGTACAGCGCCGCACGAATTTCGGCCTCGACGCCAGCCGGCTGGTTCTCTTGCGGGACCACGGAGGTGTCGCCGAGGATGCGCCGCATCGCGGCCTGATCGACTACTGCCGGCCGCGTGGTATCGACAACCCCTGAGGGCGGCGCGGGCGTCGGTCGACCCGCCGGCGGCTGAACCTGCGCCGTGAGGGGCGCGACGGTCAACGTCCCAGCAGCAAACAGAGTTAGAGCGATCACACGCGACACGGGCATCCTAGGTCAGAATGGTGTGGTGCCACGCGACGTCCACGTTGTGTGGACGCTCTGACCGTTGCGAATGGCGAACTGCACGTAGGTAACAGACGCTCCGGCCGCCATGACTTGCACACTACTCGTCAGCGGGCGACCATCGATGGTCGCCGAGAAGTTCACGCTGTGGCCCGTTGGAAGCACATTCGACCGGTACAGCGGGTCGACAGCGCCCAACCGAAGCGCGTTGTTCGACGTAATGGTGTAGGTGCGATTTGCAACCTGCTCATTATCGACCTGGAGTGCGACTGCGCCGAGCTGTTGGGTGCTGGTCGATGAATCAGCACGCAACAGGACGACAAGCACTGCGCCACCGCGGCGGCGGACGACGTCACCGAGCGCCGTGAAGCGATCGCGCTGCGCGAGAAGGTTGTCTTGGGACGACGTAAGAATGGCGTCCAGTTCCTGCAGCGCAGTCTGCTCGTTGCTCATCAGCAGTGCCTGCGCCCGCTCCTGCATCATCCGCGCGATGACGTTCTCAATGCGCGTCGTCAGCTCGACACGCTGGCCTCGAATCTCGGACAGCCGTCTTGCCGACTCCTCCAGTTCCCGGGTCAGCTCCGCCCGCTTTTGTTCGTAGGCCTGCTGCTGTGGGGTCCTGACGGGACTCTGGGCCTGAAGCCCGGCAGCGCTGACGAGCGTGCACAGGGCAAGACTGCCCAACACGATTCGGTTCATAAGACTGTCCTGCTCCTCAGGATCGGGTCATCGCGTCAGCACGGCCGGCGGCGGGGGATTGCTCGGCGGCGGTGTGCGCGGCGGCGGGTTCGTCGGCGGTCCAAGCTGTTCGATCCGGCGGAGTCGCTCCTCGAGACGCTGAAGCGCGGCGCGCTCCTGTCTCAGTTCTTCCTCTGCCTGTACGCGACGCTGCTCAAGTTCAAGCAGGTTTTGTGCCTCGTATCGATTGATCTCGAGCTCGAGTTCGGCGACGCGACGCTGACGCTCGGCGATCTCCGCGAGCAGCGCCTGACGCTGGCGATCCAGTGCAGCGGCACGACTCTGCAGGAACTCGCCGCGCAGCAGTGCGTACAGGTTGCTCTGCCAGCTCAGGGTGAATGCCAACTTCTGGTAGCCGTAGACGAGGCTCGCGTCGTCGGCGATGCTGTTCGGGTCATCCGGCGCGATTGCGGCACTGCCGCCACCGAGCTCGGTGAGGTACAAGCCCGCTCGCAGACCGCGGTACACCGCAGAGGCGCCGAGGTTGTAGTCCCACGAGTTGTCCTCCGCCATCAGTGACAGGATGACGTTCGGGGCGGGTGAGAAATCGGTTTTCACGCCGTAGAACAGCCCATTTCGGTCGTGGTTCCCGTAGTTCGGGACGTCGCCGTCATCACTGAACAGCCCGTTCCCGTACCCGACAGAGAAGCTCAGGTTGAGGTCCGGCCAGTTGGCGCGAATGTCGGCGAGGGAGAAACCCTTCGTCGCTACGCCATACACGGAGTTGGCCGTGTTGAAGCCCTGGTGGAGCGTGTCGGCGACGTGCTTGAAGTCAGGTTCGCCTGTACCAACGGGAGGATCGAGACGATAACCGACGCCGAACCGGTCAATCTTGTCATAGGGGCCGACGTTCCGGACACCGACAGCAATTCCGGGCATCCAGCGCGTCATGCCGACGCGATCGCGATAGTCGTCCTCACGCAGCAGCATCGCCTTGCCGAAGAATCCCCACTCCGGATTGCTCGAGAACGCGGCATAACCAGCCTCCACTCGTC
>JANOCW010000190.1:0-4761 GCA_031412375.1 Gemmatimonadaceae bacterium | reverse complement strand
GCTGACAGCCGCGAGTGGCAGGACGCCGTGACCCAACGGCGGCGGCCAGGCAGACGAAAAGCGTGGTGGCCAGGGCTGCGCGCCTGACCTCGACCGATCGTTCCCTGCACCGGGATGGGACTTGTTTGGATTTCTGTGTGTGAGGCTCGTGGTTATTTCGGATCCGGGATGAAGCGAGTGGGAAAGAGCACAGCGAAGTGCGTGAGCGCCGCCAGCCATTCCGGCGGGGTGTGCCAGCGTTTGCGGATGTTCCGCAGGGCGAGGTAGAGCAACTTGGTCGCGGCCTCGTCGGTCGGGAAATGGCCGCGGGTCTTGATGATCTTCCGGAGCTGCATGTGCAGACTCTCGATCGCGTTCGTGGTGGTCAAGATGCGGCGGATCTCCGGCGGGTACACGAAGGCCGGCGTGATCGCATCCCACTGGCGGTGCCAGAGCGGCGCGATCGTCGGATAGTGCTGGCCGTCGGGGCTCTCCGCGAAGGCCTCGAGGGCGGCCTGCGCGGCGGCCACCGTCTCGGCGCGGTAGATCCGCCGCAGCTGACTCGCCACGCGCTTGCGGTCCTTGTAGGACACGAAGGCGAGACTTCGGCGCACGAGGTGCACCACGCAGGTGTGGATCTGCGTCTGGGGAAAGACGGCCGCGATCGCCTCGGGGAAGCCCGTGAGGCCATCGATCAACGCGATCAGGACGTCGTCGACGCCGCGGCTCCGGAGCTCGGTCATCACCCGCAGCCAGAACTTGGCCCCCTCCGTCTGCTCGATCCAGAGCCCCAGGACGTCCTTTGTCCCGCTCGGCGTGATCCCCAGCGCGAGATACACGGCCTTGCTCCGCACCGTGCCCTCATCGCGGATCTTCACGCGCAGCGCGTCGAAGACCACGACCGGGTAGCAGCGCTCGAGGGGGCGGCTCTGCCACGCCGTGATCTCCTCCAGCACCTCGTCCGTGACGGCGCTGATGAAGCTGGGCGCGACCTCGACTTGGTAGAGCTCTTCCAGGTGCTCCTGGATTTCGCGGACACTCATGCCGCGCGCGTACAGCGAGAGCACGTTCTGGTCGAAGCGCGGCAGCCGCCGCGCATTCTTCGGGACGAGCACGGGCTCGAAGGTGCCGTCGCGGTCGCGCGGGATGGCGAGCGGGATCGCGCCGTCCTGGGTCAGCACGGTCTTCGGCGTCGAGCCGTTGCGATGATTTCCCTGCGCGCGCGGCTTGCCCTCCCCCTTCGCGTACCCCAAGTGGTGGGTGAGCTCGCCGGTGAGGATGCGCTCCATGAGCACCTTCTTCATCTGCCGGAAGAGCTCATCTACGTCCGCCGGTGACCTCGCATCACCAATCAATGCATCCAGCGCCTTCGGATCGAACTGCACGGGCGGACTCGGGAGCTTGCGTGGTCTGGCCATCCTGACCTCCTTGAGTCAGAGTATGGCCTCACACACAGAATTCTGTACAGGTCCCCTAGCCATCACACCTTTCGTCTGCCTGGCCGACGCGGATGGGTCACGGCGTCCTGCCACTCGCGGCTGTCAGCTTCAGTTGCTGACGACTGCCGACATGCCCTTCTCAGTGGCAGTTCCGTTCACTCTTGCCTCCCCCGCCCGGGTGCCATGGTCTCCCCTGCCCCCTCCCCTGCCGGTACCTTCCCTACATGGGTCCTACCAACGTCGCTGATCCCCGGTACTACCACCGGGTCGTGGACTGTCAGTGGGCATGTCCTGCCCACACGAACGTCCCAGAGTACATCCGCCTGATCGCGCAGGGCAGATACACCGACGCGTACATGCTCAACCGGGAATCCAACGTCTTTCCCGGCATCCTCGGCCGCACCTGCGATCGACCCTGCGAGCCTGCCTGCCGTCGTGGCCGCGTGGATGGAAAGCCCGTCGCGATCTGCCGGCTGAAGCGCGTCGCCGCCGACCTGCGCGGTGACGTCGCCGACCGTCTGCCCAAGGCGCCGGCGGGGAAGAATGGCAAGCGCGTCGCCCTGATCGGCGCGGGACCGTCGGCGCTGACGGTCGCCAACGACCTCATGCCGCAGGGCTACGAGGTCACGATCTTCGAGAAGCTCGATCGGCCCGGCGGCCTGATGCGCGTGAACATTCCGTCGTTCCGGCTCCCGGCGAGCGTGCTCGATGATGAGATCGGCATGATCACCGGCATGGGCGTCGATGTCCGCTACAGCTCGCCGGTGAACAGCATGAAGGCGCTGCTTGCCGAGGGGTACGATGCGATCTTCGTCGGCAGCGGGGCGCCGAAGGGGAAGGAGCTCGATCTTCCCGGGCGTCATGAGACCGAATCGATCCATATCGGCATCGACTGGCTCGCCAACGTCCACTTCGGCCACATCGAGAAGATTGGCGAGCGCGTGTTGATCATCGGCGTCGGCAACACCGCCATGGATTGCTGCCGCACCTCGAAGCGGGTCGGCGGAAAGGACATCACGGTCATCGCGCGCCGCTCGCGGAGCTTCTTCAAGGCGTCGCCGTGGGAGCTGGAGGACGCCGAGGAAGAGCAGATCGCCATCCTCGAGAACCACGCGCCGAAGCGCTTCGTCGTCGAGAACGGGAAGCTCGTCGGCATGGAGCTCGAGCGACTGCGGTGGTCGGAGTCGAACGGAAAGCAGCGGAGCGAAGTGATCGACACGGTCATCGTGCCGTGCGACGATGTGATTCTCGCGATCGGCCAGGAGAACTCCTTCACGTGGATCGAGCGAGACATCGGCATCCAGTTCGACGAGCATGGCATGCCGATCGTCGATCGCACTACCCACCAGAGCACGCGTCCCGACGTCTTCTTCGGCGGCGACGCTGCGTGGGGACCGCAGAACATCATCTGGGCGGTCGAGCACGGGCATCAGGCGGCGATATCGATTCACAATCGGTGTCAGGCGCTTCCCGTCACCGATCGGCCGGCGTACGGCATGAACCTGGTCAGCGCGAAAGTGGGCATGCACGCGTGGGCGTACAGCAACGACTACGACTCGGCGCGCCGCGCAAAGATGACTCATGCGGATCTTACCGAGCGATTCTCGAAGCTCAGTCTCGAGGTGGAGCTGGGCTTCACGCTGGAGCAGACCGTTCGCGAGGTGGAGCGCTGTCTCAACTGCGACATCGAGACGCATTTCACGGCGAGCGCGTGCATCGAGTGCGATGCGTGCGTCGACATCTGCCCAGTGAGCTGCCTGACGATCACGGCGGACGGACCCGAGAACGACGTCCGGAACAGGCTCTCCGCGCCGGCGCAGAATCCGACCCAGGCACTGTATGCGTCGGCCCCGTTGCCGCAGACCGCGCGACTGATGTTCAAGGATGAGGATGTCTGTCTCCACTGCGGGCTGTGCGCCGAACGGTGCCCCACCGCCGCGTGGGACATGCGCAAGTTCGACCTGATCATCCCTTACGCAGGAACCGGGGCATGCGAGCCGGCAGCAACGATCGCGTAAACGACTTCGCGTTCAGGATCGGAACCGTCAACGGTACCGGGTCCGCCAGCGCGAACAGCCTGCTCATGCAGGCGATCTTCCGGATGGGCATCCCCGTCACGGGCAAGAACATCTTCCCGTCGAACATCCAGGGGCTCCCCACCTGGTACGAGATCCGGGTGAACCGGGACGGCTACATGGCGCGCCCGCCGGCGATCGACCTCGTGCTCACCTTCAATCCGGCGACGTACGCGAAGGATGTCGCCTCGGTGCGAAACGGCGGCTACCTGTTCTACGACTCGTCGTGGCCGCTGGACGAGACGCTCGTCCGCGAGGGAATCACGGTGCTCGGCGCCCCGCTCGGCACGATGTGCGTCGAGGCATTCACCGGAGATCGTGAGCGGACGCTGATGCGGAACATCGCCTACGTCGGCGCTCTCGTCGCATTGCTCGACATCGACATGGACGTCGTCGGCGAGATGCTGCGCGAGAAGTTCTCGAAGAAGCGCTCGCTCCTCGAGTCGAACTTCCGCGCAATCCGGCTCGGATACGACTACGTGAAGAAGCACTATGAGTGTCCCCTGCCCTTCCGGCTGGAGCGGATGAACGGCACCGCCGACCACATCCTGCTCGACGGCAACTCCGCCTGCGGGCTTGCCGCCGTCTACGCCGGTGCGACGGTCGGCGCATGGTATCCGATCACGCCGGCGACGTCGCTCATGGAAGCGTTCAAGGAGTATTGCGAGCGGTACCGCGTGGACCCGGTGACGAAGCAGAAGAAGTACTGCATCATCCAGGCGGAGGATGAGCTGGCTGCGGTCGGGATGGTGATCGGCGCGAGCTGGATGGGCGCGCGCGCGTTCACCTCCACGGCGGGGCCGGGCATCTCGCTGATGCAGGAGTTCATCGGACTCGCCTACTACGCTGACGTCCCGGCCGTCATCTTCGACGTGCAGCGCACCGGGCCCTCGACGGGCATGCCGACGCGCACGCAGCAGGGCGACCTGATGTCCGTCGCCTACGCGTCGCACGGCGACACGAAGCACATCGCGCTCTTTCCGGCGAATCCGGAGGAGTGCTTCTACATGACGATCGAGGCGTTCGACCTTGCCGAGCGATTCCAGACCCCCGTGTTCGTCCTGTCCGATCTCGACATCGGGATGAACGACTGGATGTGCCGCAAGCTCTCGTGGGACGACGCGTACCGTCCCGACCGCGGCAAGGTGCTATGCGCCGAGGAGATCGAGGCGCTCCCGCGCTTCTCGCGGTACATCGACACGGAGAACGACGGCATCGCCGCGCGGACGCTGCCCGGCGTGCATGGGAAGGGCGCGTGCTTCACCCGC
>JANOCW010000189.1:0-5062 GCA_031412375.1 Gemmatimonadaceae bacterium | reverse complement strand
GGTGGCGCTCCTGTTCCGGCGCGATACGGAAAAACCATCAGGCCGTAGATGGCATGGTGGTATTCAGGAAAGGTCAAGAGCCTGAACATGAAGAGCATGAAGGCGTCCATGAAGGATCATGAAGAACGGCAACTGCCTGTGTTGGCATCTCGGCGGCAGTGATTGGCGGCGCGGGGGGGGAGTCAGTCATTCGCGGTTCATCCCACCGTTGCCCTTGCGCCTCGCTTCCTTCATGCACCTTCAGGAACCCTTCATGCTCTTCATGAGGAGGCTTTAGACGTTCAGGCTTTTGACTTCTTGAATCGACTCACCGGGACCTGCACTCTTCGCAGATGCCGGAGATGACGAGACGGTGGCGCTGGCGGGAGTAGCCGTGCTGCTCGGCGATCAGCATCGTCATGCGCTCGAGGCGCTCGTCGCGGAACTCCGTCACGCGCCCGCAGAGGGTACACAGCAGGTGTTCGTGGTTCGGGATGCCACGACTGGCCTCGAAGCGCTTGAAGCCTTCACCGAAGTCGCGCTCGACGACGAGGCCACTGCGGAGAAGGACCTCGAGGGTGCGATATATTGTCGCCGTGCCGACCGAGGCGCCGCGCGCGCCGAGCTCGATCATGATCTCCTCGGCCGACAAGTGGTCGTCGGAGGCGAGGATGATGTCGGCGATCGCCAGTCTCTGCGCGGTGACCGGGAGGTTGTGCTCGCGCAGGTAGGCGCGAAACGCGTCGATTACGCCGTCGGATGCCACGACGGGCCGTCGAGCGCGGCTCGGACCCCATCGGCCGTCAGTCGCTCGGGCTCCTCATCGTCCCCGGCCCGGCGCTGAACGCCTCGCACCACGCTGTCGACCGTGACCAGCGGCGCATCGGCGTCGGCAACGACATCGAACTCCCACTTCCCGCGCTCGGCACCCTTCCGCGTGAGGCGGTAGCGCGCCGTGAACACCGTCAGGCGATCGGGATGCTCCGTGATTGCCCCTGTTGCGGCCGTGCCATCGGCCGTCTCGCCGGCGGGGAGATCGGCGCGCTCGGCCGCGATCACCGCGACACCGGTCTCCGTCGCGCCACGCCGCAGCGGGCGGAAGAGGTGCACCTCGGCGATCCGATCCGCCGGTACCTGCGCGGTGATCTCACGCAGGAAGCGCTCACGTGCGTCGGTCATCGCGCGCTCACGGCGGCAACCGAGCGAGGCGTCAGCGTGCGGCGGGCGTCGAGCTCCCGTTCCACGTACAGTCGAAGAATGTGCATGAAATCCTGGGCGTTGGTGACGACACCGAAGGCCTGATGAGTCCCGCGGTCCTTGAGCTTGCTCACGACGAACTCGGACGAGTCCACGCAGATCGTGCTCAGCTCCCGCAGCGACCCATCTGCCTCGGTGACGAACGCCGGAAGCATGTTGCCGGTCGCGATCGCATGCAGCGCGGTGGCGACGAGGATGGCCATCGTCGCCTTCACCGTGTGGCGCTTCATCGCATCCTGCGCGGCCATTGAGTCGGAGTGAACGCCGGGCAGCGGGCCATCATCGCGGATCGAGCCGCACAGCACGTAGGGCACCCCGTGGGTGACACAGGCGTGCATGATGCCATCCGTGATGATCCCCTGCTCCACCGCCCGCTCGATCGATCCGGATTCGCGCACCCGGTTGATCGCGCGCATGTGCAGCCCGTGTCCGCCGCTCGTCGCCTCGCCACTTCCCGTCATGCCGAGCGTCGTCCCGAAGATCGAGGCCTCGATGTCGTGCACGGCGACCGCGTTGCCGGCGAGCAATGCACCGACGAACCGGTTCTTGATGAACCAGGTCATGTCGGCGCGCGCACGGGAGTGCACGAGCGCGGGTCCGGTCACCCACACCGGATAGCCGCCACGATCCCGCTCATCGATGAGGATCCGCGCCATTAGCGAGTAGTCGATCGGCTTCTCGCGCGACACCTCGCTGGTCATGAACTTGAACTCGCCATCCGCCGTCGCGCCCAGAAATGCCTGTGCGTGCACGTAGATTCCGTCGCTGCCGTCTTCCTTGTGGCCTACGGCGACCCGATCGCCCCTGCGCACCCGGCGTCCCTCACGGATCCACAAGCTGCCGTCCGCGTCGAGCACGAGCGCGGAATCCATCCGCGGCTCGCGGGGCATGCGCCACTCCCCGGCAATGCGCACGTACGTCGGGAGATTGGTCGTCGAGAAGAAGTCCTCGGGGAGGACGCCGTCGGCGGGGGCGGGGACGAAGCGGGCGTCGGAGGCGCCGGCAAACATGGCCGCGCCGAAGTCCGGATGGGAGAAGCTGCTCACGGAGTCAAAGATGCCTGTGGGGGATGGGGTTCTCAAGCCGCGTCGGACGAGCGCGTTGGCTGACGATGGGCAAAGCGCACCCATGTGCCGGCGATCACAGGCACGCTACAGCAGCGCGACCGGATCGCGATCGACCGTCGCGCGGAGCTGCGCGGTCTTCGGGATCTCGAAACGCTCGAGAAAATACCGGATGACCCGGGTGAGCTCTCCGGCCTGCTCCGACTTCAGCAGCACATGCCACCGCCAGCGAGTCTTGATGCGCTGAACCGGGCAGGGCGCCGGACCGATGAGCGTCACGGCACTCGCTCGTTCGGCGAGCAGCGACTTGATCCACTCTGCCCCGCGGATTGCCAGCTGCGCGGTTGGCGCCTCGGCAGTTCCGCTGAAGACGACGTTCGCGAGGCGGTTGAAGGGCGGGTAGACGGGGTGCTCGCGCCCCTTCGCCTCCTCACGCACGAAGCCGAGGTAGTCGTGGGCGACCGCGCAGCGCACCGCGTGATGGGTGGGAACGCGCGTCTGGATGAGCACCCTGCCACCCTTCGGTCCGCGACCGGCACGGCCCGCAACCTGGCTGAGAAGCTGAAAGCATCGCTCCGATGCGCGAAAATCGGGGAGATTGATGCCGACATCGGCATCGATCACGCCGACGAGCGTCACGTTCGGGAAGTCGAGGCCCTTCGCGATCATCTGCGTGCCGAGCAGGATGTCCACCTCACCGCTTCCCACACGGTCGAGGATCTCGGCGTGCGCCCACTTCCCGCTCGTGGTATCGACATCCATGCGCGCGATCCGAGCGCTGGGGAAGCGCTCGGCAATGATACGCTCGACCTGCTGTGTGCCGACACCGCTCTGGCGCATCGTCACGCCACCGCACCGCTCGCAGGCGGCCCGCACGGGCTCCTTGTGGAGGCAGTAATGGCAGACCAGCGACTCGGGGGTGCGATGATACGTGAGCGTGATGCTGCAGTCCGGGCAGGTCGCGACATCCCCGCAGTCCCGGCATTGCACGAACGACGCATATCCGCGCCGATTGAGCAGGAGGATGCTCTGCTCGCGCCGCTCGATCCGCTCGGCAAGTGCGGTCTCGAGCTCCGGCGCGATGATCCCGCCACCGAGGCCCGGCACGATGCGGTCGGCCGCGCGCGCTGGCTCCCGTCCGGCCTCGGGCCGCCGCAGGTCGATCACGTCGATTCGCGGCAGCCGGCCCCCGCCTACGCGATCGGGGAGCGAGAGCAGCGAGAATTTCCCGCTCGCCGCGTTGACCCAGCTCTCGAGGCTCGGCGTGGCCGTGCCGAGGACGACGACGGCCCCATCCTCGCGCGCGCGCATGATGGCGACCTCGCGCGCGTGATAGCGCGGTGCCTCGCCCTGCTTGTAGCTCGACTCATGCTCTTCGTCGACGATGATCGCCCCGACGTTCGTGAGCGGCGCGAAGATGGCCGACCGGGCGCCGACGGCGATGCGACGCTCGCCACGGCGGAGTGCAAGCCAGGCATCGTACCGCTCGCCGTCGCTCAGCGCCGAGTGAAGGACGGCGACATCATCGCCGAAGACGCTGCGAAAGCGATCCACCGTCTGCGGCGTGAGCGCGATCTCCGGGACGAGGACGATCGCCGTGCGTCCCTGTTCGCTCACGACGCGACGGAGCAGCTCGATGTAGACGAGCGTCTTTCCGCTTCCCGTGATGCCGTGCAACAGGAACACTTCTCCCGGCGACCCGGCACCCAGCGCATCGATGGCCGCGCGCTGTGCGACGGTCGGCTCATGACGTGGGGCGGGATCGACCGCGCGCGACGCGAAGGGGTCGCGGGTGACCACCTCGGTCGCGACGGTGACGAAGCCACGACTCGCGAGGCCCTTGAGCACGGAGGGTGAACAGCCGAGCTGCTCGACGAGCAGGTCGACGGGCGCCGAGCCGCCGAGCGATTCGATGAGGTCGAAGAGCGCACGCTGCTGCGGTGCTCTGGCGAAGCTGCGCTCCCGCTGCATCAGCGAAGGCATCTCGCGCGCGATCGTCGCGACGCGTTTCGTCTTCTGCGAGGGCCGCGGCGTCGCTGCGCCGGTGAGCAGTGCCGGCAGCGCCCCGCGAAGCACGAGCCCGAGTGGCGTGACGTAGTAGTCCGAGATCCACCGACACACGGTGAGTCGAGCGGCATCGAACGCCGGCTCCGCGTCGGGAACCTCGAGGATCGGCTTGGGAATCGCCTTCGTCGCATGCTCGGCGGCCGGCCCGAGGCAAATGCCCACTTCCTTCTTCCCGCGCAGCGGGACGATCACCCGCGAACCGGCTACGACGCGATTGGCGAACTCACGGTCGACGGCGTAGGTGAACGTGCGGAAGAGCGGGAGGGGGAGCGCGACCTCGATGAGCCGAGGCGGAGAGTCGGGCATTCCATGAATCTAGGGGCTCAACGCGCCGGAAAACCGCCCTGGCGGGTCACGCCGAGTCCCGGCCCGTCAGGCAGCGTGATCTGGCCCTTCGCAATGGTCGCCCCACGGAATGGATCGTTCGCCAACAGCGCCGCGCCATCCAGATCCGCATAGTCGAGCAGCGGGGAAAGGTGGGCGGCGGCCGTGATGCCGAGACTCGTCTCGATCATGCACCCGGCCATGACGAGCATGCCGTGCGAGCGCGCGGTCGCGATCATCCGCAGCGCCTCGCGGATGCCACCGCACTTGGCGAGCTTGATGTTGATGCCATCGACTGCGCCCACCAGTCGCGGGATGTCCGTCGCGACGATGCACGACTCATCGGCAATTACCGGGAGAGGCGAGCGCTC
>JANOCW010000188.1:0-5262 GCA_031412375.1 Gemmatimonadaceae bacterium | reverse complement strand
GCCCGCCAGCGGCGACTTGCCGACGCGTTGCCTGACGAGGTTGATCGGCGCGAACGCCGCGGCAGTCTGCCCCGACTCGTTCAGCGCCTCGGCCTGCATGAGCAGGACGTCGGCATAGCGAATGACCTTGTAGTTCACCGGGTTGTCCCAGCGTTGATCCGTCGCCAGCTCGGTCTCGCCATACTTCCGGAAGAAGATCATCGTGTCTTCCCGCACCGACGTCGACAGCGGATTGTCGATGAAGTACGACGCGCGATCCCGGGCGTACACCCGTTCGGTGGCGCGATCGGGGCGGTCATAGAGTATCGTCGCATCGAGGCGCGGATCCACCAGACCGGTGGCGGTGCGCGATGCCATGAACGTGTTGAAGTACCAGCGCGTCGGGCGTCCGTCGCAGAACGTCGGATTGTATTCCGACGGGACGCCGGGCCCGCGAGGATTGCCGGGCCGGTAGCAGGGTCCGATCATCTTCGGGAAGCTGATCCCGGTGACGCCAATCGGCCACTTGTCCTCGGTCTGGACCTCGAACACGGCCTCGGGATTGTTGTTGTCGCGCGACTCGCGGAAGTTGTCGGCGTAGTCGGGGAGCAATGAGTATTTCCCGGAGCTGACGACGGTTCCGAGCGCCTGCGCGGCCTCGCCCCACTTCGTGGTCTGGTCGAGCACTCCCGCCATCTGCAGGCGCACGCGGCCGAGCATGGCCAGCGCCGCGCCCTTCGTCGCGCGGCCACTTGGCGTCGCGCCAACTTCCGGAAGCACCGCCGCCGCGTCCACCAGGTCCTTCTCGATCTGTGCATAGGTCGCCGCGGGAGGCGATGCTGCGACCCTGTCCGTCGGCGCCGGCGGACTGGTGATCAGCGGAATGTTCTCGTACAGCGTCGCGAGGTTGTAGTACGCGAGCGCCCGCAGGAACTTGGCTTCGCCCACGATCCGGTCACGGTCGGTGGCGTTCATCTCGATGCCGGGCACATTCGCGATCACGAGATTCGCCCGCTGGACCAGCATGTAGTTGTGAATCCAGATGTGGCGGTTGATCTCGAAGTTGTAGTCGTTGAGCTGAAACGCGTTGAAGTTCGCGAGGTCGCCCCACGGACTCGTCCGCGCGGTCCCGATGTCCGAGCGGATGTCGTTGGCGAAGATATGCCAGCGGCTGAAGACGCCGAGCTCGAGCAGGCCGTTATAGGTCGCGGTGAGGCCACGTGTCGCATCGTCGCTCGTTCTCCAGAACGCCGTGCTGCTCGGCTGATTCGGATTCGTGAGATCGAGATCCGAGCAGCCGGCGAGCGTCGCTCCGGTCACCAGTGCCAGGAGAAGTTTATTGATTCGCATGAGTAGGATTGGTGAGCGCATGGGAGTTCCCTGTTCGTTGCGGACGGTCACAGCTTGAACTCGAGGCCGACGCTGAAAATGCGCGCGTTCGGATAGATCTGGCCGTCATCGATGCCGCGTCCGAGCGGATTTCCGAACCCGAGCGTTTCGGGATCCCAGTTCGAGAAGCCGGTGAATGTGTGCAGGTTCTGGATGTTCAGGAATACCCGCGACCGCATGTCGCCCGTCGCACCGAGCCTCGATGCCAATGCCGACGGCACCGTGTATCCGAGGACGATGTTCTGGATCTTCCAGTACGCCCCATCCTCGATCCAGCGGTCCGACAGGAACCGCGTATTGTCATTGCCTCGGGCAAGCGCACGCGGCGTGGTGGTGCTCTTGTTCTCCGGCGTCCATGGCCGGAAGCCCTGCCGGAAGTTCGACGGGTCGTCCGTTCGATCGGTCCAGTAGCGCGCCACGTTGAAGATCTTGAACCCGCCAGCGCCGCGCATGTTCAGCTGGAAGTCGACCGCGCTGTAGCGCCCGTCGAAGAACAACCCGCCGGAATACTTGGGCGTGCCGTTCCCGACCTCCACGCGATCGTCGTCGTTGATCTGGCCGTCTCTATTTGCGTCGACGTAGCGCACGTCACCCGGCTGCGCGTTGGGTTGAATGAGGTCCGGAACGCCTCCCACCGTCGTCGTGTGTGCCGCAACCTCGGCGGCGGTCTGGAAGATTCCGGCGGTCCGGACGAGGTAGAACGTTCCGATCGGGCTCCCGACCGCGGTGCGCGCCGCCGACGTGTTGTCGAACAGCGGCTGCCTGCTGTCGCCGAGGGAGACAACCTCGTTGCGGGTCGTGGTGAGGGTCGCGGTGCTGGTCAAACGGAAGGGCGATCCAGCGTCGGTGCCCGCGCGATGCGTCAAGCCAAGCTCGAAGCCGCTGTTCTTCAACTTTCCTGCGTTGACGAAGGGAGCGCGATCATTGCCCTCGCCGATGCCGAGGCTGTACGGGAGCGGCGCCCGCAGCAGAATTCCGTTCGACCTGGCCTGGTAGTAGTCGGCCGCCAGCGTGATGCGATCGTCGAGAAGCCCCAGATCGACGCCGAAGTTGGACATCCTGTTCTCCTGCCAGCGGATGTCCGGATTCGCCAGGCGCAGCTGGGTCGCCCCCGGCAGCACCTGCCCACCGATCGGGTAGCCGAGGCGATTCTGGTCGAGCGGGACAGAGAACGCGTAGTCCCCGATGTCCTGGTTGCCGAGCGTGCCCGTGCTCACTCGCAGCTTGAGGTATCCTGCACGGCTGAGGAAGCCGGCCGACTTGAAGAAGTTCTCGTCGCTCACGATCCATCCAGCGGAGATCGCGGAGAAGGTCCCCCACTTGTTGTTGGGTCCGAAGCGCGACGACGCATCGCGACGAAGGCTGCCCGTGATCAGGTAGCGGTCGAGCAGCGCATAGTTGGCGCGGAACAGATACGACTGCAGCACGGTGCGCCTGCGTGTTCCGAAGTTGCTGAGGTCAGCCTCGCCGCCGGCGGAGATGGTCCTCAGGTTCTCGTCGGTGAATCCGCGGCGGTATGCCGAAATGTCGTCGGCATTCTCCTGCTGCTCGGTATAGCCGGCCACGGCGTTGATGCGGTGCATGCCATCCACGAACTGGTTGTCGAATGACAGCAGGTTTTCGGCGAGCAGCACGGTGAAGTCGTTGCGAATCTCGTTGAGCTGCGCGAACTGGTTCGGCGAGCCCTGGCGGATCTGGTCGATGCTCGAGAAGTCGGTCTGGCCGTAGTTCTCGTAGTTGATGCCGAGGTTCAGCCGGTACTTGAGGTGCACCGGAAGCCTGACCTCGCCGAACGCCGATCCGATGACCTGGTTGGACCGCTGTGTGCTGGGCCGGCGCTCGAGCAGTCCGACCGGATTGGTGCCGAAGGTTGGATTCGCCCCGCTTCCGTACCCGTATCCGCTCGGATTGGCCGCGTCGAAGACGGGCACCGTCGGAAGCATCCGAACGACGTCGATCAGCGGAAAGCCGCTGAGGCCCTGCCGCTTCGACCGCGACACGGCGACGTTCTCGCCGAAGGTGAAGCGGTTGCGCGAGACTTCGGAGTTGACGCGCAGGCTGTAGCGGCGGAATCCGGTCTGGATGATGGCGCCCTCCTGGTCGAACATGCCGCCGCTGATCAGGTAGCTGGCGTTGGGTTTTCCGCCGGCCGCCGAAAGGCTGTGGTTCTGGACCTTGCCGCTCTGGAACACGGCGTCCTGCCAATCGGTGTTGATCGCGGTGCCCGGGTTGGCCAGCGTGTTGGTCACGCCTGCCGGAACGGGAAGACCGGCATTGTCATAAGCCTGCTTCTGGATGACGGCCCACTGCTGCGAGCTCATCATGTCGATGCGCTTCGGGATGTCCTGGCTGCCGTAGTAGGAGCGGAAATCGATCCGGTTGTCGTCACTCGCCTGCCCGCGCCGCGTCGTGATCACGATGACGCCGTTGGCGGCCTGCGCGCCGTACTGCGCCGCCGCCGACGCATCCTTGAGGACGGCGATCGACTCGATGTCATCCGGATTCAGGTTCGGATTCTCGCGGAGGTACATCCCGTCGACGACGTACAGCGGCGTGTGCGTGCTGAGGAAATTCTGCCCGCGAATGAAAACCTGCGCGGGCCGCCCCGGCTCGCCGGAGGCGTTGATCTGTACGCCGGGTATGCGCCCGCGCAGCGCCTCCTCGACCGTCGCGACCGTCTGCTCGCTGATCTCCGCGGCGCTGACGCTCGCCACGGCATCGGAGACATCGCGAGAGAGCTGGGTCGTATAGCCGACGACCACCTGCGAGGTGAGTCGCGTCGCCAGTGTCGGGAGCCGGAAGTCGGCGGTCGCCGTCTCACCGTCACCGACCGACACGGTCTGGGACTGCGGTGCGAAGCCAATGCGCTGCGCACGGACAGTCCGCGCGCCTGCCGGGACGCCGGCGATCGTGTAGCGCCCGTTGTCGGTGGTGAGCCCGCCGAGCGACGTGCCCTCGATGACCACCTGAGCGCCGACGATCGGCGTGCCCTGGTCGCTCGTGACGACGCCGCTGATCCGCCCGGTGGCCTGTGCACCAAGCGACCGTGGAGTGAGGAGCGCGAGGGCGCTGACGGCGCACGCGAGCGTGAGCGTGGCGATCAGTCGTGTCGCGCTCCTGATCGAATACTGAGACCGGTTGATCAAGGTGGCGTTCTCCTGGGTCGGGGAATGAAAGGGAGCGAACATCATCGTGGAGCGACCGCTGCGCGGTCGCGGAACAGCATCGACGCGGGGATCTGTCGCCGGCGCATCCCAGGGCCCTCGACATACAGCTCGAGTGCGCGCGGGCCGTAGGCCTGGAAGAAGGTGACCGTGATCGGGTGCAGGCCGGACTGCAGCGCGATCTGTCCCCACGTCTCGGTGGTCTTCGGCGATTGGCCGAGCGACCAGAACACGTTCCGATCACCGAACCACATCCCGGCGCCGTCATCGGAGAGCGCCGTGAAGGTGTAGACACCGGAGCGCGGAACGCGGATGTATCCGGTGTAGCGCAGTCCGAACATCTCGGCGGTGTCGGCGGGTGCGAGCGTAACCGTCGCGACGGTACCGGTCTTGTGAGGCGCGATGTCCTCCGGCCTCCTGTCCGGGCGCTCGAGCTGCCAGCGCACCGGCCAGTTCATGCGGAACGCCGGTTCCGTCGTCGTGTCGCGGAAGTACTCGTAGCGAAGTCCGGGAACGACCGACGCGGTCACGGCGGGACGGCCCGCGCCGCGCGTGAACACGGTGCGTGCCTCGGGCGCGGCAGTGTGCTGCCCATTCACGTACGATCGCGCACGCACGGTGGTGGTTGATCGGACGAGGAACGGTGCGCGGTACACCGGGCTCGCCGCCGTCGGCTCGCTGCCGTCGATCGTGTAGCGGACCTCGGTGGGGGTGCCCTGATGGATCATCA
>JANOCW010000187.1:0-9029 GCA_031412375.1 Gemmatimonadaceae bacterium | reverse complement strand
GTGTCGCGAATCACTGATCCGGGGCGGGCGTTGATCGGGACGGGCTTCCCATTCAAGCACCCCGAGACGCTCCCTGCCTGGCAGCGGCAGTTCGGGAGGGTGATGCTCGCGACTGCGGGTGTTCGCCGCGCAGGGGCGGCTGCACTCGACCTGTGCGATGTCGCCTGCGGTCGCTTCGAGGCGTTCTGGGAGCTGCGGCTCGCGCCGTGGGACTTCGCGGCAGGGCTGCTCATCGTGCGCGAAGCGGGTGGCATCGTGACC
Organism: Gemmatimonadaceae bacterium; assembly: GCA_031412375.1. GTDB lineage: Bacteria > Gemmatimonadota > Gemmatimonadetes > Gemmatimonadales > Gemmatimonadaceae > JANPKQ01. Next base: position 8,768 of record JANOCW010000187.1, on the reverse strand, counting down.
GATCTGGGCGGCCAGCCGCCCCCGCTCACCCACGGTCCGATCGTCGCCGGCAGCCCTACGATGCACCGCTGGCTCCTCGACACGATCACCGCGGCAAACGATGTCACCTGACGCGCACGCGTCGGCCCACTCGACTCCCTCCGGAATCCCATGCTCGTAGAATGCGTCCCGAACTTCTCCGACGGTCGCCGCCCGGCAGTCATCGCCGCGATTCGTGCCGCCATCGAAGCCGTCGACGGCGCCGTCATCCTCGATGTCTCCTCCGATGCGTCGCACAATCGAACCGTGATCACCTTCGTCGCGCCAGTCGAGCGGGCGGGCGACGCAGCGTTCGCGGGGATTCGTGAAGCGCGCGACCGCATCGACCTGACCCACCATTCCGGCGAGCATCCGCGCATGGGCGCCGCCGACGTCGTGCCCTTCATTCCCCTAGAGGGCGCGACGATGGAGGACTGCATCGCCCTCGCCCGCGCGCTCGGCGAGCGCGTCGGCGGGGAGCTGGAAATTCCCGTCTTCCTCTACGAGCGGGCAGCGACCCGCCCCGACCGCGCCAATCTCGCCGACGTGCGACGCGGTCAGTTCGAGGGGCTGCGCACGGAGATCGGAACGAACCCCTCGCGCACTCCCGACTACGGCCCGAATCGCATCCATCCCACCTTCGGTGCCGTCGCCATCGGTGCGCGTCCGCTGCTCGTCGCCTACAACGTCTACCTCGGCCCGGAGAGCAACCTCGACATCGCGAAGAAAGTCGCCTCGGCTGTGCGGGGCTCGTCCGGCGGACTCGCGAACGTGAAGGGGATGGGCATCGTCGTCGACGGACAGGCCCAGGTCTCGATGAACCTCGTCGACACCGAGAAGACTCCCGTGCATCGCGCATTCGAAATGGTGAAGTCGGAAGCTGCGGCCCACGGCGTCGCCACCACCTGGAGCGAGATCGTCGGGCTCATTCCCGAGCGCGCGCTCGTCGATGCCGCCGTGCGCCACCTGCAGCTCGCGAAGTTCACCCCGGATCAGATCCTCGATCGCAAGGTGCGCGAGGCCGTGACCGGCGGTCAGAGCCTCGACGGATTCGTCGGAGCGGTTGCATCCTCGGCGCCGACACCGGGTGGTGGCAGCGTCGCGGCCCACGCAGGCGCGCTCGGCGCCGCGCTCACCCAAATGGTGGCCGGCCTGACCGTCGGCCGGAAGAAGTACGCCGCCGTCGACGCCGAGATGCGCGAGCTCGCACTCACCGCTGCGGGTCTTCGCGCGACGCTCGGCGGACTCGTCGAGCGTGATGCCCGCTCGTACGCCGCCGTCTCCGAGGCGTACAAGCTGCCGAAGGAGCCCGATGCCGCGGCGGCCTCCCGTGCTGCCGCGATCACGACGGCCCTGCTTGGCGCCTCGGAGATTCCCCTCGAGACCGCGCGCGCCTGCGCCGCGGTGGCAGAGCTCGCCGCGATGGTCGGCGACAAAGGGAATGCCAACGCCGTGTCCGATGCCGGAGTCGCCGCACTGCTCGCCGAGGCCGCCTGCAAGGGAGCGGCGTACAACGTTCGGATCAATGTGGCGGCGCTCGACGACAAGACGCTCGGCGCCGCCCTCGTCGAAGAAGCGCGCGCGTGCGTGGAGCGGGCGTCGCGATACGCGGCGCAGGCGGTGGCCGCGGTGGAGCGGGCGATCTAGTGTAGGGAGCGACGTCGACGCGGGCGGGGTGCAATGGATTGATGCGGAGCTATGGCGAGAAGATCGTAGGTTGTCGTGAGCCGCAAGCCGGGATCGCCTGACGATCCTCGCCCGCTTCTTTGGAACAGGAGACGCCTCGTGCGCTGCACTCGCATTGCCTTCCGGTCGCCCGCGTTCAGGGCGCTCATCGCCTTGGTGGTGATGGCGAGTGCGGAGGCTGCCGGCCAGGGGCCGCCACTGTCATCGACAACCACCAGGCCGATCACGGCGTGCACCGTCCGGGAGACGTCGCGCACCCCGCTCCTCGTCGATGGCCTGCGCGAGATCTACATCGAGCCGACGGCCGTCCTGCCATCGCGTGGCGGGATCCTCTTCGCCGGCACGCCGAACTACCTGTATGCGCCAGGGTTCTCCGAGCAGTTTCGTGATTTCGTGCAGGACTCCGTCTTCGGCGCGGTGCTGGGCGCCGACGGCCGCGCACGCCTCGTTCCCGCGCCGATCGATCCCACCCGCATCACCGGCGTTCGCGGAGTAGCGCTGGATGACGGCCGATGGGCGGTCGCATTTGCGGAGCTCAAGAACCCGCGGCAGGGCTACGTGCCGGATACCATCGTGCGCTTCTGGCACGGCATCTACGATGGCAGGGCCTGGTCGAGGATCGAGCAACTCCCCACTCCTCCCGGCGGTGAGATGAAAACGGCGGGGGCGTCGAATCTCCTCGTTCGCGGCGACACCCTGTTTTTCGCCGTGCGCGTACTCGAGCCCAACGGTCGTTTCTACATCGCGCTCTTCGAGCGTCGCCAGGGAACGTGGGAGGTCACTCTCGTCCGAACGGACGCAGCATATGTCCGACTGACCTATTCCGATTCGGCAGGCCTGCTGTTGGCAGTCGTGCGAGCCGACGTCAGCATGCGGCGCGATGGCAACTCGCTCTTTCTCCACACTCGTGAGCCAGGCTGGGCGACATCGCGCAAGATCATCCAGGGTCATCCCGAGCCCGTGCATGATCCGATTTTTTCCGGTTCCTCCGATGGGCCCGTGCTGACATGGTCGGTGCTCCTGCCGACGGGGGGGCGCCAGGCGCGCGCGATGATCGGCGCGCCGGATCAGGGGAGTCCTGTCCTCACGCTCGATTCGCTCGTCGTCCGCGTAGCGCCGGTCCTCGGGCGCAGCAGCGCTCCGCTGTGGGTCGCGGAGCACCTCGAGTCCCCGGCCTCGAGCGAGCTGCGCATGGTGGCGCGCGATAGTGGAGGGACGCCGACTGTGGTGGCGCGAACGCCCAATCCCTACACGGGGCCCTTTGCAGCCGCCGCCACGAGCGTCGAAGAAATGATTCTCTCCGGGCCGCTCCTGCGACGGGAGGCCGCCCACCCGAGCCTTGTCACCCTTCTCATCCGGGCTCGCGTCGAGTGCGCACCACGCGCTCCGTGACCGGATGGCTGTCCCCTCGCACGTAGGGTGTACGTGCATCCGTCAACTGGAGGATTAAATGTTTCCGAACCTTCGCCACATGGCGCGCATTGGCTGCGCCCTCTCATTTATCGCTTGCTCGAGCGAACGGACCCCGACCGCGCCGCCGGTTGATGTCGCCGAGGTCGCGCTTCCGGATGGCCTGAGGCTGTCGACAATGGCTCCGACGCCCGAAGAACTCGCCGAAATGCCGCCCGAATTCAGCACCGCGCCCTCCATCTTCAATCCTCGAACCATCGTCGAGTTCGTCACGGATGGCGTGTTCGCGCAGGGAGTCATGGACTACTTCGCCACGGATGCCGAGCAGGACGTTACGCTCGCGCTCAGCTTCGACAATGGCGAGATCAGCAGGACGACCGCGAAAGGCGTGCAGGAGGACTTCATCCCGTGGACGCGGCACATGCGGACGACGACCACTCTCCCGGTGCCCGGAGACTGCGGATACAGCGCCACCGGACACACCCAGCACCGGGCGTGGCACAAGTTCATCGTCGGGGGATGGAGATTCCTGTCATGGGGACACGATGAGCAGCCGAGCAGTAACCAGAAGGTGCAGGAAGCGTGTCCGCCGCCCCCGCCCCCATCTCCGCCAGGCGGTGGCTCTGGAGCGGACCCCTACGATACCGGCTGCCAGTCCTGCCAGCAGTGGTTCTGGTACGAGGACGGAGTACGCGTCGATGAATGGTGGGAATGCACTCCCATCGACGCCTCCTACTGCGAGGGGCTCGCGACCTGAGCTTCGCTTCCGCTCCGATTCACTTCCTGTTCCGCGCCGTGCATTTCTACATCATCGGAGAAATACCCACATGACCCGCTCGACTATTACAGGCGCCATCCGCCTGGCCCTCGCTGTCACATGCCTTTCGGCGGCATCGACTGCCGGCGCGTCGGCCCAGTCGGTGCGCCGCGACACGATCCTCTACACCTGGACCGATCCGGCCATCGCAACTCTCATCCTCGTCGACTCGCTCGCTGACACGAACGCCCGGGCCGTCGTCGTCCGGCGGCCCGGCGGCTTGCCGAACAACATCATCCTCGTCACCCGCGCGACATCAGCCGCTGACCTCTCGAAGGCGGTCACCGCGTTGGCGTTTTCCCGCCGGAGCAAGGGCGATCGCGTAGACCGGGAGATGCGCACGACGATCGTCGCCTCCAACCCGCTAGCGGCGTCCGCGAGGCACGGGAGTGCAGCACCACCGACCGCTGCGAAGCCCACGCGCGACGATCGCCGCGCGGAGGCGGATCTGCGCCGGCTCCCGCTCGCCCCGGCGTTCACCATCGCGGGCATCGCCCGCGGCCCCGCCATCATGATTCGGATGTCGGACCGCGTCGTCGGCAAGAAGCCGGTCGAGCGGTAGCAACTCGGCGAAAAAAGCCCGTGCCGGCGCATGCGCCGGCACGGGTTCGTCGTGCATCACTCGTGCGTGTCGGAGCGCCCGCGCGCGCTATTCTTCCACGCGGGTGAGGATGCGCGGACCGTCGTCCGTGATCGCGATGGTGTGCTCGAAGTGCGCCGAGCGCGAGCCGTCCGCGGTGACGATCGTCCACCGGTCGGGCATCTCGCGCGTGTCGGGCGACCCGGCATTGACCATCGGCTCGATCGCGATCGTCAGGCCGGACGCCAGCTTCATTCCGCGCTTCGGCTTGCCGTAGTTCGGGACCTGGGGCTTCTCGTGGAACTCGACGCCGATGCCATGGCCAACGAGATCCTTCACCACGCTGAACCCCGCGCCCTCGACGACGCCCTGCACCGCTGCGCCGATATCACCCATGTGGTTGCCGGGCTGCGCCGCCTCGATCCCGGCGGCGAGTGCCGCTTCGGTGACCTCGAGCAGCCGTCGTGATTCCGCGGGTACCTCGCCCACCGCCACGGTCGTCGCGGAATCGGTGAAGAATCCGCGATAGCGGACACCGACATCGAGCGAGACAATGTCGCCTGCCTGCAGCGTTCGTTTGCGCGACGGAATTCCGTGGACGATCTCGTTGTTGATTGAGGCGCACACGCTGCCGGGGAATCCGTACAGTCCCTTGAATGCCGGCGTCGCTCCGTCATGGCTGCGAATGAACGTCTCCGCGACCTCATCGAGTTCTGCCGTCGAGACACCGGGGCGCACCGCAGCGCGCAGCCGGCTGACGGTCGCAGCGAGGATCCGGCCGCCGGTCGCCATGATCTCGATCTCGCGGGCCGACTTGAGCTGGATCACCTGCCGTCGATCGCGGCCAGCGCACGCGCCGTCACGGCCTCCGGGGTTCCCACCGCGTCGATCGTCACGATCTTCACCCCCTGGTCGCGATACCAGTCCAGCACGGGTGCAGTCTGTCGCCGATACACGGCGAGGCGATTGCGAACGGCGTCCGGATCGTCATCCCGGCGCCGCATGAGCACGCCGCCGCAGCGGTCGCATTTCGTTCCCGGCTCACGCCCGGTGTACGGCGTCTGGCACTTCTCGCACACAGTGCGCCCGCTCAGCCGCCGCACCAGCTCTTCGTCCGGCACGTCGAACAGCAGCACGGCGTCCACCTGCTTGCCGAGCCCGTCCAGCATGGTGGCGAGCCCCTCGGCCTGGCCTGTCGTGCGGACGACGCCATCGAGGACCGCGCCCTTCCGAGCGTCCGGCCTGGAAAGCGTTTCTTTCATGATCGAGAGGATCACGTCGTCCGGAACGAGGTCACCGCGCTCCATCGCGGCTTTCGCCTCGAGGCCCTGCGGCGTTCCGTCGCGAACGGCGGCTCGCAGTACATCGCCCGTGGCGAGCTTCGGAACGCCGAGCTTGTCGGCGACAGGCGCCGCCTGGGTTCCCTTCCCCGCGCCAGGCGGTCCGAACAGGACGATCAGCATGTGGCGCGGGGTGAGAGAGGCCAGCTTCGCCCTAGAAGCCGCCGCCCATTGCCTGGCGCCCGCGGAAGCGAACGCGACCCTTCTTCATGAACCCATCGTACTTCCGAAGCAGGAGATGCTGCTGCATCTGCGCGAGGGTATCCAGCGCCACGCCGACGACGATCAGCAGCGACGTGCCGCCGAAGACGTTCGGATAGTTGAACACCCTCGACAGGTACACAGGCAGCAGCGCGATCACGGCGAGGAAGACTGCGCCGGGCAGCGTGATCCGTTCCACCACCTTCTCGATGTACTCGGCGGTCCGCGCGCCCGGCTTCACGCCAGGAATGAACGCGCCCTGCTTCTTGAGATTCTCCGAGACGTCGACCGGGTTGAAGATGATCGACGTGTAGAAGTAGGTGAACGCCACGATGAGCACGAACGACGTCACCATGTACAGCCATGCGCCCGGCGCGAAGAGCTCCGAGATGCGGAGTGCCGTGGGGTGCTGGCTGAACTGCGCGATCGCGCCGGGGACGATGATCACCGACTGCGCGAAGATGATCGGCATGACGCCGGCCGCGATGATGCGCAGCGGGATGAAGTTCTTCGCCGCCTCGCGCTGCCGGCCGCGCGCCATCGTGCGCTGCGGGATCTGGATCAGCACTCGGCGCGCCGCCAGCGTGATCGTCACGACGCCGGCCACCACGAGCACCATCACGAGGCCGAGCCCAAGCAGCTGCAACGGACTGATCGCCCGTGCCGCCACGTAGCCGAACGCGTCGAAGATCGCGGGCCAGAAACCCTGCACGATCGAGAAGAAGATCAGGAGGCTCGCGCCGTTCCCGAGACCGCGCTCGGTGATCTGCTCACCCAGCCACATCACGAACAGCGCGCCGGTGGTGAGGAACAGCATCATCTGCGCGGTGAACCAGAAGCCCGGGTTCGCCACCGCGTTCGGGATCGACTCGGTGAACAGCGCAAAACCGTACGCCTGCACCGCGGCCAGGCCGACAGTCAGGTAGCGCGTCCACTGGTTGACCTTCTTCCTGCCCTCTTCGTCCTTGTTCATCTTCTCGACCTGCGGGATCACGGCGCCCGCGATCTGCATGAAGATGCTCGCCGAGATGTACGGCATGATCCCGAGCGCAAACACGGTCGCGCGCGAGAGGTTGCCGCCGACGAACAGGTTGTAGAGGTTGAGGATCCCGTTCCCGCCCTGCTGGGCGAAGTAGTCCAGCATCGCCGTGAGGTCCACGCCGGGGGCGGTGATGAATGACCCGACGCGATAGATCAACAGGCAGAGCAGGGTGAACTTGATCTTCCCCCAGAGCTCCGGCGTGTCGACGATGTTCCGGACCGCCGCAGCGGCGTTGGGTTGCGCCATCTTACTCCTCGATGCGGCCTCCGGCCGCGACGATCTTTTCCCGCGCCGAGGCGCTGGCCTTCACGCCGCGAACCGTCACGGCGTGCGAGATCTCGCCATTGGCGAGGAGCTTCGCCGGACCCTTGCTCGAGCGAATGATACCCGCCTCGGCGAGCGTCTCCGGGGTGACCTCGGTCAGGTCGGCGAGCTGGCTGAGCCGAACGACCTGGCTCTCCTCGCGGAACGGGTTGGTGAAGCCGCGCTTCGGGATGCGCCGCGTCAGTGGCATCTGGCCGCCCTCGAACTGGGGCTTGCCGCCGCCCGGACCGTGGTGGCCCGCGCGTGCCTTGATGCCCTTGTGTCCCTTGCCGGACGTCTTGCCGGTTCCAGAGCCCGGGCCGCGACCCAGTCGCTTGCGATTGCGGTGCGATCCGGGCGCAGGCACCAGGTTGTGCAACCCGATCTTTCCGCCCTGCGGATCACCCGCGGTTCCTTCCTCGTGCTTTGCCACCGCTCTATTCCTCCGCAGGAGTGACCGTCACGAGATGCCGGACCTTCTTGAGCATCCCGCGAAGCGATTCCGAGTCCTGCTTGACGACGACATCCTGATGGTGCTTGAGGCCGATCGCCTCGAGCGTCTGCTTCATGCGCCACGAGTGGCCGATGCCGCTGCGCACCTGCTCGATCCGCAGCTTGCCGTCCCCGGCAGGAGTCTCCTTCGGGGTGTGCTTCGGGCCCTTGGTGCCGTGAAATACGAATGTTCTAGGCATGCGCTGCTTCTCTCGACTTCGCGCGCGAAATGTAACCGATGCTCGAGACTTCGATGCCGCGCTCGCGCGCGATCTGCTCGACCGTCGTAAGCTGCAGGAGTCCGTCGAGCGCCGCCAGCACCATGTTGTGCGGGTTGGTGGAGCCGAGGCTCTTCGTGAGAACGTCACTGATCCCGGCGCATTCCATGATGGCGCGCACGGCACCACCAGCGATCACACCGGCGCCCGGCGCGGCTGGCTTCATGAGGACCTTGCCAGCCCCGTGCTTCCCGACGACTTCGTGCGGGATCGTCCCACCCGTCATCGGAATGGCGACCATCTTCCGCTTGGCGGCATCGACGGCCTTGCGAACGGCCTCCGACACTTCGTTCGCCTTGCCGGTGGCGAATCCGACCTTCCCCTTGCCGTCGCCGACCGCGACGAGGGCGTTGAAGGAAAAGCGCCGTCCGCCCTTCACGACCTTGGCCACGCGGTTGATCGCGATGACGTTCTCGACGAGATCGCTCTGTTCGCGCCCGCCATCACGTCCCCCGCGACCGCCATCGCGCCCGCCACGACCGCCATCGCGGCCGCCGCCGCCACCGCTGCCACCGCCGGGCCCGCCGCCTGGACCGCCACGGCCGCCACCACCGCCGCCCGGTCCACCACGACCACCGCCGCCACCGCCGCCACCACCGCC
>JANOCW010000186.1:0-9410 GCA_031412375.1 Gemmatimonadaceae bacterium | reverse complement strand
GAAGTAGACCCCGCTGCGCTCCGGCGCCACGATCGCCGACCCGGCGAGGGGAATGCGCTGGCCGTCGGGCGCCTCGAGTGCGTCGGCCCACGCGGGACGCCGCACCGACTGCCCCGGACGGGCCGTGAGCCGTTCACCCCCGGCAAGTCGCTGGGTGAGCACATCGCCGAGCCATGGGATGAACACGGCACGTACGGGGAGACTCGTTGCGCGCGGCTCCATTGGCGAGCCGACGACCACGAAGCGCTCCCCGGCAACAATCCACGGCTCCCCGTCCACCGTCGCGATCGTGTCGGCCGACTCGAGCCGGGTGGGCAGGAGCCTGTATCGCGTGTGGATGATCACCCGAGCGGAATCCCATGCTGCATCGCGCGGGGAGCGCACCCGCCCCGGTCCGCGGCGGGCCGCTCCAAACCGCCATGGCACCCCGGCTCGCTCGAGTGCGCGATTCGCGGCGCCGATCCGCACCGGGTCGGACGGCGCGAGAATGAGCGCCGGGAGCGATTCCAGCGCGTCTGCGCTGGTGATCGAGAGCTCGCTGCCAACCGCGACGCGGCCTCCCTCCGCAAGCGCGTCGATGGCGCTCGTCACGAACGGACCAACACCGGCACCGACCCGGATTCCCGGCGGTGATCCGATCGCGACGGCGAAGTAGCGGATATCGTCGCCGCGGAGCTCATCGGGTTGGAGCTCGACACTGCCGGCATGCCATCCGCGTTCAGCCGGCGCTGCGCGAACGAGGATCTCCTCGCCAGGCGCCGCGGTACCGCGCGCGAGCGTGCGCTCCCCGACCATCACGCGGTAGCTCGCGGAGTCGATGCTGGCGACGCGCGCCACGACCTCGCCGCGCGGCGTCCAGCGGGCCGGGCGTGATTCGGCGAGTATCACCGCGCGGTTCGGCGCCAACGCAAATCGCGGCGCGAGCACGAGCACGCGTTCCTCGTCGAGGCCCGTGTCCACGACGCGACTCCATGTCGTCGGCTGGCCATCGGTGAGAATGCCGAGCCGATGCTCCGTCAGCGCTGACCCCGAGAGCAGGGCCCCGGAGCGGGCGACCGCGCTCGGCCAGGCGCCGGCACCCGCGAGCGGCCGCGTGCGGTCCACCGCGTCGCGCATCGCCCCCGCGTTGCCACCCGCGACGCGGCCGTCGGCGGTGACGAGCCAGAACTGGTCCGTGGGCGAGCCCGCAGCGATGACATCGCGAGCCGCATCCTTGAGGTATTCGAGCACCGCGCGACCATCCCGAATCGCCGACGTGCTCAGCGTATTGTCGAGCAGCAGGACCACCGCAGTCGGGGCGTGACCGGTGCCGGCCAGCCGCCCCACTGGCCGTGCGGCGGCGGCCGCGATCAGCGCAATCGCCGCAACCCGGAGGAGCATGAGCAGCAGGTTTCGCAGGCGGAGTCGGCGGCTATTCTCGCGCTCCGCGCGTGCGAGGTAGCGAGCCGCGGGAAAGTCGACGCGGCGCTCCATCCGTCGGCGGAGCAGGTGCACCAGCAGGGGAACGGCGGCGGCAGCCGCGAGCAGCAGGAATGCCGGTGACAGGAAGCTCACGGCAGTCGCTCGCGCGCAGCAAAGGCCTGCCGCAGGGGGACGCCGAAGGGCGAGTCCGTCGAGATCACCTCGTACCGCGCGCCAGCGCCTGCGAGCGTCGCGCGCCATTCGCGAATCGCATCATCGACGGCGTCTCGGTAGGCGTCGCGCACCTCGGACACCGTCGCCGGCACGGCCAGGTCGCTCTCCGGGTCAACGAAGACCGCCTCGCCCGCCACCGCCAGGCTTCGCTCTGCCGGATCGATGATGTGCATGACGGTGATGTCGTGGCCGAGTGCGCGGAGGGAGCGAACGGCACGCTCGACCGCTGGCACGTCCATCAGGAGGTCGGAGATCAGGACGACCATGCCCGGCCGCTTGATGAGCTTCGCGGCCTGCGCGAGCCCGGCCGGCGCATCGGATGCGCGTCCCGAGCCGCTTTCGGTCAGCGCACCGACAATGCGCCGCCATTGTGCATTCCGTGCGCGCGGAGGCACGCTCGACTGCACCCGTTCGTCGAATCGAATCAAGCCGACGGCGTCGCGCTGGCGGATGAGGAGGAGCGCCAGCGCCGCGCACAGTCGCTCGGCATACGCGAGCTTCGTCAGTCGCGACGCGGCGCCGCTCCAGTCCATGGAGCGGCTCACGTCGAGCACGATGGTGGCGCGCAGGTTGGTTTCTTCCTCGAACTGCTTGACCACCCAGCGGTCGGCGCGCGCGGCGATCTTCCAGTCGACGTAGCGGAGATCATCACCCGGCTGATACGGACGGTGATCCGCGAACTCCACCGAAAACCCCTTGCGCGGCGAGCGGTGCAGGCCGCTCATGAACCCGTCGACGATCCAGCGCGCGATGATCTCGATCCGGCCCAGCGCGGCAATGGTGGCTGGATCGAACAGATCGGCGCGCGGGGGGGACGTGCTCTCCATCGAGGGGGTGAAGCTAGGCGGGTGAGTGAGGGGGGTCAACGCCGCCGAGTGCCCCGCTCCGCTATACTTTGGGACTGTCCGATTTCACCCAGTTTCGGGAACCACGTTGAAGCTCGATCACATCCGCAATTTCTGCATCGTCGCGCACATCGATCACGGAAAGTCCACACTCGCCGACCGTCTGATCGAGGAGACGGGGATGATCGAGAAGCGGGAGATGAAGGCGCAGGTGCTCGACACGCTCGACCTCGAGCGGGAGCGCGGAATCACCATCAAGCTCAACGCCGTGCGCATGAGCTACATCGCGCAGAGCGGCGAGACGTACGAGCTGAACCTGATCGACACCCCGGGTCACGTCGACTTCACGTACGAGGTATCGCGCTCGCTCGCCGCCTGCGAGGGCGCAATTCTGGTCGTTGACGCATCGCAGGGGATTCAGGCGCAAACGCTGTCGAATCTTTTCCTGGCCATGGATGCGGGACTGGAGATCATCCCGATTCTCAACAAGATCGATCTTCCCGGCGCCGAGCCGGAGAGGCGCGCCCAGGAAGTGTCGGACCTGCTGGGGGTCGATCCTGACGCGATCCTCCGGGTGAGCGCCAAGGCGGGCATCGGCATTCGCGAGCTGCTCGAGGCGGTCGTGGAGAAGGTGCCGGCTCCGGTGGGGGACGAGACGGCGCCGCTGCGCGCGCTGATCTACGACTCGTACTACGACAAGTATCGCGGCGCGATTCCCAGCGTGCGAGTAGTGGACGGCGTGTTGAAGAAGGGGACGAAGATCACCTTCGGCGCGTCAGAGTCGGTCTACGAGGTGGACGAGGTGGGCTACAACCAGCTCCGCCAGGTGGAGACCGAGATGCTCGGCCCGGGCGAGGTTGGCTACGTGGTTGCGAGCGTGCGCTCGGTGAGCGAGACCCGCGCCGGCGACACGATCTTCGACGCCAACAACCGCGCGTCGGAGGCGCTGCCCGGCTACCAGGAAGTGCGCTCGTTCGTCTTCGCGGGCATGTACCCGACCGACACCCAGCAGTACGAGACGCTCCGCGACGCGCTCGAGAAGCTGAAGCTGAACGACGCCTCCCTCAACTACGAGCCCGAGACGTCCACCGCGCTCGGCTTCGGGTTCCGCTGCGGCTTTCTCGGGCTCCTGCACATGGAGATCGTCCAGGAGCGCCTGACGCGGGAGTACGAGCTGGACCTCGTGCAGACTGTGCCGAGCGTTGAATACAAGGTGTACCGGACCGACGGCACCATGCACCTGGTGGAGAATCCGGCGCTGATGCCCGCGGCCGGCGTCATCGACCGCATCGAGGAGCCGTACGTGAAGGCGCGCATCATGGCGCCGAGCGACTACATTGGCCCCATCATGACGCTCGGCACGGAGCGGCGCGGCGTCTACAAGAACATGACGTATCTCGACCAGCAGCGCGTCGAGTTCGACTGGGAGTTCCCGCTCGGCGAGATCATCCTCGACTTCTTCGACCGCCTCAAGTCGATCAGCCGCGGCTACGCGTCGCTCGACTACGAGATGCTCGAGTACCGGTCCAGCGACCTGGTGCGGCTCGACATGTTGATCAACGGCGACGCGATCGACGCGTTCAGCGTCATCTGTCACGCCGACAAGGCATACGACTGGGGCCGCAAGATCGCTGACAAGCTCAAGGAGCTGATCCCGCGCCAGCTCTTCGAGGTCGCCATCCAGGCGGCCATCGGCCAGAAGGTGATTGCCCGGACGACGGTCAAGGCGGTGCGGAAGGACGTGCTCGCGAAGTGCTACGGCGGCGACATCAGCCGCAAGCGCAAGCTGCTGGAGAAGCAGAAGGAAGGAAAGAAGCGCATGAAGCAGGTCGGCTCCGTCGAGATCCCGCAGGAGGCCTTCCTCGCCGTGCTCCAGGTGGACTAGTGATGGGGCCCGTCTCCACGCGCCGCCGCTGCGGTCGACCCTGACGATCGGCGTCGCGCTCTTCTTCCATCACCAGTCATGCAGCTCTCCGTCATCGTCTCGACGTACAACCAGCCACGCTGGCTCGAGAAGACGCTGTGGGGGTACGTCGCGCAGGGCACGAGCGATTTTGAGCTCGTGGTCGCCGACGACGGGTCCGGGCCCGAGACCGCGTCGATCATCGAGCGCTTCCGGAAGGAATCGCGGCTTCGACTGGTGCACGTCTGGCATGAAGACCGCGGATTCCGCAAGACGAGAATCCTCAACCGCGCGATCCTGGCATCGGCGGGTGAGTACCTGATATTCTCGGACGGTGACTGCATCCCGCGAGATGATTTCGTGCAGGTGCACGCGCGCCTCGCGCGGCGGGGCCGCTTCCTTTCCGGTACGGCCATCCATCTTCCCGCTCGACTGAGCGAGCGTATCGCCGGCGACGACATCATCTCCGGACGATTCGGGACACCCTCGTGGCTGGCACGCAACGGCTTCTGGCCAGGCCGCAAGGTCCTTCGGCTCACGCGCACGCCGTGGCTCGGCGCGGTTGCCGACGCGCTCTCCGGCGTCCCCGGTCATTTTAACGGGAACAACGTCTCCGTCTGGAAGGATGCGCTGGTCGCCGTGAATGGATTCGATCATGACATGACGTATGGCGGCGAGGACAAGAGCCTCGGCGAGCGGCTAATACACATGGGATACCGCGGGCAGCAGATTCGACACCGCGCCGTGGTCTTCCACCTCGATCATGCCCGGCCCTACCGAACCGAGGACGACCTGCGACGGAACCGGGAGATTCACGCCCGAGTGTTGAGGCACCGCGAAGTGTGGGCACGCACCGGCCTGCAGGAACTGACCGCGGAGCTCGAGGGCGAGCGATCCTCGAACGCCCTGTCTCCAAGGTCAGAGCCCCGGGTGTCATGAAGTCTGCTCCGACGCCGCACGGCGGGACGTCCCGGACCTCGAGTGGTGAGCCAACCGGCCGGGGGTCGCCACGCGTCTCGGTGATCCTCTCGACCTATAACCAGCCGCGCTGGCTCGAGAAGGCGCTCTGGGGATACACCTGCCAGACGCACACGGACTTCGAGCTGCTGGTGGCGGACGATGGTTCGGGACCGGAGACGGCTGCCGTCATCGACGCATTCCGAGCGACGAGCGCGCTGCAGCTCGTGCACGTGTGGCACGAGGACCGCGGGTTCCGGAAGACCGAGATCCTGAATCGCGCCATCATCACGTCGCGAGGGGAGTATCTCATTTTTTCCGACGGCGATTGCATTCCGCGAAACGACTTCGTCGAGACCCACGTCCGCCTCGCGCGCCCGCGTCACTACCTCGCAGGGACGCTGGTCCGCCTGCCCCGCGAGGTCAGCGAGCAGATCACGCGCGATGACATCCTCTCGGGTCGGTTCGCCGACCCGGAATGGCTCGGGACGCAGGGCTTCCGCGTTGGTCGAGGGGTCACCAAGCTCGCCCGACGGCCGTGGCTGAACGTCCTGTCGGATGTGCTCTCCAACGTCCCGCGCACATTCGATGGAGGCAATGCGTCCACCTGGAAGCAGGGCCTCGTCGCCGTCAACGGCTTCGACCACGAGATGACGTACGGCCTCGAGGATCGCAGCCTCGGGGCGCGGTTGACGCACCTCGGCTACCGACCGCGACGCGTCCGCAATCGTGCCGTCGCGCTGCATCTCGACCACGCGCGGCCGTATGCGACCGGCGAGGGCATTCGTCGCAACGAGGAGATCCTCGCCCGGATACGGCGCAATCGCGAGGTCCGTGTTCGCGTCGGTCTCGATCAAATGGCGGCGTTCATGGCGGCCGAAGCCGGTGCAGCTGCCCGGGGGATGCCGTGACGATCGCCGTGATCCTCGCGACCTACAACCAGCCGCGCTGGCTGGAGAAAGTCCTCTGGGGATATGCCGTCCAGACGCATGCGGACTTCGAGATCGTTGTCGCCGATGACGGGTCCGGCCCTGAAACCGCCGACGTCATTGCGCGCGTCAGGTCGACATCGCTGCTTCGCATCACCCACGTGTGGCACGAGGACCGGGGATTTCGAAAGTCCGAGATCCTCAACCGCGGCATCCTCGCGACCGACGCGCAATACTTGATCTTCTCCGACGGCGACTGCATTCCGCGCAACGACCTGGTCGCTGCGCATGCGCGCCATGCGGCGCCGGGTCGCTTTCTCTCCGGCGGCTACCTCAAGCTGCCCGCGAGCGTCAGCGAGCTCATCACGCTCGAGGACATTCGTGCGGGGCGGGTTGCGGACATCGCGTGGCTGCGACGGATCGGGTGGCATCCGGGGAGGCGCGCGCTCCGCCTGACACGCTCGGCCCGCCTGGCGGCGGTGCTCGACGCCGTGACGCCGACGGCGCCAACCTGGAACGGGCACAACGCATCGACGTGGCGCGACGCCCTGATCGCCGCGAACGGCTTCGACCTCGACATGCCGTACGGTGGCCAGGACCGCGCACTCGGTGAGCGCCTCGTGAATCTCGGCATGCGTGGGCGGCAGATCCGCCACCGCGCCCCATGCATGCATCTCGATCACGGACGGCCGTACCGCGACCAGGCCAGGATCGAGGCGAACCTTGCCATCCGGAGTCGGATCAAGCACAACCGCGAGACGCGCGCGCGCCTGGGCATTACGGAGATGGACGCTGCGCGGTAAACTCCGCGCGATGCGGTCGAGCATGCGCCCCCTGCCCTGCCACCAGCGCCGGTGGACGACGGCTGCCTGATGCGTGTGGCTGTCGTGCTGTCGACGTACAATCAACCCCGCTGGCTCGAGAAGTCGCTGTGGGGATACGCCGTGCAGCGGTACGCCGACTTCGAGATCGTCATCGCCGATGATGGCTCGGGGCCCGACACGGCCCGGCTGATCGAACGCATCCGCCGCGAGACGAGTCTTCGATTGACGCACGTCTGGCACGAAGACCGCGGGTTTCGCAAGACGGAAATCCTCAACCGCGCCATCGTCGCGTGCGACGCGGACTACATGATCTTCTCGGACGGAGACACGATCCCCCGCGACGACTTCGTGGAGGTCCACGTGCGTTTCGCCCGACCGCGTCACTTCCTGTCCGGCGGATATCTCAAGCTTCCGATGACCATCAGCGAGGCGATTTCGCTCGACGACATCCGCAGCGGCCGCTTTGCCGACCTCCGCTGGCTGCGGCAACGAGGGTATCGTCCCGGCCATCGCGCGCTGCGCTTGCTCCGCTCACCGATCGTGGCCGCAATCGGCGATGCGATCACGCCAACGCCTCCCGCATGGAAGGGAAACAACGCATCCACCTGGCGCGAGGGACTGCTCGCGGTGAATGGCTTCGACGGAGACATGGGGTACGGCAGCGAGGACCGGGCGCTCGGAGAGCGCCTGCTGAACCTTGGCTACCGACCGAGACGCATCCGCTTCCGCGCCCCGGCCCTGCACCTGGATCACGGGCGCCCCTGGAGGGACCCCGCGGTGGTGCAGGCCAACGAAGCGCTCATCCGAACGCGCATCCAGCGGGATGGCGAGATTCGGGCGCGCGCCGGCATCGCGGAGCTCGAGCCGCTGCCAGTCTCGCTGCCGGCCGACGCAGTGAGCCGGGAACGCCCGTCGTGAAGCTCTCGGTGATCGTCTCGACCTACAATCAGCCTCGCTGGCTCGAAAAGGTGCTCTGGGGATATCACGTCCAGACCCGCGGTGACTTCGAGCTCCTCATCGCCGACGATGGGTCCGGCCCGGAGACGGCCGCGGCCATCGCGCGGTTCGGTCGCGAAAGCCACCTCCGCCCGATCCACGTCTGGCATGAGGATGACGGATTCCGGAAGACGGAGATCCTCAACCGCGCGATCCTCACCGCGACGGGGGACTACATCATCCTGGCCGATGGCGACTGCATCCCGCGCGACGATTACGTCGCAACCCATGCTGCTCTCGCCCGGCCGAAGCGGTTCCTTTCCGGGGGCGCCCTGCCCCTGCCCATGGAGCTGAGCGCGCAGGTCACGCGGGACGACATCGTCTCCGGGCGGTTCGCGACGTTGAGCTGGCTTCGGGCGCACGGCGTCAGGGGAGCCACGGATTTCAAGCGCCTCCTTCGGGCACCCTGGCTCAACGGGCTCGCCGACCGGCTCTCGATCAAGGCGCGGTTCACCGGCAAGAACGTCTCGACGTGGAAAGCCGGGTTGGTGGCCGTGAACGGCTTCGACCACGAAATGAGATACGGCTATGAGGACTGGAGCGTCGGGCAGCGCCTCATTCATATCGGCTACCGGGTCAAGCAGGTACGGAACCGGGCGGTCGCGTTTCACCTCCACCATCCGCGCCCGTACAGGGTGCACGATGAGATGGTTCGCAACAGGGCGATCTTCGAACGGATCAGGAGGAACCGGGAGGTCCGCGTCACCCGGGGGCTCGACGAGATGGCAGCCCGCATTGCCGCAGAGCACTCCCCGGGTGCTGCGCGATCGTCGTGACGACTGCATCTTTCCCCGCACTCGGCCTTCCTCCTGCCCACAACCGAGGGAAATGACATGCCCCACGACCACGTCCCGCCTGCATATCGCATGAATGAACCGCATCTGGCCAGCGACGCCGTCGGGGCCAACCCTGGAGACCGCCGCTCCGGCCGGCCCGATCACTCCCGGCGATGAAGGTGAAAGTGACGATTCCGCCGGCCCCTGATGCCGTGCGCGTAGACACGACCGTGGCGAGCCCGGACACGGCTCCCGCTCCGGCACCGGGCACCGGGCGCGTGCGCTACATCGTCGGCGTCGACCTCGGCGGGACGAACGTCGTCTGCGGCGCGATGCCGGAAGACGGCAGCCGCCAGATTGCCATGCGAACCGAGCCGACGCGATCCACGCAGGGCGCCGAGGCGGTGGTCGATCGCATCGCACGCATGATTCACACGGTCATTGCCGAGACGATCGCGGAGACTGGCGCGCGCCGCTCGGATTTCCTCGGCGTGGGCATCGGCTCTCCCGGGCCGCTCGACCGCGAGAAGGGCGTAGTCCTCATG
>JANOCW010000185.1:0-1824 GCA_031412375.1 Gemmatimonadaceae bacterium | reverse complement strand
CGAATTGCCGATCGTTCAGGATCCGGCGATTCACCAGTACATCAACCTGCTGGGCGATTCCGTCGCGAATCTCGCCGATGACCGCGGTCTCGACTGGCACTTCTATGTCGTCGACAGCCCGGAGGTGAATGCGTTCGCCGTACCGGGGGGCTTCATCTACGTCAACCGCGGTCTGATCGACCGGGCCCAGACACTCTCGCAGGTTGCGGGCGTGCTCGGCCACGAGATCGGCCACGTCACGGAGCGGCACTCTATCCAGCAGATGGAGAAATCGCAACAGGCCAACATGGGCATCGGCCTGCTTTGCGTTCTTACACCATCTGTCTGTGGAAGCCAGGCGGGCGGTGCTGCCATTCAGCTCGGCGCCGGTGCGATCTTCGCACGATTCAGCCGGAACGACGAGCTGGAGGCCGATCGCGAGGGCATCAAGAACATGATCCGCGCGGGGATCACGCCGGAAGGTGTGCCACAGATGTTCGAGATCCTGCTCGCCGAGCGAAAGCGCTCTCCCGGGGCGGTGGACGCGTGGTTCGCCACTCACCCGACCGAAGAGAGTCGGATTGCCGAGTCGCGGCAGATCATCTCGGGCTACGACGCGCTGATCCTGCAAGGCCTCACGACCGACTCGCCGAACTTCCAGGAGTTCAAGCGTCGCCTTCGGGCGCTCCCACCGTCGCCACCGGCTCGGCGGCCGCCCGGACTCTGAGTCACGGTCCAGGTGACTGCATCGCGCCGCGCGGAATGAGTCTGACACGCGCGCGGGGGTAACAGCGCGGGACGACACGGACTGTCGTGGCAGCGCACCGCGCTTCGCGGTGCGCTGCTTTGCATCCGTCAGCTGAGACGGCGCAGCCAGGCCCTGATCAGCGACCGGAATCGCCCACCCGCCGTGGCCGTCGTCTCCAGGACATCGGCATGCGACAACGGGGCGCCGGTCGATCCACTCGCGGCGTTGGTGATGAAGCTGACGCCCGCGACCCGCATCCCGAGCGTCCGGGCGACGATCACTTCGGGAACCGTGGACATCCCAACCGCGTCTGCCCCAAGGCGCTGCAGCATTCGCACTTCAGCGGGTGTCTCGTAGCTGGGGCCAAGGAGCCCGGCATACACGCCGTCGGCGAGGGGAATCCCGGCGTCGCGCGCGGCCGCGTGCATCTCCGCGCGCAGTTCCCGGTCGTACGGCTCGGACATGTCGGGGAAGCGCTGGTCGCCGGCGACCAGCGGTCCGATGAGGGGATTCCCCCACATCAGGTTGATGTGGTCGTCGATGGCCATGAGGTCGCCGGGCTGGAGGAGACGATTCATCGCGCCTGCGGCGTTGGATACGAACAGGATCGGCGCTCCCAGGGCGTGGACCACGCGCACCGGAAAGGCCGCTTCCTGCGGCGTCCAGCCTTCGTAGAGATGAACGCGTCCGGCGAGCACGACGACATCCAGGCCTGACAACCGCCCGGCGATCAGCGACCCACTGTGCCCCGCCACCCTGGCAACACGAAATCCAGGTATCTGCGCGAAGGGGACCTCCCGGGCGCCTTCGACCTCTCCGGCAAGCGCACCCAGCCCCGATCCGAGGATGAGCGCCACGCGCGGCGTGACGTCGCCCAGTTGGGCGCGCAGTGAGTCGGCAACATCCTCCGCCGACTCCGGTACTGCAGCAGCACTGTTCATCAGATCAGGGTCCCGCGACGAGCAGGGCAATCTCGGAACGGGCGGTCTCGATCATCGCGCGACGTTGCTCCCACGGAAGAAACGCACTCGCAAACCCGTTCAGCGCGAGCTCGGCGAGCTCGGCGAAGGTGAAGTCGAAGTGGCGGACTGCGTGCT
>JANOCW010000184.1:0-3725 GCA_031412375.1 Gemmatimonadaceae bacterium | reverse complement strand
CTACGATACGACGGCCACCGGGGTGGGGAGCGAGAACGTCAGCGCCCGCGTCGCGCGTGAGGTCGCGGGCATCGACCTGCTGGTGTATGGACACTCGCATGCGCTGATGCCGGACACGGTCATCGGCACGACGCTGCTGATGCAGCCCCGGAACTGGGTTGGGAGCGTCGGCCTGGCGAGCCTCACCGTCGACCGATCGAGCGGCTCGGCGAGAGTCACCGCGAAGCGAAGCCGGCTCATCCCGGTGAGCGGGCGCGTCGAACACGTGCGTGTGCTCGCCGCGACGGAGAGCCTCCACGTCCGCACGCGGGCCTACGTCACCACTCCCGTCGGATCGACCCCCGTCGCCTGGCGCGGGGATTCGGCGCGTGTGGCGGACTCGCCCATTCTCGACTTCATCCTCGAGGTCGAGCGTCGGGTGACGGGCGCGGATCTGGCGTCGACCGCGGCGTTTTCCCTCGACGCTGCGCTCGACGCGGGGCCCATCTCGATCGCCGAGCTCGCGCGATTGTATCCGTACGACAACACGCTTCGCGCCGTGCGGATTACCGGCCTTCAGCTGCGCCAGTATCTCGAGCACAGCGCGAACTACTACCGGACGGTTCCTCCGTCGGGTGAGCCCGTCGAGGGCAGCGTCATCGACCCGGCGATTCCGGGCTACAACTTCGACGTTGTTGCCGGCGCCGACTACACGATCGACATCAGCCGCCCGCGGGGGCAGCGCCTCACGAAGCTGGCGGTGCGCGGCCGTCCCGTCACTGACACCGACTCCTTCACGCTGGCGCTGAACAACTACCGCCAGACGGGCGGCGGCAACTATTCCATGCTCGCCGGCGCACCGGTGGTGTACGATCGCCAGGAGGAGATGCGGCAACTGCTGATCGACGAGGTGCAACGCCGCGGAACGATCCACCCCGAGGACTACTTCGTGGCCAACTGGCGCCTCGAGCCTGCGGGCGCCGTGGCGCGCGCGTACTCGGAGATGCATCGCCGAGCGCCGGCTGCCGAGCCGGCGGCTGCAGGCGCACCGACGCCACCGACGGACAACTCCGACGCCGCGCGTGCCCAGCGCCGCCTTCGCATCATCTCCACCAACGATTTTCACGGCGCGCTCGATCCCCGCGCGGACGCGTCAGGCACGCGAACAGGCGGTGCGTCTGCGCTCGCAGCGGCCATCCGCCGAGCGCAGGCCGACTGCGCCCCGGGTTGTGAAACGCTCATCGTCGACGGCGGCGACATGTTCCAGGGCACGGCAATGTCGAACCTGTCGTACGGGCGCCGGGTAGTGGAGCTGTTCAACGTGATTGGATATGGTGGCGCTGCGCTCGGGAATCATGAGTTCGACTGGGGGGTCGATACGCTGCGGGCGCGGATGCGCGACGCCAGATTCCGGATCATGGGAGCCAACGTCCGCTACACTGACGGACGGGATGTCGAGTGGATCCCTGACGACACGCTGATCGTCCGAGGTGACTTCCGGATCGGCATCATCGGGATTTCCACACAGTCGACTCCCTTCACCACGCGCGCCAGCAATGTCACGGGTCTGCGCTTCGATCCCCCTGCGCCGATCGTGGATGCACGCGCCCGCGCACTCCGCGCGCGCGGCGCGAACGTGGTGATCGTCATCGGTCACGTCGGTGGGGCTTGCGCGTCCAGCGGGTCCACCCGGTGCACCGGGGAGATCTTCAGCTTCGCCCGTGAGCTGACCGAACCCATCGACGCGATCTTCAGTGGGCACAGCCACACCGCGCTGGATACCGACGTTCGCGGCATGTCCATAGTTCAGGCGCGGTCATCCGCGCGCGCATTCGCCGTGACCGACATCGCCCTCGGTGCCCGGTCCACCACACCGCGCGCCGATGTTCGCCCGATCTTCAGCGACTCGCTTCCGCGGATTCCCGCGATCGACTCGATGGTCGACCGGTGGCGGGCCTCAATTGCGGATCGCGTGACTGCCCCGATCGCGCGGTTCGCCGTGGGAATGATGAGGACGGGGTCGCAGCACGCGCTCGGGAACTACGTTGCCGATGCGCAGCGCTGGGCCGCACGGACAGATGTGGCGGTCATGAACAATGGAGGCATCCGGGCCGATCTCCTCCCGGGGCAGGCCACCTACGGCACCCTCTACGAGATCCAGCCGTTCGCGAACGTGCTCTATCGTGCAACGATTTCGGGACGGGCGCTGCGCGGGTATCTCGAGCGGCTGGTCTCGCGCTCGCTCAACGCCCACGTCAGTGGCGTGACCGTGCGCTACGACCCGTCACGGCCCGCCGGCGCGCGGATCACGAGCATCGCGATGGCCGATGGACGACCGCTCCGCGACGACGCGACGTATACGATCACCTTGAACGACTTCATGGCTACGGGCGGTGACGATCTGGGGATTTCGTCAGACGGCGGCTCCGCCACCCCGGCGAATATCGTCGATCTGGACGCACTGATCGACTATTCGCGCTCGCGACCGCAGCCCATACAACCACCGTCCGATACGCGCTTCATCGTGGAGCGGCGGTGACCGAGGGCACCCACCGCGCCGGAGGGCGCCCGTCACGCACGGGAGGCCGGGATCACCCCGCGGCGTCGCACGACCCGCCGATGCGCGATCTCCTCCGCCGACTTCCGAAGGCCGAGCTGCACTGTCACCTCGATGGATCACTGCGCCCCGCGACGATGCTCGAGCTCGGCACGGAATACGGTGTCGCGATGCCCGAAAATGACGCCGACCGGCTGCGCGAGTACATGCGTGTCGATGACGCGAGGCACCTCGAGGACTACCTGGAGCGCTTCGCGATTACGCTGGGCATCATGCAGACCGCGGCGGCGATCGAGCGCATCGCGTACGAGCTCGCCGCGGACGCTGCAGCGGAGTCTGTACGCTACATCGAAGTACGGTTTGCTCCGGTGCTCAACATTCGCATGGGGCTCACGAGTACGGACGTGGTGGACGCCGCCCTCCGCGGCCTTGCCCGCGCGAAGGAGGATCACGGGATCGTCGGCCGGGTGATCATCTGCTCGCTCCGTCACCTCGCTCCCACAGTGTCCCAGGAGCTCGCGGAGCTCGCCGTCGCATATCGCGGCCGCGGTGTCGTCGCCTTCGATCTCGCCGGCGGCGAGATGGGCAACCCCGCCGCTGCTCACGCAGCCGCGTTCGCCTACGCGCGCCGGCACGACCTCGCGTGCACCGTCCACGCAGGCGAGGGTGATGGGCCGCAGTCGATTCGCGAAGCAGTCCACGCCTGCGGCGCGGATCGACTCGGCCATGCAACGCGGCTGATCGAAGACCCCGCGCTGCTGCAGTACGCGAACGATCGGCGCATCGGCCTGGAGATCTGTCTCACCAGCAACGTGCAGACTCGTGCGGTCAAGTCGTATGCGGCGCACCCGTTGCGAACGTACTTCGATCGTGGCCTCAACGTCTCACTGAGCACCGACAACCGGCTCATGAGCGGCACATCGCTCACCGATGAGTACGAGCACGCAGTCCGCCACTTCGACTTCACCTTCGCCGAGCTCGCCGAGCTCGCGCTGAACGGGTTTGCGAGTGCGTTTCTTCCGTGGGAGGAGCGTCTCGCGATGATCGAGACCGCCCGTTCCGACATCGCCCTGCTCGGTGCGGGGGCGCTGATCCGATGAACACTGTCGCTGCCGTACCGGAGTCGGCGGAGGATGTTGCCGACTCACTGCGCGCCCAACTGGGCGACGTCACGCCGCGAGTGGCGCTC
>JANOCW010000183.1:0-1856 GCA_031412375.1 Gemmatimonadaceae bacterium | reverse complement strand
GGCTGCGCGACGTTCACGAAGTCGCCGAACTGCGCTTCCCAGAGCACGAGGGTGTCCTCGGCGGCCGTGCTGTACCCGTACTCGAAGCCGAGACAGGCCGTCTCCGAGAGCGGGCTGTTGTAGATCTCGAACGAACCGGTCGCCTTGGGCAGGTGCGCGAGCGGGGCGTATGCGCTGTCCGTCTCCACGTCGTGCAGGACCGCGTGGCGGTGCGAAAATGTCCCGCGCTCCGCGTCCTGGCCGGTGAGCCGGATCGAGACGCCCTCGACGAGCAGCGATGCGAAGGCGAGCGCCTCGCCATGCCCCCAATCGATACCCGTGGGATCTTCGGCCGCCGCGCGGCGGCGCTCGAGCTGCTTGCCGAGTCGGGGATGGATGTGAAAGGTCTCGGGCCATGAGCCGATTCGCTCGTTCAGCGCGACGAGGGTATCGCGCTTGACCGCCGTCTCGACCTGCGCGGGCGGTGGGGACTGCGACACCTTCTTCGCGTCATGGTCGGGCGCATCACCGCCCTTTGCCAGCGCCCCGTGAATCTTTTCGAGCCCCGATGCGACGTCGCGCTCCATCTCCACAACGTCGGCTTCGGTCATCACGCCTTCCGCGACGAGCCGCTGGGCATAGACCATCCGCGCTGTCGCGTGCGCCTTCACCCTGGCATAGAGCGCCGGTTGCGTGTACGTCGGCTCATCGCCCTCGTTGTGTCCGTGGCGACGGTAGCCGACGAGATCGATGAGGAAGTCCTTCGCGAACTGCACGCGATACGCGATGCCGAGTCGCGTGGCGGCGATGTAGGCGTCGGGATCGTCCGCGTTGACGTGAACGATCGGGATCTCGAAGCCCTTCGCGAGATCGCTCGCGTAGTGGGTCGAGCGCGCATCGACCGGATCGGTCGTGAAGCCGACCTGGTTGTTGACGATGATGTGCAGCGTCCCACCCGTGCGATATCCGCGCAGCCGCGAGAGATTGAGCGTCTCGGGCACGACGCCCTCTCCCGGGAATGCCGCATCCCCATGAATGCAGATCGGGACGACTGCCGCCTCATCGCGCGTGCCCGTAGCACCGGCGCCCGCGACGCGCTGATGTGCGCGCGCGACGCCGACGAGCACGGGATTGACGACCTCGAGGTGGCTCGGGTTCGGGACGAGGATCAGGGCGACATCCTTTCCGCTCGCCGTCTTCCGCACGCCGCGAAAGCCGAGATGATACTTGACGTCCCCCGTCTCGCCTTCGGTGTTCGTCATCGCGTGCTTCCCTTCGAACTCCTTGAACACCGTCGCGTACGGCTTGCCGAGGATGTGCGCAAGCACATTGATGCGCCCGCGATGCGCCATGGCGATCGCGACCTCGCGCGCGCCGGCATCCGCCGCCCCATCGATGGCGACATCGAGCATGGGGACGAGCGCATCGGTGCCTTCGATCGAGAAGCGCTTTGTTCCGACGAATGCGCGGTGCAGATAGCGCTCGAGGCCATCGACCTCGGTAAGCCGGCGGAGGACCGCTTTCTTCTCATCCGCCGTGAGCGTCCGCGGGAGGGCACCGCCTTCCAGGCGCTGCCGAAACCACACCCGCTCCTCCTCGTCACCGAGGTGCTCCAACTCGACGGCGAGGTTCGACGAGTAGACATCACGGAGCTTCTGAATACCCTCGGCGGCGGTCGCTCCAGCGAGTCCGAGCGCCTCGGCCGGGATCTGCTGGAGATCGGCCTCGGAGATCCCGTGAAACTCCGGAGTGAGCTGTGGCGCGCCGGACGGGGGCGTCCCGAGAGGATCGAGCGCTACGGCGAGATGGCCGTAGGCACGAATGGCCTCGTCGAGGGCGGACGCGGCGGCAACCTTGCGCAGCAGTCCGGGATCGGC
>JANOCW010000182.1:0-4631 GCA_031412375.1 Gemmatimonadaceae bacterium | reverse complement strand
GAACGCCACCTTCTGCGCCAGCCCCTTCACCGCCTGTATCGCCGTGATCGCCGCCGTCAACGTCGTCTTCCCATGATCCACGTGCCCAATCGTCCCGACGTTCACGTGCGGCTTCGTCCGCTCAAACTTTGCCTTGGCCATTTGAATCAGTTCCTGTAAGCAGTGGTCGGTTGCGTATGACTTCGGGGCGCGACGATCAAGCCTTGATCTTGCTAATGATCTCTTCCGCCTTGCTCTTCGGTACTTCCTCGTAGTGGCTGAACTCCATCGAGTATACCGCGCGGCCCTGGGACTGCGACCGGAGCTTCGTGGAGTAGCCGAACATCTCGGACAGCGGCACGCTCGCCGCGATCACCTGCGCTTCGCCACGCTGGGTCA
This sequence comes from Gemmatimonadaceae bacterium, assembly GCA_031412375.1. Classification (GTDB taxonomy): domain Bacteria; phylum Gemmatimonadota; class Gemmatimonadetes; order Gemmatimonadales; family Gemmatimonadaceae; genus JANPKQ01. The sequence goes on along the minus strand of JANOCW010000182.1, from coordinate 4,253 downwards.
TGCCGCCGATCTTGCCGCGACGTGACGACAGGTCGCCGAGGATGTCGCCCATGTACGCATCGGGGCAGACCACCTCGACGTTCATCATCGGCTCGAGAATCACGGGGTGTGCACGCTTCGCGGCTTCCTTGAACGCCATCGAGCCGGCGATCTTGAACGCCATTTCGCTCGAGTCGACGTCGTGGTACGAGCCATAAATGAGCTCGACCTTGACGTCGACCACCGGGTAGCCGGCGACGACACCCGTGGCGAGCGCTTCCTTGATCCCCTGCTCCACCGGTCCGATGAACTCCCGCGGAATGGTGCCGCCGACGATCTTGTCCTCGAAGATGAAGCCCGCGCCCGGCTCGGACGGCTCCATGTTGATGACGCAATGGCCGTACTGGCCCTTGCCTCCCGACTGCCGAATGAACTTGCCCTCGACCTTCTCGACGCGCTTCTTGATCGTCTCGCGATAGGCCACCTGCGGCCGGCCGACGTTCGCGTCGACCTTGAACTCGCGCATCATGCGGTCGACGATGATCTCGAGGTGGAGCTCGCCCATGCCCGAGATGATCGTCTGGCTCGTCTCCGCATCGGAATGCACGCGGAAGGTCGGATCCTCCTCGGCCAGCTTCTGGAGCGCGATCGCCAGCTTGTCCTGGTCGGCCTTGGTCTTCGGCTCGATCGCCACGTCGATGACGGGCGCCGGGAACTTCATCGCCTCGAGGATGATCGGGTGGTCGTCGTCACACAGCGTGTCGCCGGTGCGCGTGTCCTTGAGCCCGATCGCCGCGGCGATGTCGCCAGCGCGGACTTCCTCGATCTCCTCACGCTTGTTGGCGTGCATCTGCAGCACGCGCCCGACACGCTCGCGCTTGTCCTTCGTCGAGTTGTAGATGTACGAGCCGCTCTTCAGGACGCCGGAGTACACCCGAAAGAAGGTGAGCTTTCCGACGAAGGGGTCGGTCGCGATCTTGAACGCGAGCGCCGCGAACGGAGCGTCGTCGGTCGGCTGGCGAGTGTCGATCGTCGCGTCATGATGCGGCAGGTGACCCTGGATCGCCTTCACATCGACGGGGGCCGGCAGGTAGTCGATGACCGCATCCAGCAGCGCCTGCACACCCTTGTTCTTGAAGGAGGCTCCGCAGAGCACCGGGACGATGTGGCCACCGATCGTCGCGGCCCGAATGGCCTCGCGGATCTCATCTTCGCTCAGCGTCTCCCCGCCGAGATACTTCTCGATCAGCCGGTCATGGTGCATCACCGCCGCTTCGATCACGTCGTGGCGCGCCTGCTCGACCGCGTCCTTGAACTCATCGGGCACGTCCACGACGTCGAACGTCTTGCCCATGCTCTCTTCGTCGAAGATGTACTGCTTCCGCGTGATGACGTCGATGTGGCCGGTGAACAGCTCGCCTGAACCGACAGGCAGCTGCAGCGGGAAGGCCATCTTGGACAGTCGATCGCGGATCATGCGCAGGCAGCGATCGAAGTCCGCGCCAATGCGGTCCATCTTGTTCGCGAAGATGAGCCGCGGCACGCCATAGCGATCGGCCTGGCGCCACACGGTCTCGGTCTGCGGCTCGACGCCGGCGACGGAGTCCAGCAGCGTCACGGCGCCATCGAGCACGCGCAGCGAGCGCTCCACTTCGACGGTGAAGTCGACGTGGCCTGGGGTGTCGATGATGTTGATCCGGTGCTCGATGCCGTTCCGCGTCCAGAAGCAGGTCGTCGCGGCGGACGTGATCGTGATGCCGCGCTCCTGTTCCTGCTCCATCCAGTCCATGGTGGCGGCGCCATCGTGGACTTCACCAATCTTGTAGTTCTTTCCCGTGTAGTACAGGATACGCTCGGTCGTCGTCGTCTTCCCGGCATCAATGTGGGCCATGATGCCGATGTTGCGATAATGAAGGAGCGGCGTTACGCGTGGCATGTCTGTTTGCTCGTCTACGAAAGGCTCGCGGAATGCCCGCGCGCCGGGATTGCGTCAGCAAAAACGCGGCTGGACCTGCGCCTCATGCCGAGGCCGGTATCCATCCGCTGTCGCCGGGTGCGCTCGCCGCTGCAGCACGAGGGGGACCCAAAGCGCGCCGAGTGAGCCACCCGCAAGCGGGTATCTGCTCGACGTCAAGTTGTCCTGCGTTTGGTTTCGGGAGCATCAGCGCCGAAGCGCGTCAGCCAGGTTGTAGCCACCTCCCGCATGCTGCGCGGGCCCATCTGGTCGGCCGCAGTGAGCCGGTAACGTGCACGGTCAGCCTCGACCGCCATAGCCTGTGCAATGTAGTCTGGCGCGTTCTCGTGTCAATGAGTGACCTGGACGAGAATTGGGCCATTCCGAGCGCGCGAACCCGTTCTCTGCAGAGCCCGGCTGCCCCCCATCCCTACATTACGCGATGAACATCGAGCTCTTTGACCTGCACGCGCGCGTCGAGCAGTCACACTGGTGGTTCGTCTCCCGTCGCGAGATCGTCGGGTCACTGCTCCGAACACTCCTCCCCGCATCGCCCCGACCGCTCGTCGTCGACGTCGGCTGCGGGACGGGGGCCAACATCGCGGGGCTCGCCGATTGGTGCCGCGCCGTCGGCATCGACACATCAGAGCACGCCGTCGCGCTTGCACAGAAACGCTTCCCGGGCGTTCGCTTCGTCCACGGATTCGCCCCCGCCGACCTCGGCCACACCGCCCACGAGGCGGATGCGTTCCTCCTGATGGACGTGCTCGAACACGTTGAGCACGACCGTGCGCTGCTGGCGGCCATCGTCGAAGCGGCGCGGCCGGGGGCGTACGTGGTCATCACCGTGCCCGCCGACATGGCGCTGTGGAGTGATCACGACGTCAACTTCGGCCACTTCCGGCGGTACACCGCCTCCGAGCTTCGCGCCTTGTGGACGGGGTTGCCCGTTGACGCGCAGCTGGTCTCGCCCTTCAACTCGCGGCTATACCCCCTCATCCGCACGGCCCGGACGATCGGCCGGCGCTTCCGCGTTCATTGGGGCCGGGACAAGACTGACCTCGGGCAGCCTCCGCCGATTGTGAATCGGGCGCTGCACGCGGTGTTCAGCGGCGAAGGCAACAGGTTGGAGCGCGTGCTCGCCGGAAAGGCGGCCGCCTATCGCCGAGGGGTGAGCCTGATTGCCGTGTTGCGCCGTCAGCCTTCCGGGGGAGGGGCCTGAGGGAAACTCGCTTGCTTAAGCCCGGCCGAATCGTCTTTCGGTCATGCCTCCTCGCGACGGTCCAGCGCGCAGCCTGACGTCCCCGAAGCTCCGCATCGACCGTTGGAGCCTCATCGCCGCTGCTTCCGTCCTGGTCGGAGTCGCCCTGCTCGTCGCCTCGTATCGGGGCCACAGCCAGACTTTCGATGAAGGCGTGCACGTCGCCACCGGGCTCGAATGGGTCGAGCGCGGCCGCTACACGATCGAGCCGCAGCACCCGCCTCTGACCCGGATCGCCGTCGCCATCGGACCCTACCTGGCGGGCGTACGCCTCACCCCCGGGGTGGAAAACTTCAACCGAAGGATGTGGGCGGAGGGAGACAGCGTCTTCTTCCGCGGGTCGTCGTACCCGACCACGTTGACGCTCGCCCGGGTCGGGACGCTCCCCTTCTACCTGCTGCTGGCCGGCGTGGTCTGGCTCTGGGGGAACATGCTGCTCGGTCGTCCGGGCGCCGCGCTCGCGACCGCCCTCGTCGCGCTCGCGCCACCGGTGCTCGGGCACGCCGCCCTCGCTACCACCGACGTCGGGCTCACCGCGACGGTGCTGCTCGCCGTGTACACGCTCATACGCTGGCTCGACGCACCGACGACGCGCGGAGCCGCCCTTTTCGGGGGGGCGAGCGCACTCGCGCTCTGCGCCAAGTTTTCGGCGATCCCGTATATCGGATTGAGCATGCTGTTCTTCGCGGCGTTGCGGGTCTGGCACCTTCGCGTCGCGTCGACGACGGCATCAGCCGGGGCCCCACTCCGTGTATTGCGCGACTGGCGCGAACCAGCGGGGCGCCAGTTGCTGGCCGCCGGCGCGACCTGCGCGCTCGTCGTGTGGGCGATGTACCGGTTCTCGATCATCGACGTGAACGGCGTGCCGGTGCCAGCGGGCGAGCTGCTGCTGGGCTTCGCGGCCGCACTCGAGCACAGCGTGGGTGGCCACCACAGCTACCTGCTCGGCGAGGGATCGACGTCCGGCTGGTGGTACTACTTCCCTGTCGTCGTGGCCGTGAAAACGCCGATGGTCCTCCTCGCGCTCGGCGCCGTCGGGATGGTGACCTTGCTGCACCG
>JANOCW010000181.1:0-6178 GCA_031412375.1 Gemmatimonadaceae bacterium | reverse complement strand
CGCGCGCTTCGCGAACACCGGCCTCATTCTCGCCACCCACGGCCGCACCGCGGAGTTCGATGCGGCGCCGCACTCCGAGGAGCTCGTCGCGTCGGTCATCGCAAACCCCACGGCCACCAGCGAGCTTCGCGCGACGGTCATCGCGGAGCAGGACGACACTCGCCGCATCGTGAACGCCGCCGGGTGGGAAGGTCCGTTCCACTCCGCCGGCGCCGCTCGCTCGGCGCTTCTCTCATCGCGATGGATGCCGGGCGATGGCGCGTTCGTCATCCGCAGCACCGTTACCGGCAGCACCCGCACGAGCGCGTGGGAATTCGGCGTGCTTTCGCGCGATCGGGAGGAGCGAAACATGATCGCTCGCGCCGATGTCGAGTGGGCGGTCAATCTGGCAACCACCCTTCGCGGCGGCGTCGAGCACGGACGATTCGCGCGTCTCGAAGACGGAACCCTTCCGACGACCGCCATGGTTGCACCCGGCTCGCCGACACGCACACTTGACGAGGTCGAGGCCAGCACCGCGCATCTCGGCGGCTACGTCGAGGCGGAGCTCGCCGGTGAGCGCACGTCGCTGCTGGTCGGGTTGCGCGCTGACAGGCTCCCCGGCGAAACGCGGGCGTCGATCGATCCGCGCGTCTCGCTCTCGACACGCCGCGGTGCATGGACCGCGCGCGTCGGCGGCGGGCTGTTCCATCAGGGTCGCTGGCAATTGGCCCCGGCGATTCCCGATGCGGCCGCACCCGCTGGCGCCGCACGGGAGGCTCGGCACCTCGTCGCCGGCATCGAGCGCGAAGGCTCGACCACGTTGCGCGCCGAGTTGTTCGACAAGCGGTACGATGACTACTCGGCGCTCGGTGCAGGACCGCAGATCACGTCGGCGAGTGCGCGAGGCGTGGACATCATCGCTCATCGCGCGCTGGGGACGCATGTCACCGGCTGGGTGGGATACTCGCTGCTCGATGCCGACGTTCGTCTGGCCGACGGGCGCACAGCGCGCTCTCCGTATGACGTCACCCACTCGGCCACCGCCTCGGCCACGGCGACGCTCGACCGGGACTGGAGTATCGGTGCGACCGGGCGGTACGGCACCGGCGCTCCGATCACACCGGTGATGGGCGCGACACGCTCGAGCGATGGACGGTACACGCCGATCTACGGCGCTGTCACGAGCGAGCGGCTTCCGGCGTATGCCCGGCTGGATGCGCGCGTCATGCGCTTCGTGCAGAGGTCGAGCTTTCTGCTGACGTCGTTCGTCGAGGTGATCAACCTGACCGGTCGCGCGAATACGTCCTCGGTGGCGTGGGACGCGACCTGGAGCACGCGGCACTCGATGCACTCGTTCTTCGCACGTCGCACCACCGTCGCAGGCGCGGAGATCCAGCTCAGGTAATCCGCGCAGCGCAGCGGTCGGCGCCACGGACGCTTATCTTCGCTCGATGACGAAACGGTCCGCGGCGTCTGCGTCCGATGAACGACCCTATCATCATGGCGATCTTCGCTCCGCGCTTCTCGAGCACGCGGTCCGGATTCTCCGCACCGACGGGCTCGAGGCGCTCACCCTCCGCGCCGTGGCCCGCGCCGCGGGGGTGAGCCAGACCGCCCCGTACCGACACTTCGCCGATCGGCGCGCGCTGATGGGAGCGATCGCGGCGGACGGCTTTCGCGAGCTGGACCGCGCGATGGGCGAAGCGATGTCGCAGGGTGGCGGCCGCGAGGGCTTCAAGGGCATTGCGGTCGCCTACGTCCGCTTCGCCCAAACCAACCCGGCGCTCTATCACGTCATGTTCGGCCCGGAGGTGGCGAACACCGCGGACCTCCCCGAGCTCAGAGGCGCCGCGCGCTCGGCGCTCGGCTTCGTGCAGTCGGGGCTGGAGCAGCTTCAGCAGGTGGGGCTCGTGAAGCCGGGCGACGCGGCGATCATGGGGGTCGCGTGCTGGGCCGCGCTGCACGGACTCGTCTCGCTCATTCTCGATGGGCAGGCGGAGACGGTGACGCCGGACATCGACGCGCTGGTCGAATCGACGGCGCAGCTCGTGATGTTCGGACTCGCGCCCCGGGTAAGCACGACGGGCCGCTGATGCGTCGGCCATCCCTCGCTCGTTACTCGACTGAGCCCGGCGCGCCGGCCGGCGGCGTGAGGCGCCGCAGCCAATGCCAATGCGTCAGAAAGAGGGCAACCGCCATCAGGAGAAGGACGCCGTTGCTCAGCATGTCGCGAGTCGAGTCGAACCGCACCTGTCCCTCGCGGTCTGACCGAAGGGCGGCGTAGCGCGCACGCGCTTGCTGATCGGTCAGTGTGTCGTAGGGGGCCTCCCCGCCTATTCCCTGAGTGGCGCGTCGGACCAGACGATGCTCCGGATTCGCCGCGACGTACGCCTCATACGAGGACAGCGCCTTGGTGTCAGAATAGCCGTAGTTCGAGGCGCGCAGCGGTTCGACGCGGGCCATCGCCGCAGTGATCAGGCTCGACACCGTAACCAACGTGGTGACGATGGCCACGAGACACACGGCGTACCCGTACAGTTGCTGGATACGAATTGACCGATTCATCGCTTCTCCCTGAAGGTGTTCATGGCGCGTTGGAGCCGCAGTCTTCCCTGGCGCCCGCGTTCAGTCGCGAACCCAGTACCATCAACGCGACATCGCCAATCAAGTGCTTCGGCCCAGATGCTCGCGAACCTTGGTGATGACCGATGTCGGCGTGGTATAGCCGAGGCGACTGGTTTCGACGACGTCCGTACCGTCAACGACGACGCGTAGTTCGCCGAGCCCACCCTTCAGCCGCTGGACGTCGAGATTGGAATCCTTTTCGAGCTGCGCCGCCACCCGGGCGGCGATCATGGCCTTGGCGGGTCAGATCGGGCAGTAGTGGATCTGGACGCTGTGCATGGTCTCCCTCCAGGTATGCGTGAATGCTCGCTGGCGCTCTCAGCGACGAATGATCGGCACGTCGAATGTGCCGGTTCGAGGATCCGTCATTGAACCCTCCCTGTGGATCACGTTGGTGCGTAGCGGTTGGTGGCTTCCGTCGAGCTGATCACGGGAACGACCTCGAAGCTGACGAGGTCGCGCCACGCGCTCATCCACTCCTCGAGGAGACGCGGGTCCGGGGACTCCATCACCTGAAAGCATGTGCGGCCATCGGCGCTCACGACACTGCTGACATATTGAAGCCCCTCGGGAGCGAGCCGTCCGCGCTCTCGAAATCGCGCGTAGACGGGCTCGGGCCCTTGCGTGAACGTCTCGATGATCATGTACTGCATCGACTCGCGCTCCTGTCCCATTGGCGGGCCGGCACCCCCCGGAGGGATATCGTACGGAAGGCGGACGCCGGCATCAACCTCTCGGCGCAATCTTCCGCGAACGAACCAGAGCGGCTCAGATCGAAGCAGGCACGCCGCGGTAGCGCGTCGCATCCACGAGCTGCGCCGCCGCGGACCGCCAGTCTCCATACTCGAAGACGAACCCCGAGAGGAGGAGCCGTCCCGGCACCACGCGCCGGCTCTTGAGCACGAGCTCCGATTCAGTCCGCAGCAGCCATGTTCCCAACGCGAGCATCCAGCGCGTCGCCAGAAGACCGATCGGCACACGCGCTGCGCGCCGCAGCTCGCGCATGAAGTCGCGGTACGGGAGGGGATTGGGCGCCGCGATGTTGACCGCACCGTCGAGCGTCGGGTGATCGATGAGCCAGTAGAGCGCGCGCACGAAGTCGCTCTCGTGGATCCACGACACGTATTGCCGTCCTCCGGCCACCGGCCCGCCGAGTCCGAAGTGCACGAGCCGGAGCAGCGTGGCGAAGATCCCGCCGGCGTCGGGACTCATCACCATCGCGGCACGGAGGAGAACGAGACGCGTGCCCAGCGTCGCGATCTCGGTCGCCGCCCGCTCCCATGTCCTCGCCACTTCGATGCTGAACCGCCAGCTCGATGGCGCGTCGGGCTCATTGCCCCCGATGATACCTGTTGCCTCATCGTTCGGTGCATCAAACCGATGGGCGTAGATGGTTGCCGTGCTCGCCTGAAGCCAGACCTTCGGCGGTCGCGTGCAACGGGCGATCGCCTGTCCCACGGCGTGCACGGACTCGACACGCGAGTCGAGAATCGCACGACGATTATCGAGCGTGTAGCGGCAGTTGACGTTTCGGCCAGCGAGGTTGATGACCACGTCAGCGCCCTCGAGCTCCGTCGCCCACGGACCCAGGGTCCGCGCATCCCACTCGACCACGCGCCACGGAGCCGGCGCCGGATGGCGGCTCAGAACGACGACGTCGTGGCCGTCGGCCACGAAAGCGCGCGCCAGAAGAGTGCCGACCTGGCCGGTGCCGCCGGGGATGATGATTCGCATTGCGCGAAGCTAGGGCGTGAGCGCGTGCACAGCCAGCGAGCGAACCAGGCATTCAGGAACAGCGAACATCGCCCGGTCCGCGATTCGCGGCCTGTCGGTCTCGGCGCCTGCCGATAGATTCGGTCTCGGAACCGCCCCCCGCTCCGGAGAAGATCAATGCGTGTCGCTTCGATCCTCGCGCTGGCGTCGCTTGCCCTGCTCCCGTTCGCGGCGAGCGCGCAGAAGCCTCGAGCCCGCGAGCTCGCCCTGCCGATCGGCGGCACGGCCGGGCCGCTCGACGCGATCACCGATGTCGCGGGCGTCGAAGTCGGGCACACCACTCTGGTTTCGGGCAGCGGCCGGCTCGTCGTTGGCCAGGGGCCGGTGCGCACCGGTGTCACGGTGATCCATCCGCGCGGCAAGGCGAGCGCCGACCCCGTCTTCGGAGCCTGGTTCACGCTCAACGGCAATGGCGAGATGACGGGCACCACGTGGTTGCAGGAGAGCGGCGTGCTCGAAGGACCGATCGCGATCACGAACACACACAGTGTCGGCGTTGTGCGCGACGCGATCCTCCAGTGGCAGGTGAAGCGGCCCGGGCTCCAGCCGTGGGGGCTGCCTGTCGTCGCCGAGACGTTCGACGGATCGCTCAGCGACATCAACGGCTTTCACGTCCAGCCCGAACACGTCGCCGCGGCTCTCGCCGGTGCGACGGGCGGCGCGGTGCGCGAAGGCAATGTCGGCGGCGGTACGGGAATGGTCTGCCACGGCTTCAAGGGCGGGATCGGCACCGCGTCGCGCCGGCTCGAGGCCGGGTCGGGCGGCTACACCGTCGGCGTGCTCGTCCAGTGCAACTACGGTGCGCGGCGCGAGCTGCGCATCGCTGGCGTCCCGGTGGGCGAGGAAATCTCCGATCTCCTGCCGTGTATCGCGTCGGCCGATGCGACGCTCCTTCCGCAGCGGCCGCGCTGCGGGGCGCCCGCGCTACCCACAAGGGATGACGACGCGGAACTCGGCACGGGCGGGGGCTCGATCATCATCGTCATTGCCACCGACGCCCCGCTCCTCCCGCACCAGCTGAAACGGCTCGTCACCCGTGCCGCGCTCGGCGTTGGCCGCATGGGCGGCAAGGGTGAGAACAGCTCGGGCGACATCTTCGTCGCGTTCTCCACCGCCAATGCGCGGACTTCGGCCGACACCGGCACTGCCACCGTCAGCATGCTTCCCAATGCGCGGATCAACCCGCTCTTCTACGCCACCGTGCAGGCGACAGAGGAAGCAATCATCAACGCGATGCTCGCCGCCGAGACGATGTCGGGCGCGATCGACCTGCGCGTGTTCGCGCTGCCAGCCGACCGGCTCATGGCGGCCATGCGCAAGTACGGACGCGCCAGGTAGCGCGCGGCCTCTCCGGCTCGACAGATGCACGGCGTGGGCGCTGGATTGGCGCGTCAAACTTGCGTGAGCGCGTCGAAGCGCGGTGTGCCACGGAGACGTGCGAGGCGCGGGTCGAGGTGCAGAAAGGTGATCCACATCTCGTGCGCGGCCAACGCGCGATCCAACCACTCGTACGCCTGGTCGTCGTCGCCGAGCCAGTGATACGCGATCGCGACATCCACGGCCGATCCCCTGCCTCGCTCCGCCAGGTCCTTCGCCTCGTCGAGCATCCGCCGCGCGCCCTCGATCTCTCCCAAAGCGGCGAGCGCGCATGAGAGACCTGCCGACGCGCGGTTGGTGATGGTCATCAGCTCGCGCGCACGCTCGAACGCAGCGCGTGCTTCACGCGGCCGGTCCGAGGTGAGGAACGCGAGTCCGAGGCCCCAGTGCAGCCCGCCGTTCCCTGGCGACCGCGCGATCG
>JANOCW010000180.1:0-35957 GCA_031412375.1 Gemmatimonadaceae bacterium | reverse complement strand
CTCGCCGTGATGGTCGCCGACGGGGCACACCGCACGCCGGACGCGCGGGCAGCGATCGCCACGGCGATCGGGGGCTTCCGGGCGCTCAAGCACCGCCTGGAGATTGCTGGAGAGGTCGGGGGCGTGCTGTGGATCAATGACTCGAAGGCGACCAACGTGGGGTCGACGCTCGTCGCGGTGCAGGGCATGACCCGTCCGACCATCCTGCTCCTCGGTGGCCGCCACAAGGGCGAGCCGTATACCGCGCTCGCCGAGCCGCTGGGCCGTGTCGGAAAGACGGTGCTCGCATACGGCGAGTCGGCGAGCATTGTCGAGGCGGATCTCGGTGGGCTGGTGCCCCTCGAGCGTCTCGGATCGTCCTTCGCCGAAGTCATCGAGCGCGCTCGCCTTCTCGCGACAGATGGAGACGTGGTGCTGCTGTCGCCCGCCTGCTCGAGCTACGACATGTTCAACAACTATGAAGAGCGGGGCGCGGAGTTCAAGCGACTCGCGCTGGCCGGCCGTGCGCCGGTGGCGACGTGATCACCAACGATTGAGCGAGTGCGGACGGATGCTGCAGGTGCGAAGGGCGACGGCGGGAGTGTGGGCACGATGATGGAAATGGCGGCAGTGCGCGAGCGCTGGGCGATGGGGGTCGAGGCGCGGGCGCTGGTGCTCCTGGCAGCGACACTGCTGTCGTTCGGGCTCGCGGTGCTCTATAGCGCCAGCGCCGTCCACGCCCTCCAGACCAACGGCTATGCATCGGCGTTCCTGCTCCGGCAGCTCGCCGGTGCCCTGGCGGGCACGGTCATTTTCATGATCTTCGCGAAGGTCGATGCGGAACGCTGGAGCACGTGGGCGTGGCCGCTCATGGGAGTCGCGCTCTTCCTGATGCTGCTCATCGTGCTGCCCTTCACCGAATCGATTGCGCCGCGGGTGCACGGCTCACGCCGCTTCCTGTTCCGGACGGCGATTCAGCCGTCGGAGCTCGCGAAGCTCGCCGTGATCGTGTGGTCGGCGATGCTCGTCGTGAAGAAGGGACCCGCGATGCGCCGGCTCACGAAGGGGCTCCTCCCCTTTCTCGTCGTCATTGGGGTCCTGGACATCCTTGCGGTGCTCGAGCCCGACCTCTCGGTCGCGATGATGTTCACGCTCGTTGCCGGCATCATTCTTTTCGCCGGCGGCGTGCGCATCGGCCACTTCCTGCTGCTCGCGGCGCTCGCCATTCCGGTGCTGTGGAGCCAGATCCAGCGCCTCCAGTATGTCGCCCTGCGCATGGTGTCGTTCCTCGACCCGGGTGCAGCGCCCTCCACGATGAGCTATCAGCTCAAGCAGTCACTCATCGCCGTGGGATCGGGCCAGATCGTCGGCCAGGGGTTCGGTGAAGGCCGGCAGCAGCTCGGCTTTTTGCCGCTCCCGTACAACGATTTCGTCGCCAGCACGATCGGCGAGGAAATGGGGTTCCTCGGGCTCGCGTTCCTCATTCTCGCCTTCGCCGGATACGCGTGGCTCGGCTTCCGCATCGCCCGTGAAGCGCGCTCTCCCTTCCAGCAGCTCGTCGCGATCGGGCTGACGGTGACGGTGGTCATCACGGCCTACGTGCACATCGGCGTCGTGGTTGGCCTCCTGCCGACGACGGGCTTGACGCTGCCGTTCATATCCTACGGACGGTCGAATCTCATCCTCACGTGCCTGATGACCGGGATCCTCGTGAACATCGGCAGCCGCCGCGAACGCGTCGTCGAGTCGCGCGCGCGCGATTCGTATGCGATGGCGGCATCGTGAGCCCGTCGTGAAGATCATCTTCGCCGGCGGCGGTACCGGCGGACATCTCTATCCCGGGCTCGCCATCGCGCGAGCCCTCGTGCGTTGCGACGCGTCGGTCGAACCGTTCTTCATCGGCGCGAAACGTGGCATCGAGCGCGAGGTGCTCCCGGGCACCGAGTTTCCGCACGCGCTGCTCGACCTGCACCCGCTGTATCGCACGCGCCCGTGGGAGAACTGGCGGACGGTGCGCGGCGGGATCACGGCGTGGCGCGCGATCGGTCGCCAGCTGCGCTTCGGCAATCCGCGACTCATCGTCGGCACCGGCGGGTACGCCTCGGGACTCGTCCTCGCCCACGCCGCAGTCAACCGCCGTCCGTACGTGCTCCAGGAGCAGAATAGCCATCCAGGCCTCACGGTGCGCGCGTTCAGTCGCTGGGCGCGCGAGGTCTACCTGGGCTTCCCCGAGGCGGCGGCGCTGATGCCGAAGGGCGAGGACACGATCATGGTGGACTCCGGCAATCCGATCGAGCCACCGCCCTCTCCTCGCCCGGATCGCGCCGCCGCCCGCGAAGGGTGGAGTCTCGCCCCGGGTGGGCGCGTGCTGCTCATCGTCGGCGGCAGCCAGGGCTCGCGCGCGATCAACGATGTCATCGCCGCATGGATTCGCGCGGGTGTTCCGCAGGGATGGCAGGTCATCTGGGCGACGGGAACGGGGAGCTTCGACCGCTACGCCTCACTGGAGAGCGAGCGGGTTCGCGTGCGTCCGTATCTCGCGCCGATCGCGCACGCCTATGCCGCCACCGATCTCGCGATCGTCCGCGCCGGAGCGGTGACGACCGCCGAGTTGTGCGCGTGGGGGATTCCGGCGGCGCTCGTGCCTCTGCCAACAGCGGCCGCCGACCACCAGACGGCCAATGCCCGAGCGCTCCAGCAGGCGGGCGCATCGCTCTTCATTCCGCAGTCGGAGTTCACGCCGCAGCGCATCGATGCGACGCTTCGCATGCTCGACTCGGACCCGCCACAACTCGCGCAACTGGCCGCGGCCTCGACGGCGCGCGGTCGTCCCGATGCAGCAGAAACCATTGCTCGACGCATACTTGCGCTGCTCGATGTGAGGCCGTATCGGTCTTGAGGGGCATCTGCGCGAGGTCTATATTCCCCGCGCACCCATGCCTCTCATCGCGCCGGACGACCGTCGACCCGTTCACTTCGTAGGCATCGCCGGCGCCGGGATGAGCGCGCTCGCCGAGTTATTCGTCCGCCGCCGCGTCGCCGTCACGGGATGCGACTCCAATCCCGGCTCGGTCGACGACCTGCGGCGCCTGGGGATCCGCGTCGCGACCGGCCACGATCCCGCTCACGTGGAAGGCGCGCGCGCACTCGTGGTCACATCCGCAATGCGCCGCGATCACCCGGAGCTCATGCGGGCAGGAGAGCTCGGGATTCCGGTGATCAGGCGTGCCGAGGCGCTGGGGGAAGCCGTCTCCGGCGGGCGGCTCGTGGGGATCGCCGGCACGCACGGCAAGACGACGACGACCGTGATGACCACCGAGGCGCTGGCTGCGGGCGGACTGTCGCCGACGGGAATCGTCGGCGGCCGCGTCGGGGCGTGGGGCGGCAATCTCCGGTACGGAGGCGATTCGCTGTTCGTCGTCGAAGCGGACGAGTACGATCGATCCTTTCTCGCGCTGTCACCGACCGTCGCCGTCGTGACGAACATCGAGGCCGATCACCTCGACATCTACACGGATCTCGAGGACATTCGGGGCGCCTTTGCAACGTTCGTTCGCGGGGCGGACACCGTCGTGCTGTGCGCCGATGATCCGGGCGCAGCAACCCTGCCGACCCCCGCCGCCGCGCGCGTCATTCGCTACGGACTCGACGCTCGGGGAGCTGACCTCGGAGCGCGCAGCGTTCGCCCGAAAGGAGCGGGGCAGGAATGGGAGGTCGTCCACGAGGGGCGGGCGCTCGGCAGCGTCTCCATCGGTGTGCCCGGCGCGCACAATGTGCGCAACGCGCTCGCAGCGATCGCCGCCGGCCTCGCGCTCGGCGCATCCGTAGCGCAGATGGCGCCAGGTCTGGCATCCTTCGGCGGCGTCGAGCGGCGCTTCCAGCGTCTCGGCGAGCGCAGGGGAATTACGGTCGTCGACGACTACGCGCACCATCCGACCGAGATCCGCGCAACGCTCGAAGCAGCGCGCGCGGCGTTCCCGGGACGGCGGGTCATTGCCGCATTTCAGCCGCATCTCTTCACCCGCACGCGTGACTTCGCCGTCGATTTCGGCGAGGCGCTCGCGCGCGCCGACGTTGTCTTCCTCACCGAGATCTATGCGGCGCGCGAGCAGCCGATCGCGGGCGTGAGCGCGGACCTCATCGAGACGGCGGTGCGCAATGGAGGCGGTACGATTGGCTGGCGCGGCGAGCGAGCCGCGCTCGCGGATGCGCTGCTCGGTGAAACCCGGGACGGCGACGTCGTGCTGACCATCGGGGCGGGTGACATCACGCGCACCGGGCCGGAATTGCTCGCGCTCCTCGATCGCGCATGAGTGACTGGGATGACGTCGGAGACGCCGAGCCGGCGCCACGCCGCGACCGACCACGACGTCCCTCAACCGAGCGGCCGCGCGGCCGGAGGCGCCTGAAGATCGCCGTCGCGCTCGGGCTGGCGGTCCTGCTCGTCGCGAGCCCGTGGTGGGGGCGGGTGGCACTCTCCGAGCTCGCCTTCTTTCGCCTTCGCAGGATCGAGATCGAGGGACTTCGGTATCTCGCGCCGGCCGATGTCGCGGCAAGGATGCGCGTCGATACCACACAGTCCATCTGGATCGACCTCGATCCGGTGGGGAAGCGCATCCGGGCGCACCCGCAGGTCGCCGACGTTCGACTGCGGCGTCGTCTCCCCGGGACGCTCGTCGTGCGGGTTACCGAGCACACCCCCGTCGCCGTCGTCGCCACCCGCGCGGGGTTCGAGGTGCTCGACGCCCGCGGCGTCGTGCTGCCCGTGGACCCGAGTCGCGTGCCGGTCAATCTTCCCGTCCTCGTGCAGCGCGACACATCGCTCCTGCGGCTCCTCGCCGGCGTTCGCGCGGGCCAGCCCGCGCTGTTCGAGCGCATCAGCGAAGCGCGACGCACGGGGAACGAGGTGCGGCTCGTGCTGGCGGCGACCACCGTGCTCGCGATGGCTGATGTGACGGTGCAGCGCCTCGCCGACATACTTCCAGTGGAGCGCGATCTCGCGGGCAAGCAGCTGCGAGCGGCGGAGCTGGACCTTCGTTATCGTGAACAGGTGATCGCCAGACTCCCATGACCTCGGATCGCATCGTCGCCGGTCTCGACATCGGCTCAGCCAAGACCACCGCCATCCTTGCCGAGGTCGTTGGCGATCTGCCGCGGCATCCGACGATCAAGGTGCTCGGTGTCGGCCAGGCGCGAACCACCGGCATCCGGCGCGGAGTGGTCTCCGACATCGAGGAGACGACCCGCTCGATCCGCAAGGCGATCGAGGATGCCGAGCGCATGGCGGGCGCCCACGTCGACGCGGTGTACGCCGGCATTGCCGGTGAGCATGTGCGCGCCATGACGAGCAAGGGGATCGTCGCGGTCAACGGCGATGAGATCTCGAAGGCCGATGTGGACCGCGCGCACGAGGTCGCGCGTGCGCAGTCGATTCCGCAGGACCGGGAACTGCTGCACGCGATTCCCCAGGAGTACACGGTCGATCGCAGCGAGGGAGTTCGCGACCCGATCGGAATGATCGGCACCCGACTCGAGACCGAGATGTATCTCGTCACGATCGGCAGCTCGCCGGCGATGAACCTGCGAAAAGCCGTCGAGCGTGCCGGCTACAGCGTGAAGGAGCTCGTGCTCGAGCCGCTGGCGAGTGCGTTCAGCGTGCTGAGCGAGGATGAGAAGGAGCTTGGCGTCGCGCTCGTCGAGATGGGGGCGGGCACGACCGACGTCGCCGTGTTCCAGGAAGGAAAGATTCGTCATCTCGGAACGGTGAACTACGGCGGCAATCACGTCACCAGCGACATCGTTCACGGCCTCGGCCTCACCCAGGCCGATGCCGAACGCATCAAGGAGCGGTATGGCTGCGCCTACGAGCCGTTGATCGATTCGACCGAGCAGCTGGAGCTCCCGAGCACGCCGGCACAGGGGCGCCGCCAGATTCCGCGCGAGCTGCTCGCGCACATCATCCATCAGCGGATGGACGAGATCTTCGACCTGGTGCAGCGCGACATCGATGCCGCCGGGTATGCGGGCAAGTTGAGCGCGGGCGTGGTGCTCACCGGCGGCGCCGCGATGATGCAGGGAGCGGGTGAGCTGGCCAACGATGTCTTCGGCACGGGGGTACGCGTGGGCTCACCGGCGGATAACCTGTCGGGCCTCAGTGACTCGGTGGATGCACCGCGCTTCGCGACCGTCGTCGGACTTGCCCAGTACGGGGCCGTGCGGCTCGCGCTCAGCGGAGTGACCGGTGCGACGCGTCGTACGGGCGGCCCGCGCGCTACCGGGGGCGTCGACAAGATTGCCGACCGCGTGAAGACCTGGCTCCAGGATTTTTTCTGAGTGTACCGGCGACCGGCGACCCGCGCTGGGGACCTCCGTGCGGAGTGCCCGCCGTGAACGGCTCCCCAGCTCCGTGCATGGCCTGCGGAAGGTGACCGGATTACACGCCTTCCCGAACGCCTGTGCGCGAACGACGGTCTACCCGCGAACCGGGACGCGCGGCCCGGGACTCGCCGCGTCACGCCGCGACAATGGCGCGAAGATCTCCACGCTGCCCGACGCGGCGCCACCGTTCGCCCTATGATGGCGCCGTCGCGGCATTACAAAGCTGCTATGGCCCGCCGAAGTGTGGATAACTACTGGAGTTGCCACTTCGTAATCTTTTTTCCGATCGGTCGTCAAATGTGTGGTCGATCCGACGAAAAAAGGTATATTGGGCGAGATTTTTCGAGGCCGGCCGACCCGTACGCCCCTGGTTAGCCCCTCCGTCGCAGCATCGCAGCTGGTCCACCCACCGCTCGATCTCGTCACAACCCTCGCAGTACTGGAGTCTCACTCGCAATGATTTTCGAGTTCGAGGAGAGTGCATCGTCGGGCGCCCGCATGAAGGTCGTGGGCGTCGGTGGCGGTGGTGGCAATGCGGTCAATCGGATGATCGAGGAACGACTCGAGGGCGTCGAGTTCATTTCGGTGAACACGGATGCACAGGCGCTCCTCAGTTCGCGATCCGACATCAAGATCCAGATCGGGAAGAAGCTCACCCGAGGCCTTGGCGCGGGTGCGCGCCCCGAAATCGGACGTCAGGCCATCGAGGAAAGCCGCGAGGAGGTGCTGAACACGCTGGCGAAGGCTGACCTCGTCTTCATCACCTGCGGGATGGGTGGCGGCACGGGGACCGGGGCGGCGCCGATCGTGTGCGAGCTCGCGCGCGAGGCAGGAGCCCTCTGCGTCGGCATCGTGACCAAGCCCTTCCTCTTCGAGGGCCGGAAGCGGATGCGGCAGGCGGAGCTCGGGATTGCCGAGATGCGCAAGAACGTCGACACGATGATCGTCGTGCCGAATGAGCGGCTGCTCGCGGTGGTCGGGAAGGGCATTCCGTTCCAGGACGCACTGAAGAAGGCCGATGAAGTGCTCCTCCATGCAACCCAGGGCATCTCGTCGCTGATCAGCGTGACGGGGCTCGTGAACGTGGACTTCGCCGATGTGCGCACCGTGATGCAGGCCGGTGGCTCGGCATTGATGGGGACGGGTATCGGGCGCGGCGAGAATCGCGCGATGGAAGCCGCGCAGCAGGCGATCTCGAGTCCGCTGCTCGATAACGTCTCGATCTCCGGCGCCACAGGGGTGCTCGTGAACATCACTGGCGGTGCCGACCTCACCCTCGGCGAAGTCCACCAGATCAACGAGATCATCCACGACGCCGTCGGCGATGACGCCGAGATCATTTTCGGCGCGGTCCACGAGCCGGCGATGCAGGGCGAGATTCGGGTCACCGTGATCGCGACGGGGTTCGACAAGCCGATCGAGGGCGCCCGGCCCGTCATGCAGGAACCCGTCGTCAGCAGGGGAGCACCCGTGCTCCCTTTTCCGACGCCGCGTACCCAGCGTAACACCAGCCCCGTTGGACGTATCACACCGGCGAGCGAAGGCCAGACCCGGCGCATCGGTCCCTCCAGCGTGATGCCGTCCCCGAAGGAAGCTCCGCCGAGCCAGGATCTCAGCGACATGGAGATCCCGACTTTCATTCGGAGACAGATGGATTGAAGGACTCGACCGCGCGGGCCCTCGCCTACTCGACGATCGCCATCCTCGCGGTCGGTGCGTTGCAGCTCAACCCCCCGCTTCCACCGGTGGGCGTGGCGCGCCTCGGCGCCGTCGAAGTTCGACCGCTCTGGTCGCGTCAAGCGGATACGCTTGGCAGCGGCGAGACACTGTCGGCGTTGCTCGCGCGGCAGGGCATGATCGGGCCAACGGCCGCTGAGCTCCTCCGCGCCGCCAAGAGCCTCGATGCGCGCCGCGTTCGCGCCGGGATGCCGGTGGTGGTGACGAAGCTCGACGCCGATTCCATCCCATCGGAAGTCGTCTTCGAGCTCGCGATCGATCGGCTGCTCACGCTGCAGCGCACCGACACCGGCTGGGTCAGTCGCGAGGTGAAGCTCCCCTGGACGATCGACACGATCGTCGTTCGCGGCACCATCGAGGCGACGCTCTACGGAGCCATGGACGCGAGCGCGCTCGATCTCCTCCCAGCACAGGCGCGAGCGGAGCTCGCCGGTGAGCTCGCCGACATCTACGAATATCGTGTCGACATGAGCCGCGATCTCCAGGTCGGTGACGAGTTCCGCGTGCTGTTCGAACGCGCGTCAGGTCCGCAGGGCATCGTTCGCATCAAGTCGATCCTGGCGGCATCGATGACGCTCTCCGGCAAGCAGACCGAAGCCATCCGCTTCGAGACCACGAGCGCGACCGGCAAGTACTTCGACCAGGGCGGCAAGGCAATGCGGGCAGGCTTCCTCCAGGCCCCACTCCAATTCCGCAGGATCTCGAGCGTGTTCGGCAATCGGAAGCATCCCGTCCTCAGGACGTGGCGCGCACACAAGGGCACCGACTACGCCGCCGCATCGGGCACTCCCGTGCGCGCCGTCGGCGATGGCACGGTGATCTTCGCCGCACGGCGATCGGGATACGGCAACGTCGTCGAGATCCGCCACCGCAACGGCTTCGTCACGCGGTATGCGCATCTGCGCAGTTTCGCGAAGGGCGTGCGCTCGGGGTCCCGTGTCAACATCGAGAACACCGTTGGCTATGTCGGAATGACCGGACTCGCGACCGGTCCGCATCTCCACTTCGAGGTGCTGGTTGGCGGCGTGCAGCGAAATCCCAGCGTGGCGCTGCGCGGCCAGGGGAACGCCGACCCCATCCCGGCGAAGGAGCGGGCGCGATTCGCGACCACGCTCGATGCGATGCGCGCGTCGCTCGCACGTCCCGACGGTCTCGTCCGGCTGGCGACCGTCGTCGAATAGCACGCAGCGTGCGCTCCCGCCGCACGCTACAATTCCACCATGCTTCTCTGGGTCCTGGCCGCGGTCGCAGGCATCGCGATCGCGGTCATCGCGTATGGATGGCGCGATCCGCGCGGCACGCCGGAGCGCGCGCTTCCCGTCGTCCTGCGAGCAGCCGCGCTCACCGCGCTGATCGCGGCGCTGCTCGACGCACCGGTGGGCCGGGCGCGCACCCCGTCGATGCTGGTCGCACTCGACGCGTCAGCGAGCTGGATTCGCGCCAGCGATGACTCCGCGTGGCGCACGGCGCATGGCAGCGCATCCCGAATCGACGCCGATTCCGTCATCCTCTTCGGCGACTCGGCGCGCATGGGCGTTCCCCCGGCTCTCCCCTCCGATCACGCATCGCGCGCTCGTCCGATGGTGGCGCGCGCCGTCGCGGTTGGACGCCCGGTCGTCGTCCTCACCGATGGCGCCATCGAGGATCCGGATGAGCTGAGCGCATTACCCGCGGGCTCGCGAGTGGAGGTGATCGTTCCCGCGCGCCGCCCCGACCTTGCCCTCGTGTCACTCGACATCCCGCGCAGCCACATGCGAGGCGACACGATCGAGGCGCGGGTGACCGTGGCTACCGGCACTGTTGGGGTGGGATCGGGTCGCATCACGCTGATGGCGGGCCCGGCTCGCCTGGCGGAGGTCGCACTCGACTCGACCGCAGCCAACGGCGAGCGGACCATTGCCCTCCGCGGTGCGATACGTCAGGGCGACGGGCCGACCCTCATCCGCGCGATCATTGCGGTCGCCGGGGATGTCGAGCCCGCAAACGATACGCTGGGTGCCGTGATCGATGTGTCGGACGCCGCGGGCGCGGTGTTCATCTCGACATCGCCCGACCTCGACGCGCGCTTCGCCGTCGGCGTCCTGCGCGGGACGCTGTCAGTTCCCACTCGCGCCTACTATCGCGTGGCTCCAGGCCAGTGGCGCGTGGACGGGTCGCTGGCTCCCGTGACCGAGGCGGATGTTCGCCGTGCGGTGCGCGCCGCGCCGCTCGTCGTGATGCATGGCGATACCGGTGTGTTCGGCGCACCGCAGCAGGCGACCGGCGGTGCGTTGGCGCTCCTCCCGCCGGTGGTCGAACGGGGCGACTGGTACGCCGTCGGTGCGCCGGCGTCACCGCTCGCGGGAGCGCTCTCGGGATTATCGTGGGACAGCCTGCCTCCCGTCGATGTCGTTCCCCGGCTGCCGAAGGGGGTGTGGGAGGGGCTCGAGACGCGCCGCGCGCGCCAGTTCGAGCGTCGGCCGGCGATCGTCGGCATTGAGCGACCGCGCAGGCAGGTCATCGTCGGAGCTGCGGGGCTCTGGCGATGGCACTTCCGCGGCGGCGCGGGCGCCCAGGCGTATGCCGCGCTGTGGGGAAGCATATTCGACTGGCTGCTGGAGGATCGCTCGTCCCCAGCGACGGTGAGCGTGGTCGAGCCAGGGCTGCGAGCCGGCGAGCCCGTGCGATGGCGCCGCGGAGCGGGCGGTGACTCCGTCATGACCGTGAAGGTCACGCGGCGGGGCGATGGGCCTGGGGCGGATTCGGTGACGCTGCGTTTCCCCGATGGCGTCACGGTGGTCGAGACGCCACCGCTCGCGCCCGGGCTCTACGACATCACGTTCGCCGGTGGGGCCACGCTGCTGGCCGTCAACGCCTCCCGGGAGTGGTTGCCCAGACCCGCGACGGTCACCACCGGGGACATTGGCGAAGCCTCGGCGCCGAGTGAGGCACCGGGAATTCGCAACGAGCCGCTGGTGTACGTGATGGCGCTCGGGTTGCTCTGCGTGGAGTGGATCGTGCGCCGCCGTCGTGGCTGGCGATGACGGTGGCCGCCGCCCTGTCGGAACGAACGACGAACCGACTGACGATTCTTAATCGATTCGAAGGAAATACCAGATGAGAATTCTCCGTCGCGCCGAGGACGTTCCGAAGCGCTCGGTATGGCAGCGGCTCAAGGACATCGCGCTGACCGACGTCGGCGTCCTCGTGAAAGGGGTCGATCCGGGATCGATCGAGAAGCTCGAGGAACTGCTGCTCGAGGCCGACTTCGGCGTTCCGACGACGATGCGCCTGGTCGCTGACGTCGAGCGACTGGCAACGCGGGGCGAGATCCGCGATCAGGCGCAGTTCGCCGAGGCGTTGCGGTCGGGGGTCGAGAGCGCGCTGCGTGCCGGCAACAGTGATCCAGCGCTCGCCGTCGCGGCGAGCGGACCCACCGTCGTGCTCATCATCGGCGTGAATGGTGCGGGCAAGACCACCTTCATCGGGAAGCTCGCGGGCCGGTATCGCGACGAGCGAAAAAAAGTGCTGCTCGCGGCCGCGGATACCTTTCGTGCGGGAGCGACTGACCAGTTGCGCCTCTGGGCCGAGCGCGCGGGCGCGGACTTCGTCAGCGGGAAATCCGGCAGCGACCCGGCAGCGGTGGCGTTCGATGCCGTGGATGCAGGCATCGCCCGCAAGGCGGATGTCGTCATCGTCGATACGGCCGGAAGGCTGCACACCAGCGACAGCCTGATGGAGGAGCTGCGAAAGGTCGCTCGTGTTCTGTCGAAGCGCATTCCCGATGCCCCGCACGAGACACTGCTCGTGCTCGATGGCACCATAGGCCAGAACGCACTGGTGCAGGCGCGAACGTTCTCGGCGGCCGTTCCGGTGACCGGGCTGGTCGTCACGAAAGTCGATGGCACGGCGCGCGGCGGGGTCGTCGTCGCCGTGCACGAGGCGCTGAACGTTCCCGTGAAGTTCCTCAGCGTCGGGGAGAAGATCGGCGACCTCGAGCCCTTCGACGCCGCGTCGTTCTCCCGCGACCTGCTCGCGGAGTAGCGCACCCCGCGCGTGGAAGAGGAGACGAGGCGCCGTCCGCAGCCGTCCACTCCCGGAGCGGCGCAGGCGCGGGTGCGCCTGGACATGCCGGTCACCTATCTCAAGGGAGTCGGCGAGCGGCGGGCAGAGATGCTCCGCAAGCTCGGCATCATCACTGCCGGCGACCTGCTGTACCACATTCCGCATCGCTACGAGGATGCGAGCACCGTCTCGCAGATCTCGTCGCTCGAGCCCGGGATGGATGCGACCGTCATTGGCGAGGTGATCTCCAAGGGCGTCATCCCGACGCGAAAGGGGCTTCGCATCTTCCAGGCGGTGGTGCGGGATGGCTCCGGCATGATCGAGGTGGCCTGGCCGGGCCAACCGTACCTCGATCGCACCATTTCCAAGGGCGATGTGCTCCTGCTTACCGGGCAGGTGCGGTTCTACCACGGCCGTCAGCTCCAGCCGCGCGAGTACGTCAACCTCGGCGATTCGGACGAAGGAACCGCCGGGGGGCGCGTACTCGCGGTATATCCCGCGACCGAAGGGCTGTCGTTCAAGGTCATCCGTTCGCTGATCGAATCGCATCTCGGTGCACTGCTTCCCCTCGTCCGCGAATATCTGCCCGCCGAGGTGTACGAGACGGCAGGCGTGCTCGCGCTACCGGACGCCCTCCGCGCGGTCCATCGCCCGACGAGCCTCGCCGACGCACTCGCGGGCCGCGCACGGCTCGCCTATGAGGAGCTGCTCTTCGTCCACCTGCTGCGGCGGCGGGCAAATGCGCTGGCTCGCACCCGCCGGGACGGAATCGCCTTCGTGAATCGGCGTCGGCTCACCAGTGCACTCCGGGGCGCGCTCCCCTACGAGCTCACGGGGGCCCAGGTGCGCGCCACGCGGGAGATCTTCGCCGACATGTGCAGCGACCGCCGCATGCACCGCCTGCTCCAGGGTGACGTCGGCAGCGGCAAGACCATCGTTGCGCTCTTTGCCGCGCTCCTCGCGATGGAGAACGGCTATCAGGCGGCGATCATGGCGCCAACGGAGCTGCTGGCCGAGCAGCACCTCCGCACTGTCACCAGCATGCTGGAGCCCCTGGGGGTCACCCCACTCCTGCTCACGGGCAGCATGAGCCCCTCCGACCGGCGCACGGTGGGCGAGGTGATGGCGCGGCCGGACCCCGCGCTCATCGTCGGAACCCACGCGCTCGTGCAGGAGAGCACCTCGTTCGCTCGCCTTGGCTTCGCCGCCATCGACGAGCAGCATCGCTTTGGCGTCGAGCAACGCGCAGCGCTCGGCGAAAAGGGAGAGCGCCCTGATGTGCTCCTGCTCAGCGCCACCCCGATCCCGCGCTCGCTCGCGCTGACGATGTATGGCGATCTCGATGTCAGCACGCTCGATGAGCGTCCTCCTGGTCGCCTGCCGATTTCCACGGCGCTCCGGGCCGAGGCGTCGCGTGAACGAGTGCTCACCTTCCTCGACCGGGAGGTCGGGAAGGGTCGCCAGGCGTACATCGTGTACCCGGTGATCGAGGAATCGGAGAAGACCGACCTCCGCGCCGCCACCACGATGTTCGCGCAGTTGCAGGAGGGTGCGCTCTCGCATCGCCGGCTGGCGCTGCTCCACGGGCGTGTTGCCGCGACGGACCGCGACTCGATCATGCGCCGCTTTCGCGGTGGCGAGATCGATGTCCTCGTCGCGACGACGGTCATCGAGGTCGGCATCGATGTCGCGAACGCGACCGTCATGCTCATCGAGCACCCGGAACGGTTCGGCCTCTCACAGCTCCACCAGTTGCGCGGGCGCGTTGGCCGCGGCGCCGACGAAGCGTTCTGCATCCTGCTCGGCGACCTCAGTCCTGACGCCGCCGAGCGCCTCGGCGTGTTCGCATCGACGGAAGATGGGTTCGAGATCGCGCGCGCAGATCTGCGCCTGCGTGGCATGGGCGATCTCTTCGGCGAGCGGCAGAGCGGCGTGCCGACCTTCCGCGTCGCCGACCCGCTGCGTGACGAAGCCCTGAATGAGGCGGCGCGCGCCGCGGCCGAGCGGTTGCTGGCGAAGGATCCGGAGCTCGACCAGCCGGCGCACGCTGGGCTTCGGCGCGTCCTCGGCGAGCGCTACGCCCGCGCCCTCGAACTATTCCGTGTGGGGTAGGGGCGGAATCGCCGGCGTCGTCGGGGGTGGAGCGAGCCGCTTCTTGATCCGCTCGAGCTCCGCCTTGGTCTGCTCCAGTTCGTCCTTCAGCGTTTTCATCTCCGCCTCGCGCACCGCGTCGGAGGCCGCGCTCCGGCCTGGGACTCCCTCGCGCCCCGAACCGAGCGCGGTGGCGACCCGCTGCAGCACGACGGCCTCGCTTCGGTGCGTGAGTGGCACATCGGCCCCGAGGTAGCGGCCCAGGAGCGCGGCCGCCTCGCGGATCGAGCCGGCGGGACTCGCTGGATCGAGCATGAAGACGGCTCGCCAGTACAGCGTTTCTGCCGCGTCAGGCGACCGGCCCGCGCGGTCCGCGAACTCGCGGAGAGTGCGGTCGGCCTCCGCGTACCGTCCCCGTTCGACGTCGCGTTGCGCCGCGACGAGCGTGGTTGCCCACGAGGCGGCATTGGCGGCCGCGCCGGTCGCGGTCTCACTCGCCCTTCCCGTGCGCATGCTGGGGGCGGCGCAGCCGGTCACGAGCGCGAGTGCAGGTGCGAGCAAGGCCCACACGTGCCGGGGCGTCATCAGCGTGCGCGTCATGCCACGCCGGCGAGCGATCGTTGCGGCGCCCCTGCGCTGCTGGGCGTCGCGACGACGGGCAGCGTGAGGCAGAAGGTCGTGCCAACGCCCGGAGTGCTTTCCGCCGTGATCGTTCCGCCGTGCGCCTCGACGATCTGCTTCGCGATTGCGAGCCCGAGTCCGGACCCCTTGTGGGCGGCCTGCGCCTGATTGCCGGCCTGGAAGAACTTCTCGAAGATCAGGGGCAGCTCGTCAGCGGGAATGCCTGCCCCAGTGTCCCGAACCTCGACATGCACGACGTCGGCGGATGCGTCGGCGGTGAGCTCGACGGTCCCGCTTCGCTCAGTGAACTTGAAGGCGTTGGAGAGGAGGTTGCCCATCACTTCGTTCATTCGATCCGCATCCCAGGTGACGTTGGAAGGCATGTCTGCGCCGCGAACGACACGGAAGGCAATGCCGCGCTGCCGCGCGAGGACGTCGAACGTCTGCTCCAGCTCTTCGAGGAAACGGCCCAACTCGACCTGCCGCGGCTCGATTCGGCTTCCGCCTGCATCGAAGCGGCTCACATCCAGCAGCTGCTTGACGAGTCGGGACAATGCCTGGGCCTGATTCTCGACGGTCCTGCAAATCTCGCGCTGCTTGGGTGTGAGCGCTCCGTACACGCCCTCGTCGAAGAGCTGAAGATATCCGATGACGACGTTGATCGGCGTCTTCAGCTCGTGCGATGCGACAGACACGAATTCCGCCTTCAGCTTGTCGAGTTCGGCCAGTTGCTGCGACATCGCTGAAAAGCTTTGCGCCAGGCGGCCGAATTCGGTGCCCCCCGCGGATCCGAGCGACAGCCGGTGATCGAAGTCGCCACTCGCCACCGCGGCCATTCCGCGCTCGAGATCGCGCACCGGCCGGCTGATCGAGCGCGTGATCCCGATCGCGATCAGTGCAGCGAGCACGGATGCCAGCACCAGTGCTGCGGCCGACAAGCGCCGGGCCGCGCTGCCGGCGGACGCGGTCTCGCTCACCCGCGCCACTGTTCGCTGCCGGAGGGAGCGCTCCGCCGTGGCCACCGAGCGTTCGATGCGGATCATCGCCGGGACGATGCGTTCATCCGACGTGCGCTGGGCGTCGTCGCTTCGCTTGGCCAGCGCATCGCGATACTCGAGCGGTGCATGCTGCGCGACGTCCTGCACCGCCAGGCGCACGTTGCGCGCGGCGCTGTCGAGCTGATAGTGATCCAGCGAATCGGCCAGCGTCGACAGCGTGGCGATCTCGGCCGACATCCGCGCCTGGGTGGTATCGCTCGGGAAGAACAGCAGCGCGGTCTCCGCGCTGCGGAGGTCTTCGGTGCCCGACCGGATTCGTCCGAGCAGGAGTGACGCCGCGAACTCGTTGTCACGGAGTGCCACGGTCTCATCGTGCATTCGCTCGAGCGCACGCAACGCGAGCACCAGCGGAATGACGAGCACGACCCCAATAGCGAGGAAGCCGAGGCCGAGACGGGTGCGGATCGTCATCTAGAACACGATCGTCGCGAACACGATACCGGGTGGGTCAGGTGGTCCTGGGTAGGGAATGGTGGTCGGCACGCGGTCGTCGCGCAGGTCGTAAATGAAAAGGCCGACGCTCCCGAACAGTGTCGCCTGCCCCCCGAAGATACCGAGTTGCGCACGTCGATCCTCGGCGACAGCCTGCCGGTAGAGGGATTCGGCGGGAGCATCTGCATACTGTCCTCCCGCGTGTTCGCACCGAAGCGGCGTCGCGAGACAGATCGTCCGGAGCTCGTCGTACGCCCTCTCGGCACGGGTGCTGTGTCTCAGCGCGTACAGCCCGAGCCCACCGGCGACGCCCAGCAACCCCCATTTCGCGAACTTCACGACGGGCGGCCCACGCCGGGGCATGGGTGGGGTTGCCTGCTGAGCCGCAATATCCCCTGCAGCGAGTCCCCCCGTCAGCAACAGGAGAGACAGGAAACGCATCATCATCGAAAACTCATGACATCGCCGAGAACGGGTGCGACCACGATCTGGCCACGGTGGACGATTGGAGGGTGGAGCAGCTCGCCCTCGATGGTGAGGCTCCACTGACGGTTCTGTCCAGAGCGATCGTGGAATTGGAGCTCCCCATCCATGGTTGCAACGAGCACGCCGTCGCGGAGCACGGCGGGCCCGGTTCGACTGTGACACCCAAGGGCGAGCGGGCGCGCACCGTCCGGGGTGGCTACCGGAATCTGCCAGAGGCCGCATCGGTTGGTAAGCACGAACACAGTATCCCCATGGACCGCTGGGCCACCGGGAATGGGTTCCCTCGTGTCGAGGCGCCACCGCACCGCCCCCGAGGGAAGCTCGATCGCGAACACCTCTCCGCCGGGTGAAGTCGCAGCGACCAGGGAGTCGGAGATCATCGCGAGCGGGGCGATGACTGCGGCGGGGATCGAAACACGCGCGAGGGCGCGACCCGTCACCGCCTCGAAGATGAACAGGGAATCGGTCAGCGAAGGAACGGCGACGAAGCGCTGGGTGACGAGCGGTCCTGCACGCGATGGCGCCGCGACGCGTGACCACCGCGTCGCCCCGTCACGCGTATCGAGGGCGATCAGGAATCCGCCCTGCGTCGCGGCATAGAGAATGGAATCCCGCAGCACCAGCGGGGCCGCAATCTGGCCGGTGCGCGTCTGCCAGCGCCGCTTGCCGCTGAGAAGATCGATCGACGTGACGAAGCCGTCGCCCGTCTCGGTTGCCACGTACACCGCACCACCGCCCATCACTGGCCCGACCCCGAACGCATCGGAGCCGCGAAAACGCCAGAAGAGCTCACCCGAGCGCGTATCGATGGCGTACACCCACCGGTCCACCGACGCAATCGCCGTGACGCGCTCGCCAACCGCTGGCGCGCCGGTGACACCCCGACCGACGGGCGCGGTCCACGCGATCAACGGCGTCGCGTCGAGATGCTCCAGTGGGTCGGCCGTTCGCGTCGCAGAGCCGAGGTATTCGCGAACCTCGTTCACGCCTGCGCGGGGGACGTCACGGAACGTGACTGCACACGCGCTGATGCACAGCGCGAGGGCAGCGTTGACAGCCCCGGACGCTATGTCTAGCTTGCCGCGCCACTGCCGTAGCCTTCGATATCCCAATGCAAAACCCCAACGTTCTGATTGCCGCGCTCCGTGACCACGTCGGTTCCACGGTCACCGTCCGCGGGTGGGTCACCCATCTCCGGTCATCCGGCAAAGTTGCGTTCGCCGTCGTGCGCGATGGAAGTGGCACGATGCAGGCCGTGGTCGTTCGCTCCGCTGTCCCCGCGGAGAGCTGGGAGTGCTTCGGAGCGCTCACGATCGAGTGCTCCGTGTCCGTCGCCGGCGAGGTGCGCGCGGATGCGCGGGCCCCCGGCGGCTTCGAGCTCTCGGTGTCGCACCTCGAGCTCCTCGGGCCCAGTCCCCTCGACTATCCGATCCAGCCCAAGGAGCACGGTGTCGATTTTCTCCTCGATCACCGCCACCTCTGGCTTCGCAGCCCCCGGCAGCGGGCGATCGCGCGCATCCGTCACGAAATCGAGCAGGCGATCCGCGACTTTTTCTACGAGCGCGACTTCATCCTCGTCGATACCCCCATTCTCACGGCGGCGATCGGCGAGCGCAGCGGCCTGTTCGCCACCGAGTATTTCGACGAGGGCAACGCCTACCTCGCGCAGACGGGCCAGCTCTATGGGGAGGCCGCCGCTGCCGCCTTCGGGCGCATCTACTGCTTCGGTCCGACCTTCCGGGCGGAAAAATCGAAGACCCGCCGGCACCTGAACGAGTTCTGGATGTGCGAGCCCGAGATGGCCTTCCACGACTCCGCGGCGAACATGCGCCTGCAGGAGGAATTCGTCTCCTACATCGTGCAGCGCTGTCTCGAGCGCCGACGCCCCGAGCTCGCGGAGCTCGAGCGCGACACCAGCAAGCTCGAGACGGTGGTCGCCCCCTTCCCGCGCGTGAGCTACACCGAGGCGATCGAGCGCCTGCGTGCGAAAGGCTCGACGATCGTGTGGGGCACCGACCTTGGCGCGGAAGACGAAACGATACTCGCGGCTGACTACGACCGGCCGATTTTCGTGCACGACTATCCGAAGGAGGCCAAGGCGTTCTACATGAAGGAGAACCCGGCCGATCCACGCACCGTGCTCTGCGATGACTGTCTTGCGCCCGAGGGGTATGGCGAGATCATTGGCGGGTCGCAGCGTGAGGATGATTACGCGAAGCTCGAGCAGCGCATTCGGGAGGAAGGGTTATCGCTCGATGCGTACGGGTGGTACCTCGACCTTCGGAAGTACGGCACCTTCGTGCATTCGGGATTCGGGCTGGGTCTCGAGCGCGTCGTGGCGTGGGTCTGCGGCCTGCCGCACATTCGCGAGACGATCGCGTTCCCGCGGATGATGAATCGGCTCCGGCCGTAACTCACTCCCGCGCCTTCACCTCGTTCCAGATCGCGTCGAGCGCCTCGAGTCCCGCCGTCCGCACATCCAGTCCGCGGTCGGTCGCTATCGACTCCATCCGGGTGAACCGATCGGCGAACTTGGCGTTCGCCCGGTCGAGGGCGAGTGAGGCGTGCACCCCCGCCTTGCGGCACAAGTTGACGCAAGCGAAGAGGAGATCACCGAGCTCCGCCTCGATCGCCGCATGGCGCTCGTCGAGAATCGGTGCACCCCCGGGCCCCACGCGGGTGCTGCCCGCGGCGATTTCCAGCCTCACCTCCTGAAGCTCCTCCGAGACCTTCTCCATCGGGCCCTCGACATCACGCCAGTCGAAGCCCACGCCAGCGGCGCGGTCCTGCAATCGATGCGCGCGATGCAGGGCGGGGAGCGATGCCGGGAGTCCGTCCGCGATTGATTTCCGTTGCGTCGCTTTCATCTTCTCCCACGGGACCTTCTCCCCATTCTCGTACAGGTGCGGGTGCCGAGCCCGCATCTTCGCGATGAGCGCGCGAGGGACATCCCGGGCCAGGAACGCGCCGCGCTCTTCCGCAATCACGGCGTGGAACAGCACCTGAAGCAGCACGTCGCCGAGCTCCTCCAGCGTATGCACGTCATCGCCCACGCGGATCGCGTCCTCGAGCTCGTGCGCTTCCTCGATCAGGTAGGGGCGAAGCGAGTCGTGGCTCTGCGCCGCATCCCACTCGCAGCGCGCGCGCAAGTCGCGCATGAGCATCAACGCATCTTCAAGCGTCACATCGTCTTGCATGGTTTCCCCGGTGTCCGTATACTACCCGTCTGACGAATGACCGATCAATGAAGAGCGGACCGAGACGCGCCTGGGTCGATATCGACCTCGGCGCGTTGCAACGTAATGCCCTCGCGATCGCGGCCAGAGCCGGCGTTCCCCTTCTCCCGATGGTGAAGGCGGATGCCTACGGGCTCGGAGCGGTCGCGGTGGCGCGGGCCCTCGAGCCGACCAACCCGTGGGGATACGGGGTGGCAACCGTCGAGGAGGGCGCGGAGCTGCGCGAGGCAGGCATTACGCGGCCCATCATCGTGTTCACGCCGCTCGACGCCGAAGATTTTCGCGAA
Organism: Gemmatimonadaceae bacterium; assembly: GCA_031412375.1. Taxonomy (GTDB): domain Bacteria; phylum Gemmatimonadota; class Gemmatimonadetes; order Gemmatimonadales; family Gemmatimonadaceae; genus JANPKQ01. The sequence continues at coordinate 15,608 of JANOCW010000180.1, read as the reverse complement.
GCTGCAACGCTATCCCTCATCCCGGCACTCTCGCACGCCGACCGCATCCGGGCGTGGGCGAACGGCGGAAGGGCGTGGCACCTCGCGATCGACACGGGAATGAGCCGCGCAGGCGTGCGCTGGGACCGCGTCGGTGCGTTGCACGACACCCTGCTCGCGTTCCCGCCGGAAGGCGCGTTCACGCACTTCCATTCAGCCGATCGGGCGAACGGTTCGCTGGAGGTGCAGGAAGGTCGATTCCGCGCGGCCATCGCGACGCTCCCGCACCGGCCGACGGTCCTGCACACCGAGAACGGCGCCGCAATCGAGCACCGCGGCCGCTCACCATGGGACATTGCCCGACCGGGAATCTTTCTCTACGGAGTCGGCTGCGGCGGAGCCCTCGTGCCGGAGCCCGTCGTGCATCTGCGTGGTCGAGTCGTCGACATTCGCACGCTCGGTGACGGAGAGACGGTCAGCTACCTCGCGAGCTATCGTGCGGTCGGCGAGCGGCGCATCGCCACGCTGTCCATTGGCTACGCCGATGGGCTCCGGCGGGCCCTGAGCAATCGCGGGTCGGCGATCGTGAACGGTGTGATCGCACCGATTGCCGGCATCGTCACCATGGATATGACGATGATCGACGTCACCGACGTTCCGTCGTGCAATGTCGGCGACATTGCGACGCTGATCGGTCGAGCGGGCGGGCTGGCCCTGGATGTCGGCGCGGTCGCGCACACGGCGGACATCTCTCCGTATGAGCTGTTGACGGGGCTCCGCGGCCGACTCCACCGACAGTACGGGGCCGCCGAGTGACGCGCCGTGCGACGATCATCGTGCTCGATGGCGTCGGGATCGGCGCCGCGCCCGACGCCGCCGCGTACGGTGACGAAGGCAGCGATACACTCGGCAACCTGTCGCGGGAGCTCGGCGGCCTCTCGCTGCCGAATCTCGGCCGTGCGGGGCTGGGAAACATTGCACCGCTCGTCGGCGTGGCTCGCGTGAACTCGGCGACGGCAGCTTGGGGTCGTATGCACCCCCGATCGGCGGGGAAGGACAGCACCACCGGTCACTGGGAAATCGCCGGTGTGCACCTCCGGCGACCATTCCCGACGTATCCGCACGGCTTTCCCGTGGCCGTCATCGACGAATTCGCGCGGCGCACCGGCCGCGAGGTCCTTGGCAACTGCGTAGGAAGCGGCACCGGGATCCTCGAGCGCTTCGCGCCCGAGCACGATCGCACCGGAGCCTGGATCGTGTACACCTCGGCTGATTCAGTCTTCCAGGTTGCCGCGAATGAGGCGGTCGTCCCGCTCGACGAGCTTTATCGGGCGTGCGAGACCGCGCGCGCCATGCTCGTGCCTCCCAACGACGTCTCACGGGTCATTGCCCGCCCCTTTTGCTCCACCGAAGGCCGATACGAGCGCACCGCGAACCGGCGCGACTTTTCGATCGAACCGCCGGACGAGACGCTCCTCGATGCGCTCGCATCCGCCGGGATCGCCCGCGAGGGCGTCGGGAAGGTCGATGATCTCTTTGCCGGTCGAGCGATCGCCTCGCACCACGTGAAGGACAATGCGGAGGGAACCCGGGACATCATCGCGTGGCTCAGCGGAAGTCGCAGTGGGCTCCTCTTCTGCAACCTTGTAGATTTCGACCAGCTCTACGGGCACCGAAACGATGCTCCGGGGTTCCATGAGGCCTTGCGGGCCTTCGATGGCGCCCTTCCGACGATTCATGCAGCCCTGCGCGAGGATGATCTGCTGTTTGTAACCGCCGACCACGGCAACGATCCGACGACCCCATCGACCGACCATGCGCGAGAGAGCGTTCCACTGCTCGCGTTCGGGCCGAGCGTGCAGCCATCGGCGCTTGGAGACCGGAGTACGTTCTCGGATCTCGGGGCGACCGTAGCGGAGTGGTTCGCGCTCCGCTTTCGCGGACGCGGCACATCGTTCCTCGCGCAACTGCACTCCGCGTGACCGCTGGCCAGCGCGGTACCACGCCCGGCCGGGACCAGAAGGCCCGGGTCGCCGAGCTGCGCACGGCGGCGTTCGGCGCACTGGACCATGCGTACGCTCCGTACTCGGAGTTCCGCGTTGGCGCCGCGCTGCTTGCCACCGATGGAACGATCGCCGTGGGCTGCAACGTCGAGAATGCGTCCTACCCCGCCTGTGTCTGCGCGGAGCGCGTTGCGGTCGGGGCCATGGTGTCGCGCGGATCGCGTGCGTTCGACTTGCTCGTGCTCGCGACCGAGGCGGACAGCCCCACGCCGCCCTGCGGATTCTGCCGTCAGGTGCTGGCCGAGTTCGCGCCGGACCTCACGATCGTGAGCTTCACGCGATCGGGACTCGAGGCGCGCTGGTCGCTCGCCGAGCTGCTGCCGGTGCCGTTCACGCCGCTTTTCTTGCACCGCTCATGAAGCTCGGACGGATCGTCGGCACCGTCGTTGCCTCGCGGAAGGACCCGTCGCTCGATTCACTCAAGCTCCTCGTCGTCGCGAACCTGACGACGACGCTCGAGCGCGAGGGCGGGTATGTCGTCGCAGTGGACAGTGTCGGCGCAGGCGTCGGCGAGGTCATCCTCTACGCGACGGGTAGCTCGGCACGGCAGACGGCGGTCACCAAGGACCGGCCGGTCGATGCAGTGATCATGGCGATCGTCGACAGTTTCGACATCGAAGGACGGAGTACTCGGCTTGCATAAATGGTCTGTGAGATTGCTGGTCGTCGCGGCATCGGTGGTGTTGGCGGCATGTGGGGAGCGTTTGGAGAGCGGAGCGGCGTGTCCGCTGCTGTGTTCGGGCCAGACCCTGACGCTTCGCGACACGACGATCGAGGCGGTCACCCTCGACACCACCCTGAGCGGCTTCCCGCCCCGTGGCGCTTCCACCTACCTGATGCTGGCGAACAGCGGCGACACGGTGGAATCCCGCTACGTCATCCGCTTCGACTCGCTCGTCTCGACGTACCTGAAAGGCACGGAGACGGTGCCGATCACCGAGGTCGACAGCGCGCATGTGCGCATCTCGATCGAACCGCTCCTCTCGCGATTCTCGGGGCCGGTCACGTTCGAGGCCTACGATGTCGATTCGGAGGCCGACGACTCGGCGACGACTGCGCTGAATCCGCTGTTCCGGCCGGAACGACTGCTTGGGACGGTGACGCTGGATTCCGCCGCGATCAAGGATTCTGTCCGGATCTTCCTGAACAACGGAGCGATCGCGCAGAAGCTCATCGCCGCGTCGCGGCTCCGCCTCGGCATTCGCATTCGGAGCGGGGCACCGGCACGGCTCGCGGTGCTCAGCGCGAACACCGCCAGCTTCGCGCGTCTCGGATTCGATCCGGCACCCGCGGATACTGCCGTGAAGATCCAGACGATCGTGCCGCGCTCGTTCACGCCGCTGATCGATCGCCGCATCGCGATCGATTTCACCGATTACAACATCCCGGTCGGCGGACAGCCGTTGCCCGGTGACGCGATCGGGGTCGGTGGTCCGCGCGGCCGCCGGATCTACTTCCGGTTCAGCATTCCGGCACGCATCACTGATTCGACGACCGTCGTTCGCGCCACGCTGCTGCTCACCCAGCGCCCGGGGCCCACCTACGGCTTCACCGATAGCATCGTGGTAGCGTCCCAGGTGGTGGTTGCGACGAAGGAGATCACCGACCTGTCGAAGGCGGCTCTCATCACCGACACGCTCCCGGGGCGGAATCCGCCCAGTGTGTTCGCACTGCCGTCGATCCTGATTCCGCCGAGCGGCACGGCGGAGCGGCGGTTCGACATCGTGAGTGTCGTCAGGTTTTGGCGGAGCACGACGGCCGATCGAGTGCCACAGGCGATCGTGCTCCGCTCGGCGGACGAAGCGACATCGATCCTCGAGGCGCGCTTCTATTCGACCGAAGCCACAGCCGCGCTCCGTCCCCGGTTGTTGATCACCTATCTCCCACGCAGCGAGTTCGGTATCCCATGAGACACCGTCAGGGGTGTGCCCGCCTGCGAGCACTGCTCTCCGCGCTCATTGCGGGCGCGCTCTGCATCGGCGGCGATGTCGCGGCGCAGAGTTCCACCGGCGCGCAGGGATTCGGATATCCGCCCGGGCAGCTGAGCACGCGCGCCGTCGGCCTCGGTGCATCGATGGTCGAGCTCGACCCCGTGAGCCCACGCAATCCGGCGTCGCTCGCGCGTTGGGGTCGCCCCGGGCTGTACTTGCAGTATGACCCCGAGTTCCGCAGAGTCACGTCGGCGGGCGGACGGGATGGAACGGTCAACATCCGCTTCCCGCTCATCGGTGGTGCAACCCGCATCGGACGAAAGCTGTCCGCCGGCGTATCGATCTCGACGCTGCTCGACCGCACGTACACGACCGAGTCATCGAGCACGCAGGTGGTCGATGGGTCCGACCTGACATCGACGACGCTGTATCAGAGCGCGGGCGGCCTGAACGATGTTCGGCTCGGGTTCGCGTATGAGCTGAGCCCTCAGCTGAGCCTCGGCGTCGCCGGCCACGTCGTCACGGGGGAAAACCGCGTCACGATCTCGACGACGTTCGACCGCGCCGATTTTCTGCAGTTGAACCAGCAGTCCGAAGTCAACTACTCCGGTACGGCGTTTTCCGCCGGGGCGAATTGGCTTCCTGGCGGCAACTTCGCTCTCGCGGGGTCCATCCGCCTCCAGGGCGCGCTCCGAGCGAGCCGCGATGAGCAGACGATCGACGCCGGGCATCTGCCGCTGCGCACTGGCGTGTCGGTGGCATATACCGGGATCGCCGGCGCCGTGTTCGCAGCCGGCGCGAACTGGGATGACTGGAGCCAGATCCGGATCGGCTCACCGAATGTGTATTCGCAGGACACTCGTGAGCTCGGTGTCGGAGTCGAGGTCGAGGGACCGCGCCTCCGCGGTGGGGTTGTCGCACTCCGCGGAGGATTCCGTTCGCGCGACCTTCCATTCGGCGCCAATCGGGGCAGTCCGGAGCTGCCGTCGATCGGGTTTCCCACCGAGCGGGCGTTCGCGCTCGGCGCGGGTGTTCCCCTCGCTACGTTCGGCGGGGGTTCGCGCGCCATGCTGGATCTCTCTGTCCAGCGCGCGGTGCGCTCGGGGTTCGCCGGGATCTCCGAGCGCGCCTATACGCTCAGCCTGGGGCTTGCTGTCCGTCCCTGATTCCGTGACGGACTCGCCTGCGGAGCTGCCGCCGCTGATTCTCGTGGCGGATGACGTCCCGGCCAATGTCGAACTGCTCTTCGACCAGCTGCACACCCTCGGCTACCGGACGATCGCCGCCGAGGATGGCCCCTCGGCAGTGGCGAGCTGCGCGACCTACCAGCCGGACCTCTGCATCCTCGACGTGTCGATGCCCGCGGGCTCGCTCGGCGTCGATGACCGCTCGACCGGGTTCGAGGTGTGTCGCCGCATCAAGCGCGACCCGCGCACCGCGCGCATTCCCGTGATCTTCGTGACGGCGCTCAACGACACCACGGATCGCGTGAAGGCCATCGAGGCGGGCGGGGATGACTTCCTCACCAAACCGCACAACCGCCTGATCCTTGGCGCCCGCGTCCGCAGCCTCCTGAAGCTCAAGGCGGCAACCGACGCGCTCGAACAGAGCTATCGCAAGCTTCGCGAGCTCGAGAAGGTGCGCGACGACCTGATGAAGATGATCGTGCACGACCTGAAGACGCCGCTGACGGCGGTGCTGGCGACGCTCGAGATGGTCATCGACGGCGACTTCGGCGGTGTCACGGAACAGCAGCAGCGCGCGCTGGGCGATGCGGAGAGCAAGGCCGAGGATCTGCTCGCGTTGATCGAGGATCTGCTCGAGATTGCGCGGATCGAGGAGGGGATGATCGTGCTCGACCCGACGCCGATCGCACCGGCGGCATTCCTCACGGAAGTCGTCCATGAATGGGCGCTTCGATTCCAGCAGGAAGGGGCGAAGGCCACGGTCGATGTTGCTGACGACACGCCGGTGTTCGAGGCCGACAAGCCCCTGTTGAAGCGCGTGATGTCCAATCTCGTCCAGAACGCGTTGACCCACACCTCGCACGCCGTCACGCTCTCGCTGAGTGCGCGCAAGGAAGCCGACGGCGTGCTCTTCACCGTCGCCGATGACGGCCCCGGCATTCCTCCGGAGTACCACGAGGTCATCTTCCGGAAGTTCGAGCAGGTGAAGGCGCCGACCGTTCCGCGGGTCCGGAGCAGCGGACTCGGGCTGGCGTTCTGCAAGCTCGTTGCGGATGCGCACGGCGGACGAATCTGGGTGCAGAGCACCGAGGGGCGGGGCAGCGCGTTCCATCTCACGCTCCCCGCGCACCAGCCGCGAACGCCGACCACGCCGGGTTCAGTGTGATAGCGCACTTGCTCGGCACTTCGGGGCGCGGCATCGTTCGGGCATGACCACCGCGCGCCGTCCGACCGTCTACATCGAGACCTACGGGTGCCAGATGAACGTCAGCGACTCCGAGCTGATGCTCGGGGCCCTCGCGGCGCGCGGATACGATGCGGTGGACATCCCGGATGGGGCCGACGTGATTCTCGTGAACACGTGCGCCATCCGCGACCACGCCGAACAGCGGGTGCTGGGGCGCCTCGGCGAGCTGCGTCGCCACATGGCGCCCCAGACGGTGATGGGCGTGACGGGCTGCATGGCGCAGCGCCTCGGCCCGCAGATCCTCGAGCGCGCGCGTCACGTCAGCCTCGTGATCGGGCCCGACAGCTATCGGGCATTGCCTGCGCTCCTCGACGGCGCGCGTGAAGGACGACGCGTCTCATCCACCGACTTCGACCTCGAGGAGCACTACGAGGATTTCCAGCCCCGGCGGTTCGACCGTGTCAAGGCATGGATCCCGGTGCAGCGGGGGTGTGACTACAAGTGCACCTACTGCATCGTGCCGACGACGCGCGGACCGGAGCGCAGCCGGCGCCTCGAGGACGTCGTGCGCGAGACCGCCTCGGTGGTCGGAGAGGGAATGTCCGAGGTGGTGCTGCTGGGCCAGACGGTCAACTCCTACACCGATGGCACGCACGATTTCGCCGACCTGCTGCGCGCGGTGGGATCGGTCGGCGGAGTGCGGCGACTGCGCTTCACGAGCCCACATCCTAACGACTTCAGCGAGCGAGTGATTCGCGCGATGGCCGAGACGTCGGCCGTGTGCGAGCATGTGCACCTTCCAATGCAGTCCGGGTCGACCCGCACGCTCCGGCGCATGTTGCGCCGGTACACGCGTGAGGGGTACATGGAGTGCGTGGACAGGCTCCGCTCCGCCATTCCCGGACTCGCGCTGACGACGGATGTCATCGTTGGCTTCCCAGGCGAGACCGACGAGGATTTCGACGAGACCCTGAGTGCGGTGCGTGCCATCGGCTTCGATGATGCGTTCACCTTCAAGTTTTCGCTTCGGGAGGGCACGCCCGCGACTCGTTTCGACGCGACCGAGACCGTGCCGGACGAAGTTGCCGGCGAGCGGCTGCAACGCCTTGTCGAAACCGTTCGGACCGCGACCCGCGCGCGGAATCTTGGACTGCTCGGCACGCGCCACGAGGTGCTGTTCGAGAAGATCGCGCGCCGCGGTGACCTGCTCCAGGGGAGGACCCGCGACTTCAAGACGATCCTCGTGCCGGGCGAGAACGGCCTCATCGGCACGTACGCCCATGTCGAAATCACCGGCACGACGGGATTCACGTTCACGGGCGCGCCCGTTCGCGAGCGCCTGCCACTTCCGCTCGCTGGATGAAGAACGCCCTCGAGGGCGCGGTGAAGTCGATTCACCGGGAGCTCATGAAGAAGCACCCGGAGTTCTGCGACTGCGCGCGTTGTGAGGATGACGTCCTCGCGTTGGCCCTGAACCAGACTAAGCCGCGCTACGTGAGCGAGAATGCGACGCTGGGCAATGTGGTCACGGGGGTGCACCTCTCGTATGACCAGCTTCGCGCCGAGCTCACGGTGCTCGTGTTCGATGCGATGCGCCGCGTCGCCAGCAGCCCACGCCATGACGGGGGAGGCACCGCGCCAGCCGCCCCCTAGGGGGTTTTCTGCCGCTGATCCTCGCTGCCGCGCTCATCTTCGCCGCCGGTCTCCTCGTGGGATTCGGCGGCGTGGTCATACCGGGCGTTACCGCGGCAGCGCTCGCCGCGGTTTGGGCGGCGGCCCATCGACGCACGGCTGCCCTCGCACTCGCCATGGTCGCGCTGGCGGGAATTGGACTTGCTCGCACCGATGCGGATGCGACCGCGCGCTGCCGCCTGCTTTATGAGCGGGCGGGCTCGTGGATCGTCGAGCTGGAGGACGCCGCGGCGCCGGGGGCGTATGTCCGTGCACGGGTAGCCGGTGGAGACTGCCCGCTCGATGTGGCACTGTCCATCGAGCGCGGGAGCGCGCCGGCGGGCGCGAGAGTTCGGGTCACGGGCGAGGCGCTGCCGGGGGAGCGGGCGTTGCTCATTCGCCGCGCTGCGCTGTCGTCAGCGACACACGGATCGATCCTGACGCGATGGCGCGCCGCCGCGCGCCGTTCGATCGATCGCACCTTTGGCGCCGATGCCGCTCTCGCGCGGGCGTTACTCATTGCGGACACTCGCGGCATCCCGATCGAGATGCGCGACCGGTATGCGGCATCGGGCGTCGTTCACCTGTTGTCGATATCGGGGCTTCACGTCGCGATCATCGCGGCAGCCGTCCAGCTCGCGCTCGAGCTGCTCAGGCTTCCGCGGCGTGCTGTCGCGATGACCGCCCTCGCCATAACGGCGTTGTACATCGCGATGATCGGCGCACCCGCTCCCGCCGTGCGTTCCGGCGTCATGCTCGGCGTGACCGCCATGTCACGCCTCGCGCAGCGGCCGACGTCGCCCTGGGCGTCGCTGGCCCTCGGGGCGCTCGTTCCGCTCGTGGAGCCGCGGACGGTCCTCGATCTCGGCTATCAACTGAGCGTCGCGGGCATGGCCGGGATCATCGCCAGCGGTGCGCTGGCGCGCCGGGCGATCACGCCGCACCTCGGCGGAGCCCGCCGCTGGCTTGCAACGAACCTGGCCGCGTCGATCATCGCGAGCCTGGTAACCACGCCACTCGTTGCCTGGACCTTCGGTCGGGTGAGCCTCATCGCGCCATTCACCAATCTCGTGGCGACGCCGGTGCTGGGACTCGCACAACCGATGCTGTTCCTCGCGCTGCTGCTGGCGCCGGTGAGGCCACTCGCGACGTTCATCGCCGATGCAACGCACCCCCTCCTCGCGCTCTTCGACATGGTGTCGGTCGCCGGAGCCGCCATGCCATATGCATCGGTGCCAATTGCCCCGACTGTCGGCGCGGCGATCCTCGGCGGTGCGATCTCGATCTCGATCATCGTGGCGTGCGTGAGTCGGTTCCCGAGTCGCCCCCTCCTCAGTGCCGTTGCGTCGGCTTCGCTGCTCGTGTGGCTGCCGCTCGTCCCGTCGCCGCATACGGGTGTGGAGCTTCACATGATCGATGTGGGGCAGGGCGACGCCCTCGCGGTGCGAACCCCGGCCAATCGCTGGATCCTGTTCGATGCCGGGCGGGTCTGGCGCGGCGGCGACGCCGGACGCAGCACCATCATTCCATACATTCGCAGGCGGGGCGGCAGCGTCGAGGCGTTCGTCCTCTCGCATCCGCATGACGATCACGTCGGCGGTGCCGCGACCGTACTCGAGGCGCTTCGCCCTCGACTGTACCTCGACGCTGCGTACGCGGGCGGCAGCGACGCGTATCGGGCCTCCCTTGCGGTTGCACTGCAGCGGGACATCCCGTGGCGCCGGGTGCACCCGGGCGACTCGCTCGGAGTGGACGGCGTCGTCGTGCGCATCCTGGGGCCCGACTCCATCTGGACAGCGGCGCTCGACGACGCGAACGATGCGAGCGTGGTGGTTCTCGTCGAATACGGCGACGTACGATTCCTGCTCACCGGGGATGCCGAGCGCGCCGAGGAGGCGTGGCTGCTCCAGTCAGCCGCACAGTCGCTCGCGGCTGATGTTCTCAAGGTCGCGCATCATGGCAGTCGCACGAGCACGTCGCCCGCGTTCCTCGCCGCGGTGCGCCCCCGGATCGCCTTGATCTCCGTCGGAGCCGGCAATAGCTATGGGCACCCTGGTGCGCGCGTGCTCGATGATCTCGCGGCGCAAGGCACCGTGGTCCTTCGGACGGACCGTTCAGGCAGCGTGATCGTCCGCACGGACGGGCGTCGGATCTCACTCGTTGTGCAAGGGAATTCGTGGCCCCTCTCCAGAGACTCCGCGCGGCGCTGATCGGCGCGCCAGCGGCATTGCCCGCCCAACTCCTGGCACGATTCCCGGAACTGGCGGAAGCCCGCTACAGGCGTGGCGGACTGCCTCCACGGATCGGCGGGTGGGTGCTCGGCATGCGATCCGTTGCCGGAGTGACGCTCTGGAGGACGGTCTTCCTCGATCCGGGTGTCCGATTCTCCGCGGAACTGCTCTTGCACGAGTTGGCTCACGTTCGGCAGTTTGAGGAGAGCCGCGCCTTCCCCCTTCGCTATGTCTGGGAAAGTGCGCGCGTCGGATATCGTCGCAACAGGTTCGAGGTTGCTGCGAGGCACTTCGCCGCACTGCGGCTGCGAGCAGCGGCACCCTCTTCACCATCATCTGGAACGTGACCGTGGTCCAGCACAGCGCCACCTCTGTCGTCACCATCGACCGCTACATCATCGAGCAGGAACGGCTGCACCCGGAGGCGACGGGTGAGCTCTCCGGCATCCTGTACGACATGGCCCTCGCCGCGAAGATGATCGCCAGCCGCGTTCGCCGGGCCGGGCTCGCGGACATCCTCGGGTCGACCGAGATCGAGAACGTTCAGGGCGAGATTCAGCAGAAGCTCGACGTGTTCGCCAACGAGACGATCGTGAAGGCGATGGACCACGGCGGGCGACTGTGCGCGATGGCGTCCGAGGAAGCGCCGGACATCATCCAGATTCCGGAAGGCTTCCGCTGCGGAAAGTACTGCCTCCTGTTCGACCCGCTCGACGGGTCGTCCAATATCGATGTCAACGTCCCGGTCGGGACGATCTTCTCGGTGCTCCGGAAGATCACCCCGGGCAAGCATGGCGATCTCGAGGACATGCTCCAGCCGGGGCGCCGCCAGGTCGCCGCCGGCTACGTCATTTACGGGTCGAGCACAATGCTGGTGTACACCACGGGTCAGGGGGTTCACGGCTTCACGCTCGATCCGTCCATCGGCGAGTTCCTGCTCTCGCATCCGAACATTCGCATTCCCGATCCCGGACGCTACCTGTCCGTCAACGACTCCTACGAGCAACACTGGGAAGAGAACGTGAAGGCGCTGATGCGGCGGTATCGTGGTCTCGATGGCGAGCGCAAGGCGATGAATGTCCGTTACGTCGGCTCACTCGTGGCGGATTTCCATCGCAACCTGCTCGGCGGCGGGGTTTTCGCCTATCCGGCCAACCGGCGCAGTCCTCGGGGCAAGCTCCGGCTGCTGTACGAGGCGAGCCCGCTTGCCATGATCGTCGAGCAGGCCGGTGGCGCGGCGACCAACGGCACCAAGCGGATTCTCGATCTCCAGCCAGCCGAACTGCACGAGCGTACGCCGCTCTACATCGGGAGCAAGTCCGATGTCGGCATCGCCAACACGTTGCTCGCAGGCGTGCTGACAGGCGTCGGTGGCTGACAGGCCTCCACCGCGTCTCTCCCCCGCCGGGATCCCCATCGAGACAGCGTATCGCCCGCAGGACGGCGTCGCCGATTACGCGCGCGACCTCGGCGATTCCGGGCAATACCCCTTCACGCGCGGCGTGCAGCCGGGCATGTATCGCGGCCGGCTCTGGACCATGCGGCAGTACGCCGGATTCGGGACCGCGGCCGAGACGAACGCCCGCTTCCGACACCTCCTCGCCGCGGGACAGACAGGACTCTCGGTTGCGTTCGACCTTCCGACGCAAATGGGAATCGACTCCGATTCGCCGCGCGCGGCTGGAGAGGTCGGCCGAGTCGGCGTCGCGATCGACACGGTCGAGGACATGCACACCCTGCTCGACGGGCTGCCGCTGGACACGGTCTCGACGTCGATGACGATCAACGCGACGGCTTCGACCCTGCTGGCGATGTATATCGTCGTTGCCGAAGAGGGCGGCATTCCGCGACAGAAGCTCAGCGGCACGATCCAGAACGACATTCTCAAGGAGTACATTGCGCGGGGCACGTACATCTACCCGCCCGCGCCCAGCCTTGCCCTGATCGCCGAGACCTTCCGCTTCTGCGCCGAGGAGGTCCCGGCGTGGAATCCGATCTCGATCTCGGGATACCATATTCGGGAAGCGGGAGCGACCGCGGCGCAGGAGCTCGCGTTCACCTTTGCCAACACCATGGAGTACGTTCGCGGCGCCCTCGCCGCCGGCCTCGAGATCGATCGCTTCGCACCGCGCCTCTCGTTCTTCTTCGCGGCGCACAACGACCTGTTCGAGGAGGTCGCGAAGTTCAGGGCGGCACGGCGGATGTACGCGCGGTTGATGCGTGAGCGGTTCGGGGCGTCGGACGCGAGCTGCCGGTTGCGCTTTCACACCCAGACTGGCGGGGTGACGCTGATGGCGCAGCAGCCGATGAACAACATCGTGCGCGTCGCCATTCAGGCGCTCGCCGCGGTCCTCGGCGGGACGCAGTCCCTCCACACCAACGGCTACGACGAAGCGCTCTCGCTCCCGACGGCCGATGCCGCAACGCTGGCATTGCGCACGCAGCAGATCATCGCGCACGAATCCGGCGCCACCGCGACTGCCGATCCCCTCGGGGGCAGCTACTATGTCGAGCATCTCACGACCGCGCTCGAGACGCAGGCGCTCGAGTTGATGGAACGGGTCGAGGCACTCGGCGGGTCGGCGCGGGCGATCGCGGCGGCCTTCTTTCAGGATGAAATCGCCCGCAGCGCCTACGAGCACCAGTTGAGGGTCGAGAGCGGCGAGCAGGTCGTCGTCGGCGTCAATCGCTTTGCGGATGACGCGGCGGCGGTCGACCTCCCCACGCCGGACTATTCGGCACTGGAACGCGGGCAGGTGGCTCGCATCCGCGACGTTCGTGCGCGGCGGCCCGCCGATGTCGTTGGACGTGCCTTGTCCGCACTCAGTGATGCCGCTGGCCGCGTCGCCGGTTCCGGCACCGCCGGCCCTCCACTGATGCCGCTCATCATCGACGCCGTGCGAGCGCGTGCAAGTGTCGGAGAGATCGCCGATATCCTCGCCGCGCAGTGGGGGCGCTACCGGCCTGGCTAGCTCGCCATGCTCACCCTTAATATCGCCACCACTACGCGCGCAGTGGCGTGACTTGAGCGGGACGTGCCGTCCGGGTAACTTGGGAGCTTCGTTCTTCTCTCCCTAAGTTTCGTGTAGATGCCGACTTACGAGTATCGCTGCCCGACCGGGCACGACTTCGAGAAATTCTACCGCAAGATCAGCGATGCCGGCGCCGAGGTTCCGTGTCCGCGATGTGGACAGATCGGGAACCGAATGCTGTCAGCGGGCGCCGGCCTCGTCTTCAAGGGGTCGGGTTTCTACATCACCGACTACGGCAAGGACGGCAAGAAGGATCATCCGAACGCCGGTCGCCCGGCGGGGAGCACGGAGAGTGGGGTGGGGGAGTCCGCGGCGAGTGGCGCAGCACCGGGCGCCAGCGATGGCAAGACGTCGTCGGAGAGCAAGCCGGCGGCGGATACCAAGTCCTCCACGGATGCGAAGCCCGCAGCGACTCCCGCCGCGACCAAGGACGCGAAGCCCGCCCCCGCTCCGGCACCCAAGCCCGGCAAGTCGTCGAGCGAATGACCGCGCCAGATCGGATCCGCGCCGAGCTGAGTCGGGCGGCGCGGGAGCTCGGTGCGTCCGACATCCAGCCGCCCGCGCTCGAGCGCCCGCGCGATCCCGCGCATGGTGACTGGTCTACCAACTTCGCAATGCTGCTGGCGCGCCCGCTTCGACGGAAACCGATCGAGATCGCGAGGGCACTCGTCGAGTCGATCCGGCTCGCCGACGCCGGCGTTCGCGAGGTCGAGATAGCTGGGCCGGGCTTCATCAATTTCCGGATGGACACCGGCTTCGTCGCGCGCGACCTCGCGCGGATTATCGCCGCCGATGAACGCTACGGCCGCGCCGATGTCGGCGCAGGCCAGCAGGTGAACATCGAGTTCGTGTCGGCCAATCCCACGGGCCCGTTGCACGTCGGCCACGGACGGCAGGCCGCACTCGGGGATGCCATTGCCACCCTGCTCGAATGGACCGGATGGTCGGTGACACGCGAGTTCTACTACAATGACGGTGGCGTGCAGATCGCCAACCTCGCCGCCTCAGTGCTTGTGCGCATCCGGCAGCGTGCCGGGGTCACCACCAGCATCCCAGAGGGCGGGTACAATGGTGAGTACATCACCGAGCTTGCGGACCGATATGTCGCGGAGCGCGGCGTCGACGCTGCGACGATCACCGCTCGCGCCGATGATCCCGCCGCGAGCACGGAGGTCCTCGATGACATTCGACGTTTCTCCGTCGCGGCGCTGCGGGCCGAGCAGGACCTCGACCTCCGCGCGTTCGGCGTTCGCTTCGACACGTACTACCTCGAGTCATCGCTGTACGAGGACGGCGGGGTGGAGAAGACTGTCGCAGCATTCGAAACGAACGGAAAGCTGTACGAGCACGACGGTGCACTCTGGCTGCGGACAACCGAGTTCGGCGATGACAAGGACCGGGTCGTGCGCAAGCGAGACGGGACATTCACCTATTTCGTGCCCGATGTCGCGTATCATGTCACGAAGTGGCGTCGCGGCTTCACACGGGCGATCAACGTCCAGGGGTCGGACCACCACAGCACCGTGACGCGTGTGCGGGCGGGCCTGCAGGCCGTCGGCGCGGGAATCCCGGCGGGCTATCCGGATTACGTCCTGCATCAAATGGTGACCGTGATGCGCGGGGGCGATGAAGTGAAGCTCTCGAAGCGCGCAGGCAGCTACGTCACCGTCCGCGATCTCGTCGAGGAAGTCGGCCGCGATGCGGTGCGCTACTTCTTCGTGATGCGCAAGGGCGATTCGCCGCTGGTTTTCGACGTCGATTTGGCGCGCTCGCAGTCCGAGGAGAATCCGGTCTACTATATCCAGATGGCGCACGCGCGCATGAGCGGGATCTTCCGCGTCGGGGGAATCGACCCGGCGACGGTCACCGGAGCAGGGGCCGCGTACGAGCGGCTGTCGCTTCCGGAGGAGCAGGAGCTCGTCAAGGCACTGCTCGATTTTCCCGGAGTCGTGACCGCTGCGGCCGCCGCGCTGGAGCCGCACCGCGTCGCTGCCTGGTTGCTCGAGACCGCGCGGAAAGCGCACTTGTGGTACCACAAGGCCCACGTGCTTCTGGACGGCGACGATGCGGAAACGCTCGCCCTGCGCACGGCGCGCCTCGTTCTCGCGCGGGCCTCGCGCACCGTGCTGCGCAACGGCCTTGCGCTCCTCGGCCTCGCGGCGCCCGAGCGCATGTAGCTGGTCCAATTACACCGGGACTCATGACCGTACTCGTCGTAGGATCCGTGGCGCTCGACAGCGTCGAAACGCCGTTCGGCAAGGCTGATGACGTCCTCGGTGGCTCCGCCACGTTCTTCTCAGCCGCTGCGTCCCATCTCACGCCCGTGCA
>JANOCW010000179.1:0-1910 GCA_031412375.1 Gemmatimonadaceae bacterium | reverse complement strand
GAGCGCAAGGCGCAGTACAGCGCCGACAAGTTCGAGCTGCTCGCCAACATCGTCGACGATCCGGGCAACTTCTCCGTGCACACCGACAGCCCTATCCGCTCGCTCAATGACCTGGCCGCGGCAGCCAAGGCGAAGCCCGGAGAGCTCACCGTCGGCACCACCGGCGTCGGCTCCGATGACCATCTCGCGCTGTTGCTCTTCCAGAAGATGGCCGGGGTCAGGTTCAACCACATCCCGATGAAGGGCGCCGCCGACGTGAAGGGCGGCATCATCGGCAAGCAGATCGATGTCGCGGCGATGAACATCGGCGAGGCGCTGCAGGCCACGGCCGGCGGCGCGCCGATGCGCCAGCTGGGGCAGATGAGCCTCGCGCGCACCAACCTCGCGCCCAACGTGCCGACCTTCGCCGAGCAGGGCATGCGCATCGAGATGGCGTCGCTTCGCGGCATCGCCGCACCCAAGGGTCTGCCGCCCGACATCCGGCGCGCGCTGGTCCAGGCCGTCGAGAAGGCCGCGAGCGATCCCGAGTTCCAGGCCAAGGCGGTGCAGTATTACGCACCGCTGCGCTACCTCGCGCCCGCCGAGTTCGAGAAGGTTTACAAGCAGATCGATGAGGACTTCAGGAAGCTCTGGACCGAGCTTCCTTGGGGCGAGAAGTGACACGCCGCTTTACGGTGGATTGTCTCTAGCCGGCGACGTTTCTCCTGTAGCAAATCAGCTACTTGGCGGAGGCGGGCCAACGACGTCGTTCGTTGGCGACGAAAATCGCCTTTTCTCCGACAAAACCCCAGACTGAAAGCGCGGCATGGTTCCTGCACCTCCCTGTTCAACAACCGTAACAACCAACAGTGGAGGCAACACCATGAAGCGCAGAAATCTCATCTTCGGAATGACCCTGTCGTTCTTCGCGCCCGGAGCGGTGGCATCGGCCCCGGACACGGAAGCGGTCGAGTACTACAACATCTTCAACAAGCACTATTTCGTCACTGCCAGCGGTGCCGACGTGCGCATCGTGGATGAAGGCGGCGCGGGCCCCGGATGGAAGCGTACCGGGCGCTCATTCCAGGCGTGGACGTCGAAGGGCGCCGCGCCGGCCGACACGCATCCGGTGTGTCGCTTCTATTCCTCCAGCGCCAACTCGCACTTCTACACCGCGAATACGGCCGAGTGCGAGGGGCTGAAGAACGCCAAGGGGGAGTGGCGTTTCGAAGGGATCGCGTTCTACATCCAGGCGCCGGTGAACGGGAAATGCCCGGCCGGTACCGTCGACGTGATGCGCCTCTACAACAACGGTTTCGCCAACGGCGAGGGCGCCAATCACCGCTTCGTGGATGACGAATCGCTGCACCAGCTGATGGCCGACAGCCGCTGGATCCGCGAAGGCGTCGCGTTCTGCGCGCAGGCGAAATCGTCCGGCACCAGCGCCAACCTCCCGCCGACGACGACCGGGTTCTCGGTTCTCGCGGGGACATGGACCGGCTCGGCGAAGTGGGAAGTCGAGCGCGAGGACGATGACGACGAGGGCGACGACGATGACCACGAGGGCGACGATGACGAGCACCAGGCCGTCAAGCCGTTGCGCCTCACGTTCACCGCCGCCGGCGCCATCACCGGCAGTGGCTACGGCTGCACTTTCACCGGGCAGGTGCGCATCGGCGACGGGTTCCGCTCGTTCTTCCAGGGCGCCGTCACCGCCACCGGCTGTACCGACCCCGCGTTCAACGGCGAGTACACGCACCTCAAGCTGCAGCGCTTCGGCAGCGACTCGCTGATGGTGAAGATGAAGCGCGGCCATGACGACGACGACGAGGTTTCCATCGCCGCGCTCCTCACGCTCGATGGCGCCACGGCTCCGCCGCCCCCCGTCACACCCGTGACCGGCCTCGCCGGTGAGTGGATCGGCACCGTTC
>JANOCW010000178.1:0-2660 GCA_031412375.1 Gemmatimonadaceae bacterium | reverse complement strand
AGCTGCGGGCGGCCTGCTCGCAAGTGGAGCGCGATTGCCGCGTGACGATCCAGATCGAGGAGGTGGTCTACTTTCCGCCGTGCCGCTTCGATGCCGAATGCGTGGCCGCGGTGCGGGCCGGTGCGCAGGCGGCAGGCTATTCGTCCCTCGAGATCGTGAGTGGCGCCGGCCATGACGCGGTGTACGTGGCTCGTGTCGCTCCGACGGCGATGATCTTTGTACCTTGCAAGGAGGGCATCAGCCACAACGAGCTCGAGGATGCGAAGCCGGCCGACCTGGCGGCGGGCTGCAACGTTTTGCTGCATGCGATGCTGGCGCGCGCCGGCGTCTAGTCCCTACCCAACACCCGCCCCGGCCGCGCGCCGGTGGAACGGCCGTCGCGCCATGCGACCTCTCCGTTCACGATCACCGTCCCGATGCCGCGCGACGCGCGGATGGGGCTCTCGAAGGTCGCCGCGTCGCCGACGGTTTGGGCATCGAAGAGCGTGATGTCTGCAGCCATGCCGTCCCGGATGAGGCCGCGGCCTTCGAGCCCGAACGTCCTCGCGGTGAGGCCCGTCATCTTGTGCACCGCCGTCTCGAGGGAGACCAAGCCCACGTCACGCGCGTAGTGCCCCAGCACGCGCGGAAACGTGCCCCATAGCCGGGGATGCGGGGCGGAGTCGTGCGGCAGCCCGTCCGAACCGACCATCGTGTTCGGGAAGGCGAGGATGCGCCGCACATCGGCTTCATCCATCGCAAAATAGATGGCACCCGCGGGAAGGAGCGCTTGCACCGCGTCCCGCACCGGCATTCCCATGCGCTCGGCGATCGCCTCGAGATCCATGCCAGCGAGCTCGGGATGGGGGCGGGACCAGCTGATGAGCGTCTTCGAGGCGCCCAGCGTGCGGTCGTACGACAGGATCGTCGACGATGCGCAGTAGGGATAGCAGTCGAGGCCGACGGGCTGCTGCTGCATGCGCCGGCCGATGAGGGCCAGCGTTTCCTCCGATCGCCCGTGGTTGCGCACGCCCATCACCTTGTGATGCGAGACGACCACGCGCACCGCCAGCTCGCGGCCGATGCGAAAGGTCTCCTCGAGCGAGGCGGTGACGTCATCGGCTTCGTCGCGCATGTGAGTGCAGTAGAGGGCGCCCCGGGCCGTGAGCGGGCGGCAGACCTCGATCACCTCTTCGGTCGTCGCCGCGCGCGCCGGCTCGTACCAGAGGCCGGTCGAAATGCCGATGGCGCCCGCCGCAAGCGCCTCGTCCGCCAGCCTTCGCATCTCGGCCTGCTCCGCCGGGGTCGCGGGCCGGTTCACGTCGGAGACGGTCTGCACGCGGAGCGAGCTATGGCCCACAAGGAGAGCGCAGTTCGTGGCCGCGGGGCTCGCCTCCAGCGCCTCGATATAGCTCGCGAACGTCGGAAAGCGGAACCACGACCCCTCATCGTCCAGCAGGTCGAGGGGCGGCGTCACCGGCCTTGCCATGCCCCGGGGCGCGGGCGCCAGCGAGATGCCGCAATTGCCCGCGACCACGGTGGTGATGCCCTGGCTCACCTTGGGCGCCATCTCCGGCGCCGAAAGCATCAGGCGATCGTCGTGCGTGTGCGCGTCGATGAAGCCGGGGGCGGCGATGAGGCCGGTAGCGTCGAGCTCCTCGTCGCCGCGCGTAAGATCGCGGCCGATTGCCACGATCGACGCGCCCTTCACGCCGATGTCGGCCAGGTAGCGTGGCGCGCCTGAGCCGTCAATGACGGTGGCATTGCGGATCACGAGGTCGTGGTGGGCCGTGGCGCTCATTCGTCCAGCGGGTAGATCGGGCGGCGGACGTTGCGGTAGTTGAACTGCGTCCAGTCCGAAGAGGCTACACCGACGCCATCGCACAGCACCGCGCCCTTGGCGATCGGCAGGAACACCGGGCGGTAGTACATGCGCGACTTGAGCAACAGGTAGCGCTGCGACTCCGGGCGGATTCCCACGCTTTCGAACACGCCGCGATCCCAGGGCTCCTGGTTGCGCTCGGTCACCACCACCTGCGCGCGGCCGGTATCGAGCACCGCCGTCCGGCCCATGTAGCAGCGCATGCCGGTGAATTGCGGCCCGGCAATGACGTATTCGCCGTCCGTGATGTTGCGCACGATGCCGGTGAGCTTTATCGGCTCGCCCTTGCGGCCTATCGCGGGCATGTCCACCTTGCCGCCGATCGGCAGCGTGACGCGGTTGCCGACGCCCGCCTCCACCATGCGCGCGACCGCTTCGGGATCGCGGATCGGTCCCACCCCGATGCCGCTCAATCCGAGGCGCAGCGCCGCCTCGAGGACATGCATGGTGTCCTGCGTGGCCCCCGAAGCGCAATTGTCGGCGTGGTCGAGCAGCAGCACCGGCCCGCCGCTCTCATCGCCGATGCGCTTGGCCTCGCCAAGCGCCTCATCGAGCGGGCGCCCGCGGTAGATGAAGTCTTCCTTCCGCTGCCATGCCGTATCGAGAATGGCGTCGCAGGCCGCCTGGGCCGCCGCGACGTCGCGGTCGGCGACGACCACCGCGCTGATCCCGGCGTCGTGGATGTCGGCATGCTGGAACCCGCCGAACGCGGTCGCAGCCAGCATGCCCGTGCGTTCGGCCGCCCGCGCCGCGTCGACGAAATCGCGCATCGCGCCTTCCGAGGTGTTCTCGCGCAGCG
>JANOCW010000177.1:0-1869 GCA_031412375.1 Gemmatimonadaceae bacterium | reverse complement strand
CCTACCGGATCCTCGAGACGTTCACGGCGGTCGAGGCCACGTCGCCCCCATTCCAGGTGCACGGACGCGAGGAGAAGTCGGCGCCGGCCGGAAAGGGAAAGAAGTAGACGGCCGCGCTCCACAAACCCCTGGAGCGCCAGGCGCACGGATATCGAGCGCCGAGCTGATGGCTCACGCCTTGCCCCCATTACATGATCCACACCAGTCGTAGAGGTCAATGCATGGCAAGTCGTCGCAGGCAGCAAGGGGGCAAGACCGAGCACGCGGAAGGAATGCACGGCGATCTGACTCACGAAGCCATCCTGAAACAGTTGAAGCACAAGGTCACGAGTGATTCGGCCAACACTCCAGCCGTAGACGACGCAGAGGGGGGCGAGAAGACCGGAAAGTCGGCCGCGAAAGGGTCGCTGAAGGCGCACGCTCCCGCTCCCAACGGGAAGCACCGGCTATTCGAGGGCCGGCAACAGCACGACGAGGCGGACAAGGACAGTGAACGGAACCGCCTTGCTCGAGAGGTCAAGGGTCCGGTCCCTGGAGAGAAGTAGCCGCTCCCATGCACAAGCCGGCCATCGACCACCTGCGGCGCATCGATCCGGCGCTCAAGAAGGTCATCGACGAAGTCGGACCATGCGAGCTGACGGCACGCGCAGGTGGCACCCACTTCGACGCGCTCGTCCGCGCGATCGTCTATCAGCAGCTCTCCGGCAAGGCAGCGGGGACGATCCACGGTCGATTCGAGGGCCTGTACGGCGACCGCGCACCGAAGCCGGATGAAGTGCTGGCGACCAGCGATGAGCAACTGCGATCCGTCGGGCTCTCGCGGCAGAAGATCGCATCGATCAAGGATCTGGCGGGCAAGGTCTCGTCGGGTGAAGTGGCGATTGATGCGCTCGACACGATGCCCGACGATGAAGTCATTGCATCGCTCATCCGCGTGCGTGGCATCGGGCGCTGGAGCGCCCAGATGTTCCTGATGTTCCGCCTCGCCCGCCCGAACGTCCTCCCCGATCTCGATCTCGGAGTGCAGAAGGGAATTCAGCACGCCTACGGCCTGCCGAAGCTCCCGACGTCGAAGGATGTGCTGCGCATCGGCGAGCGCTGGGGGCCCTTCGCATCGGTCGCCTCATGGTACATGTGGCGCGTGCTGGAGCTGCCGCGGGTGATCCAGCAGCAATCCGTCTCTCGCAGTGCAGCACGCACCGCGCGAAAGACCTCGGCTAAGACAGGGAAATCTGCAACTCGCAAGGGTGCGTCGCGGAAAAAGGCGACGACACGGAAGGCCGCCACGCGAAAGACGAAAGCATCTCGCAAGCCCCGCTGAGCCGCGTGCGCTCGATCGCGCCGATCCTCTACATCGCGTTCCTGCTGTCCGGAGTCTCTGGACTCCTCTACGAGACGACGTGGTCGCGCTATCTCGGCCTGCTGCTCGGCCACAGCGCGTATGCCCAGGTCATCGTGCTCATCGTCTTCCTCGGTGGCATGGCGCTCGGCGCGGCGTTGATCGGCCGGCGATCGACGCGCGTGCAGCGTCCGTGGCTCGCCTACGCGCTCATCGAAGGCGTGATCGGAATTTTCGGAATCGCGTTCCACTTCATCTACTCTGGGGCGAGCGCGATCGCCTACGACTCGATCTTTCCGGCGGCCAGCGGCGGAGTTCCACTGCTGATCGCCAAGTGGACCATCGCGGCGGCACTCGTGCTGCCACAGTCGGTCCTGCTGGGAATGACCTTCCCGCTGATGAGCGCAGAGGTGTTGCGCCGATTCCCGGCGAGTCCCGGCCGTGTTCTGGCGCTGCTGTATTTCACGAACGGCCTCGGCGGAGCCATCGGAGTGCTGCTCGGCGGGTTCTGGCTGGTGGCGCGCGTGGGG
>JANOCW010000176.1:0-24788 GCA_031412375.1 Gemmatimonadaceae bacterium | reverse complement strand
GGCGGTGACGGCGCGGGATACCGCGGATGATGGATCGGTGCGATAGCCATTGGTTCCGCCGCTACCGGTGACTCGCGCGATCCGCGGATAGCGCGCGCGCGTCGCGTCGTCGGGCTCGGCGTCCACGACGTGGTACCCCTGCGCCCGAACGTGCGCCCGGATCTTCTCGGCCATCGCCGGCGCCAGGGTCTCCTTCACGAGTCGCACATCGATCGATGCGATGGCGATGTCGGGAATGATCGTGCGCGCGCCTGCGCCGACGTCCGCGCTGGCGAGACCGCGGACGTTGAGCGTGGGAAGCTGGAGCGCATGCTGGAGAGACAGGCCCGGACGCTCGGTCCGCGCGATCCCGAAGAGCTTCATGAGCGCGGCCGAATCATCCGGAACAGCGCGCAGCATCGTCTCTTCCGCCAGGGACAGCGGTGCGATGCCGTCGTAGAACCCCTTCACGAGTACCCGACCGTCGCGATCCTTCATCGAGGCGAGGAGCTGCGCGAGCTGCATCGCCGGATTGGACACCCAGTTTCCGTAGTGGCCGCTGTGCAGCTCCATCTTCGGGCCGTACACGGTGACGCCGATGCCGAGGTTGCCGCGAACACCGAACACGATCGTCGGCCTGCCGCTCGGGTGCGTCGGGCCATCGAAGAAGAGCATGAGATCGGCGGCGAACCGCTCGCGATGCTGCCGCAGCGCCGCGCCAAGGCTCGACGAGCCTGATTCCTCCTCGCCGTCGAGCAGGACGCGAATGTTCGAGGTCGGCGAGAGGCCCAGCGCCTTCAGTGCATCGAGCGCTGCGCACAGGGCCACGATCGGCGCCTTGTCGTCCGACGCCGATCGCGCGTAGAGCCGCCAGTCGGGCTCGAGCGTGGCCCGCGTCCGGAAGTCCGCGATCTCCGTTGCGCCATCTTCGAGTCGCCCGGTGCGCATGGTGGGTGTGAAGGGTGTGGCCTGCTTCCACCCGCCGGGATCGACGGCCTGGCCATCGTAGTGCGCATATAACAGGAGGGTCCGCGTTGCGCCGGGAACCCGAAGGTCTCCGACGACGAGCGGAACCCCGGCCGTTTCGAGCACCTCGGCAGTCAGGCCGCGCCGGGCGAGCATGGCCCGCAGCACTTCGGCGTTCCGCCGCAGCCCGGCACCATCAGAGCGCACGTTCGGGATGGCCAGCAAGTCAGCCAGCTCGGCGACGATCTCCCGCTGGTGTGCAGCGACGTACGCCTCGATCGTCGCAGGCGCCTGTGCGTTGCTCCGTGCATGAGGAACCGCGATCAATGCCATGGCGAGGATCACACTGTCGAGCCGCTGCGGCATGCGATTTCTCCTTCGTTGGTCGCGTTCGTACGCCAGCGTCCTTGACACCACCGGCGGGACGGTCAGCTTTGACCGCTCCCCCGATCACACATCCGACAAGAATATACGATGTACCGTGAGCGTTTCCCCCGCGCCCAGTGCGTCCGGCGCTGTTGCATCGCCCTGACGGCCGGCGCTGTCACGATCGCCATCTTCGCGCTGCCTGCCCTGGCGCAGGACACGCTCGCCCGCGACCGCGGCTCCAGCACCGCGGCCGCGGGCGCGGCACGCTCCGTCGTCGCAACGGAAGCCCGGGGTCCCATCGCGATCGATGGACGGCTCGACGAGGCCGATTGGCAGGCAGCACCTGTGGCGTCGGGCTTCGTGCAGAGCGAGCCGCGCACCGGAGAGCCCGCGACCGAGAACACCGAAGTGCGTGTGCTGTTCGACGCCGAGCGGTTGTATGTCGGTGCGTACCTGTACGATCGGGAGCCCGGGCGCCTCGTACTCAACGACATCAAGAAGGACTTCAGGGAGGAGCAGCAGGATGACTTCGAGCTGCTGCTCGACACGTTTCGGGATCGCCGCAACGGCTACGTCTTCATCACCAACGTCGCGGGAGCACGAGCGGACCGGCAGATCGCGAACGAAGGTCGCGAGATCAACACGAGCTGGGATGGGGTCTGGACGGTGAAAACCAGTCGCGTGGCCGACGGGTGGATCGTGGAGATGGCGATCCCCTTCCGCACGCTGCGCTTCGATTTTGCGGCCGCTCCGACGTGGGGGATCAATTTCTCGAGGCGCATCCGCCGGAAGAACGAGGTTGTCTTCTGGTCGCCGGTTCCGCGCGCGTTCACGCTCGCGCGCATCTCGCTCGCCGGTGAGCTCACGGGGATCGTGCACACCGGATCCGCGCGTGACCTGCGTGTCAAACCCTACACCGCCGCGCGGAGCGTGCGCGAGACGGGCGGCGATGCATTCGTCACCACCGGCGACGCCGGCCTCGACGTCAAGTACGGCGTCACGCCGGGGCTCACGCTCGATGTCACGGTCAACCCGGACTTCGCGCAGGTCGAGGCGGACGAGCAGCAGGTCAACCTGACGCAGTTCGGCCAGTTCTTTCCCGAGAAGCGCGAGTTCTTCCTCGAGAACTCGGGGATCTTCTATGTCGGCGACGCGGCGCGCAACAATCGTGTGATGCTGACGCCCACGCCGGATGAGGACATGCTCCTCTTCTTCAGCCGTCGCATCGGACTGTCGCCGGATGGCCGCTCGCTCTCGATCCCCGCGGGCGTGCGACTCACCGGCAGCCTCGCTGGTTTCGGCGTCGGCGCACTGTCGATGCAGACGCGCGCCACGGCGACGGCGCCGAGGAACCAGTACTCGGTGCTCCGGCTGCGCCGAAACATCCTCCGAGGCTCGGACGCCGGGATGATCGTGCTCGACCGGGAAGCCCTCGGCCGCGCGGGCGACTGGAACCGCCTCGTGGGCATCGATGGCAACTTCCGGCTTCCCGGCAACTGGGACTGGAACAGCTACGTCGTCGGCAGCCGGAAGCCGGCGCTGAGTGGAGGACAATACACCTATCGCACCTCGCTCAGCCACGAGGGCAACTTCTTCCATGGGAAGGTCGGCCTGCTCGAGGTGGGACGCGGCTTCTCCGATGATCTCGGGTATTTCCGTCGCACGGACACACGCAAGTACATCCTCGATGTTGGCGTGCGACCGCGCCCTGCCTGGTTCGCACGGATGGGCGGCCGCGAGCTTCATCCGCACGTCGTCTGGAATTACTACGAGAACCTGCGCGGCGACATGACAGCCAAGGACCTGCACTCCGGGTTCACCTTCTTCATGAGCAACGGCACGTTCGCCGAGCTGTCAGTGAACCCGCAGTTCCAGCGGATCGCGACGCCGTTCACGATCAGGAGGTCGATCCCGCCGATTCCAGCGGGCAGCTACGGATGGAACGAGTACCGACTCCGTGGGAGCACTGACGGCAGCCGGCCACTCTCGCTGGGCTTCAGCATCCTCGCCGGGGGATTGTGGAGTGGGCGCCAGATGACGCAGCAGCTCACGCTGTCGGCGCGGCCCTCACCGCACTTCAACGGGTCGATCGGCGTGTCGCACACCGACGCGGATCTCGATGACCCGGACGCGCACTTCGAGGCGCTGCTCTGGACCTCGCGCGCGACGTACTCGTTCACGACCAACATGTTCTTCGATGCGCTGACGCAGTACGACCCCCGTCAGCACGTCTTCAACGCCAACCTGCGCTTCAACGTCATCCACCATCCGCTGAGCGACCTGTTCATCGTGCTCAACCAGCAGAGGATCACGACTCCCGACGCGCCCGCCACCGGCCTCGGGGTCGTCGTGAAGTTCACGCAGATGCTGTCGTTCTGATTTCTGTGTGTTGGGGAAAAGCTTTCCTCATGTAGAGCATGAAGGGTTGCATGAAGGGCCATGAAGGAAGCGACGAACGATTGGTCTCGACTGACGAAGGATTCGTGTAGCGGGGACCAGCATGTCCGCTTCCGTTCCCAATGCCGAGATGCCAACAAATCCCTTGCCGTTCTTCATGCACCTTCATGGACCCTTCATGCTCTTCATGAGGAAGCGGTTGACCTCATGAGGCAGCCGTTGACCTTCGCCCCGAGTTACGGCGCCCGCCTGGAGACCGTGCGCAGGCGAAGCACCGAGTCGGCGCCGGCGTTCTTGTAGCGGGCGACCGTCATGCCGACGAGGGAGTCCCCCTGCATTCGCGACACGCTCTGCGTCGTCACCATCACGCCCTTGCGACGCACGCTCTCGTAGGGTCCCACCTCCATCATGACGCTATCGCCCATGACTCGGACGCGTACGCGCTGTGGGGGGCGGTTGGGGAGCGTCATGGTCCAGCCCGTCGTATCCGCAGTGGCGGTCAGCACCGACAGGGTCGCCGTGGTGTCGCTGCCGCTCGCCGGGACGGCGCGTGTGTTCCACTTGCCGGCGACTTGCGCAAGCGAGATGGCGGCCGGGGCAGCCGGCGGTGTCGCGGCAGGTGGGGTGACCGCGGCGCTGTCATCCGCGGCCTTGTCACCGGCGGAGCAGGCGACGAGCAGGGCTGCGCAACCGACCGCAGCGATGGGGGCGATGTGCTTCACGATGCTCATGAAACCTCCTGGAAGGGATGAACCGGAACATCGACGCGAAGTCCGCGCGACATCCCGCATGCACATGGGGGAACACGAAACAACCGGCCGAGCGGGAAAGCACTCAGCCGGTTTCGCGATTGGCTCCACCCGGCACATGGGCGATCCGCTAGCGGATGCCGGGCTTCACAGCTTCTGAGAGTGGGGAGACGGTACGAGCAGCCGACCAGTGCGTCAAGCCCTCAACCCCGCGCCAGCGCGGCACCCAGGATGACTGCCGCCAGCTCGACATCCCCCTCGATGGTGAAATAGGGCCCCGGCCCCGAGCGGCGCTCGAGGATGATCCCGTCGGCGTAGACCTGGTAGGACGAGATGTCGCGCAGGCGGAAAGTCGACGTGCCCTGTGCCCCCGTGAAGACGACGCGGGTGCTGGTGACGGCGAATTGCCCCGCATCCGCACGCGCGAGCCATTTGCGGTTCATGCGCTCCTCCGAGGCACTGCCCACGCGGAAGTAGACGCCGCGCGCGATACGGACACTCACGATCCCTTCCGTCTCCGACGCGTCCCCCGCTCCGCGCGGCTCGTGACGCTCGGCCGGCAGCGAGAGGTGACAGGTCTCCCCCGGTTCGAGCGTCAGGTCGTCGCGCGTCGCGGTCGGCAGGTCACCGTTCTCAATGCGCCAGAAGAGCGCATAGCGATCGAGAATGGCGTCGGTCGCGCCGTCGAAGTTCGGGGTCACGCCGAGGTGGCGTGCGACGGAGGCGAGCTGCTCGAGCTCTTCGGGGGAGAGCCTGCGGTCGGCGACGGAGCGGTCGAGCAGCCGATCGATCACCGCACGGCTCGACCGGCGAAGGAGCTCCTGCTGCACATCGGCGGGCAGACGGAGCGACTCGCCCAGCCGAGCGAGGATGGCGCGCTCGTCGTCGCTGAGCCGGGCGTCGGCGAGTGCATCGCGCAAGGCGACCGAGTACCGAGGGTGCACGACTGCTTCCTCGGAGCCCCGCACCTCGTCAGCCGTGAGCGCGAAGGCCTCGCGCAGCGCTTCGAGATAGGCGATCTCGCGGTCGGAGAACGCATCGTCGGTGAGGAAGGTCGCGAGGACATGCCGCCACATCTGGACGAGGACTTCGCGCGCCGCTGGGCCTCCGACATCGTATTCGAGCAGTAGCGCCGAGATGTCGGCGCACGAGATGTGGGCAGGATCACGCTTGGTGAGGAGGTGCTGGAGCGCCTGGCCCGCGAGGTCGGCGCGCGGCCGGCCGAGCATTCGGTCCATCCAGCCGCGGCGCCGGGCTGGCCGCGTGAACGCGAAAGGGGATTCGCGAAGGGGGGTCGATCTCCTGGTGGGCTGCATCACTCTCCGTCGCCGTCTGGTGCCTGCGCGACCCTATGGAAGAGGGTCGAACCACGCCCAAGGGTGACGACGGCCGGCGCGCGCGGGCAACTCGGTCGGCGCTCCTGCGGCGGCGACCCGCCCGTGCTATCCTTGCGAGCGGCACACCAACGGAAGCCAGCGGTCCTCACGATCAGCGACAGAACATTCGGAGGCATGATGCGACTATTGCCGGCGTCCCGGTTCTACCCCGTCGCGCTCGCCATGCTGGTGTCGTGCGTGCGGTGGGGAGATGATGTCGCGTCACGCGACGGGGCGATCGCACGGAGCGAGGTCGCGGCAGCACTGGAGCGCTATCAGCAGGCCGCGCGGCGGGTAGACGCACCGGCGATGGCGGCGTCCTTCACCGCGACCGGCGTACTCTTCGAGCCGGGGATTCGCCCGATCGTCACGCGGGATTCCATCCGGGCATTCCTGACGTCGTTTCCCGGTGTCCAGGTGCACACTGCGACGGCGACGGCGGACACCATCGACGTGTTCGGCGACCGGGCGTACCTCTGGGGCTCGTACTACGAGCATCTCTCGTTCCCCGGCCAGCCGGTGAGCGAGCAGCACGGCCGGTTCGTCACGGAGTGGGCGAAGCAATCCGACGGCGCTTGGCTGATCGCTCGCTTCTACCGCATTCCGTTGCCGACCCAGGCGCCACGACAGCCGTCACCGGGGGACGCGGCGGCGGTGATACCTGCGGATCCTACCAGCGCTGGTCGCGAGTGAGCAGCTCCGCGATCTCCGCCGCCGGCACGGGCCGCGAAAAGAGATAGCCCTGCGCCGACTCGCAGCCGAGTGCACGCAGTGCGTCGAGCTGCTGCTGGGTCTCGACGCCTTCCGCGACCGCAAGCACGCCGATGCTCCGCGCGAGCGACCGAACCGTATGAACGAGCTGCAGGTGCGTCGTGCCCGTATTCATGCCCATGACGAAGCTGCGGTCGATCTTGATTGCGTCGAGCGGAAGCTGGTGCAGGTAGGCGAGCGATGAATAGCCCGTTCCGAAGTCGTCGAGGTAGATGCCGACGCCCGTTGCGCGGAGCGCTTCGAGAATCCGTCGCGTCAGCTCCGGGTTGTCGATCACGAAACTCTCTGTGATCTCCAGCTTCAGGCAGCGTGGGTCGAGCCCGTTGGCCGCGATGGCCTCGGCGACCTGGGCCACGAAGTTCGGTTGAGCAAACTGTTTCACCGAGACGTTCACGCTCAGCGAGAGCTCGCCGTTCCCCATAGCATTCGGGAATTCCCGCTGCCATTCGCGCATCCGCCGGCATGCTTCCGTCAGCACCCAGCTGCCGATCGGGACGATCAGTCCGGTCTCCTCGGCGAGCGGGATGAAATCCAGCGGCGGGATCATTCCGCGCTCGGGGTGACGCCAGCGAATGAGTGCCTCGAGCTCGGTGATCCGCCCCGTCTCGAGCGACACCAGCGGCTGGTAGTAGAGCTCAAACTCTCCACGCGTGATCGCGCGACGAAGGTCGGTCTCCATCCGCAGGCGGGCGGTCGCCCGTACCTGCATCGTGGGATCGAACATCTCGTACCGGGCACGCCCGGCGGTCTTGGCGCGGGACATTGCGATGGCGGCATGCTGCAGCAGCGCGGGTGCGGCATCGAGGCCCGAGGAGCTGAGCACGATGCCGATGCTGGCCGCCGTGAAGACCTCGCCATGCGCTGTCGCCAGCGGGGTGGAGAGCGCACGGGCTACCCGCTCGGCCACGCGTCCGCCATCGCTGTCGTTGGAGATGCTCTCCAGCAGGACCGCGAACTCATCGCCGCTGAGGCGGGCGACCATGTCCTCACCGCGGACGCAGGTCTCGAGGCGCCGAGATACTTCGACGAGCACCGCATCGCCGGCCTCGGGTCCGAGGCTGTCGTTGACGGCCTTGAAGCGATCGAGGTCGATGCAGAGCACGGCGAAGTGGAAGTCGCGATGGCGCTTGGCCCGCTCGACGGCATGAGCGAGTCGGTCCAGGAAGAGGGCACGGGTCGGCAGCGCGGTGAGCCCATCGCGCATCCCGTCCTTCCGGAGCTCTTCGCTTGCGGCATCGCAGGCCGCGAGCTCCCGGCGCAGCTCGACTTCGGCGCTGACGCTCGCGGCGACCTCGGCCAGCGCCTGCATCTCCGAGTGGCACCACTCACGAGGCGTATCCGAAAGCAGGTAGAGGGCGAGCCGCTGCGATGAACCCGGTGGAGCGCCGAAGGGCGTCGTCCCGTTTCGGCGCTCGGCCAGGGGAAGGATCGCGTATGCGCGAGCCCCCGCCGCCGTGACGACCGCAGCTTCGTCAGGGGCAAGACACGGCGCCTCAGCCACGGTCGAATCGCTGCAGACGCAGGCATCGGTCGAGCCCCCGAACGCGCGGATGCCGACACGTACGGTCGGAAGCGGGTCGTTCCGGCGTGCGCGTGATCCAGCGGGTCGGCCGTTCCGCGGTCGCTTCCCCGGCTCGCTCTCGATGCACAGTACAGTCGCGGGACCACCGATCGCGATCGCGACGAGGCGCGCTGCTCGTTCGATCAACTCTCCCGGGAGCAGCTCGCCAGCCGTCATCCGCGGAGCCGGGTCGCGGCGGGACGGATCGTCATTGACGGGTGGCTGGGCATCGGATGGGGATCGACGGTGTGAACGGAGAATCAAGGCCTGCGTTCGCGACCTGCTTCCGGGCGACGCACACCCAGCCCCTCGTCCCGGATCGGGCAGAGTGGCATGTAGAGGACGATCATCCGAGGCGACTGATAACGAACTAGACAGCCAACGGGAATTTCGGGGGACCTGCCGAGCCGGGCACCAACGGCCGCGGGCTGGCTACTCTCTTGTCTGGTTGATCCGCGCCCACGGCGTTGACGCGCGGGCACAAAGGCTGGAGAGCTCCTCCCGGGGAGCAGTCTCCCAGTCGGTCGGAATCGGGGAGAGGCGCCGCCGTTCGACCCCGGACTCGAAGACGAGCCAGCCGCTCGAATACCCATCGCCCAGCTTGACGCGGCGCAGGCCGCCGCTGTCGCCTTTCCGTCGATCGGGTCCGCGCCGGTGTTCGACCACCGGCGGATCTACTCCCAGATCATCCGGAGCGCGCTCGCGGCGATCACCCGTCACCCGACGGTCCGCCCACATCGGCCGCACTTCACGCACTTCCCAGGAAGCACCTGCATCATCGACGAATGTTCGGTGAGCCATGGTCGTTGATCGGATCGGGTCATTGCAGAATTCCCGGCCTAGGATTGCGGAATTCGTACCATTCCGATCAGCGATTTCAGACGGTGACCCGCGTCACCGAACGGGTATTGTCAGTGGTGGGCTTCGGGAACAAGCCTGAACATGAAGGGCATGAAGGATTGCGTGAAGGGACATGAGACCTCGACCCAGACACCGATGAGCAGCGGGTCACCCGGGAGAGGCGACGATCACGCAGGACTCTGGTCGCTCGCACGAACATCATCGAGGATGTGACCGAGGCTGCAGTTGTGAACGACGATCGATTCAACGGTTGGCCAGAGGGCGGGGAGTGCGTGGCGGATGGGTTCCATCCGGCGAAGCACCTGCGTGCGGGTGACGCCATGGGCGCGCCAGCTTCCGCCGTCGGCGTGATGGTTGTTGAGCAGCGGTTGGAGCCGGTCGAGCGCCGTCGCGAAGCGTGCGTCGGCGGTGGCCTGCGCCTCGAACTCCTCCCAGAGTGCGCGCATCTCCGGCGCTTGTTCGGCGGGGAGGAGCCCGAAGATGCGGTCGGCGGCGAGGCGCTCGCGCGTTTCGCGATCCGCGTTCGCAGTCACGTCGTAGGCGAACGTGTCGCCCGCGTCGATCTCGACCAGGTCGTGCACGAGCAGCATGCGCACGACGCGCGAGACGTCCACTGCGCCGACGGCATGCTCAACGAGCACCGCAGCCATCAGCGCGAGATGCCAGGAATGCTCGGCGCTGTTCTCCCGCCGCGACCCGTCGCAGAGCAGCGTCTGCCTGAGCACTCCCTTCAGTCGATCGGCATCGACGAGGAAGGCGATCTGGCGATCGGTGCGAGTGGGCGCGGCGTGGTCGTCGACGGGGTTCATCGCCATCCGTACACTGGCTCGCCCCGGAGTGTTGCTCAGGGCGAGCGCGGCGGTGGGCTCTGCCAGAGAACGTGGGTGATCATCCAGCGACCGTTTTCCCTGGCCAGCAGAAGGTAGTCGGTGCCCCACCACGCGGTGAGCTTCGCGCTCGCCGTCTGGTCCTGCACGTCGAAGATGGTGATGTCCTTCGGGGCGTTCGGAGGCGTCTTGCTCAGGCCGGTGCGAATCCGGTTCGCGTAGCCCATGAATCCGCTCGGGTACTGCATCGCGCTTCCGGCGTACGCGCCCTGGTTGCGGGAGTAGCCGTACTTCCGCACCTCAGGCCACATCGCGCGGACGAGCTTCGTCGTGTCGCCTTCGTAGAAGCCCTCGACGTAATCGAGCACCGCGCGGCGGACGGCTTCACTCTCCGCCGCGGGTTGGGCCGACATCGGCTGCGATGCCAGCGCGAGCATGGCGAAACCGAGAATCAAGGCACGTGCGAGTGACCTGCGGGAGGAGGCTGGGGCCAGGGACATGGTGGTTGCCGGAAGGGTGAGAGGCTCTTGCGGTTGCGAACGGATAGTGCTCCTGCGGACCAAGTGAGCGTCACATGGGAATGCGAGGCCCATGCCGACATGGCCCGAAGCCAATACGGTGCGGGACTGCGAATTGAGTCGGCTGATTCGAGAGGATCCCCATGCCGGTCGCCCGGTGCCGGAACGGCTCGTCCCGAATGCGGGAACTGGGAGCGTACCGCTTGCTTTCGGCTTTTGTTCGGTATATCGTTGCGGCGTGACTCGTCGCTTCTCACCGTGAGGCCGCATGCCGAAGACCACGCTTCCCTTCGATTCCGGCGCGTACGCACCCGTCGCCGAGCGCATCGCGTTGTTCTACGAGCGGCATTCCACAGGGCGGATCGTGACGGAGCTGGTCGAGCGGGGCGTGGTGGTGGTCTTCAAGGCCCTCGTGTACCGCGCTGCCGAAGACATGTCCCCTGCAGCGACGGGGTGGGCATCCGAGCGTGTCGGTGACGGGGAGATCAACGCCGTCGCCTGCGTCGAGAACACGGAGACGTCGGCCATCGGCCGCGCGCTGGCGAATCTCGGCTTCACCGCCTCGAGTCGTCGGCCGAGTGTCGAGGAGATGGAAAAGGCCGCACGCGAGCGCGTGCGGTTGGCGCGTGAGCGACAGAACATCATTCGCGAGCAGCGACTGACCGTCGCGCGCTCTGCGGAGCGACTGCCGCGCGCCGTGATCCGGGAGCCGGACGTCGCAGGGTGGGCGTTGGGCGCCCCCACGATCGACGCACTCGAGCTGCTCGCCGAAGCAGCGCGTACGGGAATGCCCGCGATGCGAGCGATGCGACTTCGACTTCGTCTCGAGACCGGAACTGTCGGAGTCGCTTCGGTCGAGCGCGTGGAACGGCTGCTTCGGCGTTGGCTCGAGCGACACACCGTGCGCTGAGGGCAGCTGCATGCGTCGCGCGCGATCGATGTAACAGTCGGGTGTCTTCCCTTTGCGGGAGTGTGAGGCGCCCGCGGGTCTGGCGGCGCGCGCGCCAGGCGCGGTCACTGACGCAGCGGGAGATCACGGTGGAGCATCTGCACGATGAGGAGGATGGTGAGACCAGCAGCTCCCGACGGCGAGGCGCCGCGTGCGAACGTTGGAGCGATGCGGCACTTGTCGCCGCGATGCGCCGCGGCGAAACGGGTGCGCTCCGGGAATTCTTCGCTCGCTTCGCGCCACTGATCACTGCACTCGCGCGCAGGCGACCACTGTCGAGCGCGGACGTGACCGAGCGCGTCACCGATTTCCTGGATGACGCTGTGCTCCGCTTGAGTCACGCGACGACACCGGTGCCGCGCGCGCTCGCCGGCTACCTGGCTGCGTCGTTCCGGAGACGCGACGGAAACAGCGTGCGCGACCTCCGCTGTCGTGAGCGTCTCCGTGATGCATACGCAGTCGATGTCGGCGGCCGATCCGAGCGTGTGATCGCCAGCGCGTCGTCCGAGGATGCCGTCCGCCGGAGCCACGGTCCCGGATGGGAAGGAAGCGCGCCGTCACCGGCGGTCGAGCGACTGGCGTTGGCGCTCGAACAGGAGTTGAGCGATGAGGAACGGCAACTGCTCGCGTGGCTGGGCGCGCGTGTTCCCCAGCGTGAGATCGCGGTGTGGATCGGCACGACGCACGGCGCGACGCGTGTACGGATCTCCAGGCTGCGCGCCCGGCTCCGCGATGCGGCACTTCACCACGCATACCGGCTCGACGGACCGGATCGCGCGGAGATCACACGGTTTTTTCGCCGCGTGGATGTCGAGATACCAATGATGGCAGGCCAGGACCTGGGTGACGTCGCAGGGAGCAGTGTCGATCCATTGCCGAGGGAGGGATACGGTTCATGAGCAATCACCGAGCATCGCGGCCAGACGACGGCCCGCAGAACCTCAGGTCGGGCGCAGCTGTACGAGAGAACGAGGGCGAGCGCGATGCCGATCGCCTCGTGCAGCTCCTCGGCGAGCGAGCGCTCGCCGATATCGATCCGGAGAGTGCAGCCGGCGCGCGCTTCCACGAGTGGTGGTCGCGGCAGCTTCGTGCAGGTACGCCGAGGGCCGACCTCGTGGGTCATGCCGCGTCCTTCGAGGAGCGTGTGCGTGGACGGCTCGCGGTGAGCGACCATCGTGTGCGGACTGCCGAGCGTGGTCCGTCGTTCAGGACGCCGCCGCTCGAGGGTACGGTGTCGTCGATGGTCGCCGCTGCGCGCGCCGAGCGGTGCGCCCCTGTGCTGGATCTCGGCGTGGCCGCGGGTGTGGGTCGGGATTTGTGGGATGAGCCGTGCACGAGCTGGCTCGAGCTGCCCGCAGATGTGTCACCGGGGCAGCACGTCGCGCTCACCGTCGCGGGGGACAGCATGGAGCCGCTGCTGCACGCGGGGGACACGATCCTGATCAAGCTCGATCCGGAGCTTCGGCGCGGTGCGGTCGTCGTCGCGCGCCGGCCGGACGATGGGTACGTGGTGAAGCGGGTCTCGCGCGTGGGACCGAAGGTCGTGGAGCTCGCGTCGCTCAATGCCGGCTATCCCCCGATTCGGATTCCGAGGCGGGCTGATCTCGTGCTCGGGACCGTGCTGATGTGCTGGCGCCAGGTCACGCGTGACCGGAGCGCCCCATCGTTCGAATGATCAAATGACAGTAACAGTCGCGTGTCTCCTCGGTGGAGCTCCCCGTTCGCGCAATCGGTGCGAACATCGGGCTCATGACACTGCTCGAGCGAGGCCACGACTCATGAACATTTCTGGAAGCACCAGCCCGCGGAGAACAGCGCTGTGCCCGACGCTGCTGGTGGGCATCGTAGCGGTCGCGATGGCTGGGGAATCAACTGGCGTGGCGCGACTCCGGTCGCCGGTCGCCGGTTCCGCTGGCGCGGCGGTACGTGAAGTGTCGCAGCATGCGACGGGTGGCGTTTCCCCGGGCGTCAAGATCACCGTGACGCAGGACGCCAGGGCAAGCATTGGAGCGGAGAACGTGATCATCACGGCGACCTGGTGCGGACTGATGGGTGGCGGCGTGGAGTCGAGCATATCGGTGAGGGTCGACGTGGTGGGCGTCCTTGCGAGGTTGACTGCGATGATCCCGTGGGCCCGGCCGGGGGTGGGAACGTCGCGGCAGACGGTGGCACGCAGGCGGCGACGGCAGCGGAACATCGATCCTGTGCGTCGGGGTGGAGACCGCGTGGGCCCCGCACGGTCTCCTCAACGACCGGCCACCTTGCGGCGACGCCCCCCTTTGGCGCCTTTTGCACGAGCCGCCGCTGCCCTGGCGCGACTGCGGGCCCGACCGGCCACATGTGCGAGTGCGCTCGAATGCGGTTTTCGCACCGGGCGTGCGATGCTCCGCGCGCGAAGACTCTCCGCGAGACTCGAATGCTCAAGACCGTAGCGACGACGCCGTACCCCGACCAGCAGCCCGGCACCTCGGGCCTCCGCAAGAAGGTGCCGGTGTTCCGGCAGCCGAACTACCTCGAGAACTTCGTGCAGGCGATTCTCGGGGCGGCGCGCATTCCGCCCGGCGGGACACTCGTTGTCGGCGGCGACGGCCGATACCTCAATCGCGAAGCGATTCAGGTCGTGCTGAGGATGGCGGCGGCCAACGGAGTGGGCCGGGTGCTCGTCGGCACCGGTGGGATCCTGTCGACACCGGCTGCGTCGTGCGTCATCCGCAAGCGAGAGGCGGCGGGTGGCATCATTCTCTCCGCGAGCCACAACCCCGGCGGCCCCGATGGGGATTTCGGGATAAAGTACAACGTCGCCAACGGCGGACCGGCGCCGGAGAAGGTGACAGCGGAAATCGCATCGATCGCCAGGTCGCTGACCCAGTACCGGATCATCGACGCACCCGACGTAGCGCTCGACCGCGTTCGCAGCCAGCAGCTCGGTGAGATGACCGTGGAGATCATCGATCCGGTCGCCGACTACGCTGAGCTGATGGAGACGCTGTTCGACTTTCGGGCGTTGCGCACGCTGTTCTCGGGGGGCGCGTTCCGCATGCGCTTCGACGCGATGAACGCGGTGACGGGGCCATACGCGCAGGAGATTCTGGAGCGCCGCCTCGGCGCGCCGGCGGGAACGGTGGTGCGCGGCACACCGCTTCCCGATTTCGGCGGGGAGCATCCGGATCCGAACCTCACCTATGCGCCGGACCTCGTCGCCGAGATGTTCGGGGAGGATGCGCCCGACTTTGGTGCGGCGTCGGACGGCGATGGCGACCGGAACATGATCCTCGGTTGCAACTTCTTCGTGACTCCGTCCGACAGTCTCGCCGTGATCGCCGCCAGCGCGCCGCTGGCTGCCGGGTACGCACGCGGCCTGTCTGGCGTCGCACGGTCGATGCCGACGAGCCAGGCGGTGGATCACGTCGCGCGCTCACTCGGCGTTCCCTGCTACGAGACACCCACCGGGTGGAAGTTTTTCGGCAACCTGCTCGATGCGGGGCGCATCACGCTGTGCGGCGAGGAAAGCTTCGGCACGGGGTCGGATCACGTGCGGGAAAAGGACGGCCTCTGGGCGGTGCTGTTCTGGCTGTCGATCCTCGCGGCGCGCCGGGAGAGCGTCGAGTCGATCGTGCGCGACCACTGGCGACGATACGGCCGGAGCTACTACACGCGTCACGACTACGAAGAGGTTCCCGCGCAAGCGGCGCGCGAGGTGATGGAACATGTCCGCGCGCAGCTCGGGACGCTGCCGGGGGAGCGTATCGGCGATGACCGAGTCGTTTCGGCGGACGATTTCAGCTACCGCGATCCGGTCGATGACAGCGTGAGCGCGGGACAGGGACTTCGCGTGATCTTCGAGTCTGGTGCGCGAATCATCTTCCGGCTCTCGGGCACCGGAACGGCAGGCGCAACGGTGAGACTGTATGTCGAGTCGTACGAGCCGGACGCGGCGCGACAGAATCGCGACGTGCAGGAGGCGCTCGCCTCATACCTCGCGGCGGCGCTCGAGCTGTCGGGGCTGCACATACGAACCGGGCGAACCGAGCCGACGGTAATCACATAGGGTTTCGCGCGCGCCCCAGAAAGCGAACGCAGAGGACGCGTCCTCCGCGTCTTCTGCGTCTTCTGCGTTCGCCGTTGGGAACCCACGCCATACCCAGACTCGCCAGCTACCTTCCTCGAATGTCCGCACCGACCCTTTCCGCAGTTACGACATCAGCACTCGTCGTGCGCGACCTGCGCAAGACGTTTGGGGATGTCATCGCCGTCGATGGGCTCACGCTGGATGTGCGCACGGGTGAGTGCTTCGGTCTGCTCGGACCGAATGGTGCAGGGAAGACGACCACGATCGAGATTTGCGAGGGACTGACCGCCCCGGATGGCGGCGAGGTCGCAGTCCTTGGCCGTCGCTGGGCGAGCGATGCCCGCGAGCTTCGCGAACGACTCGGCATCCAGCTCCAGGAGACGCAGCTCAGCGAGAAGCTCACGGTCGAGGAGACGCTGAGCCTCTTCCGCAGCTTCTACCGGAGCGGGCATCCGGTCGAGCGGACCATCGCCCTCGTCCAGCTCGTGGAGAAGCGAGGTGCGCGCGTCGGCACGCTGTCCGGCGGACAGAAGCAGCGGCTCGCGCTCGCCTGCGCGCTCGTCGGTGATCCGGAGCTGCTCTTCCTCGATGAGCCGACCACGGGACTGGATCCGCAGTCCCGCCGACAACTGTGGGAGCTCGTCGAGTCGCTCAAGTCGCAGGGCCGGACGATTGTCCTCACGACGCACTATATGGAAGAGGCCGAGCGGCTGTGCGATCGCGTCGCCATCATCGATCGGGGGCGCGTGATCGCGCTCGGCACGCCGCGCGAGCTCATCGCCAGCCTGGGCGCGAGCCAGATCGTGTTCTTCTCGGCCGCGAATGGCGACCGCACGATCGACGAGCATGCGCTCGGCGCGATCGGCCGGGCGGTGCAGTCGGCGCGTGCGCCCCGCGCGACGGATGGTGGATGGGAGCTTCAGGTGGACGCGCCCCACGAAGCCATTCCGGCGCTGCTGGCCGAGCTTCCGCGCCACGGTGCGCGGCTGACCGAGCTCCGCACCCACTCACCGACGCTCGAGGATGTCTTCGTCACGCTCACCGGACGGGCACTGCGCGATGGCTGAGCGTCCCGTCCGTCCGGCGCTGGCCGAGCTCGCACTCGTGCGCCTTCGCGAATTTCTTCGCGAGCCCGAGGCGGTGTTCTGGACGTTCATCTTCCCGCTCCTCCTCGCCGCGGGACTCGGCATCGCGTTCCGGAATCGGCCGGCGGAAACGGTGAAGATCGGAGTGGTCGCGACATCAGCGGCAGCCGCGGAGACGACTGCGGTCGCGCTGCGAACGTCTCAACAGCTCGTCGTCGATGTGTTCCGGGACGACAGCGCCGCCACGCGCGCGCTCCAGAGCGGTTCGGTGGCCATGGTTGTCGCGCGGGACGCCGCGGGTGCGCTCGAATACCGGTTCGACGCATCACGACCCGAAGCGCGCACGGCGCGCCTGCTCGCGAACGAGGCGCTGCAGCGCGCTGCCGGGCGGAGCGACCCGGTCTCTGTGCGCGATGCGTCGATCACCGCACGCGGCTCGCGCTTCATCGATTTTCTCATCCCGGGCCTGCTCGGCATGAACATCATGGGCGGGGGCATCTGGTCGATCGCCTTTTCCATCGTTACCGCCAGGAACAAGAAGCTGCTCAAGCGGCTCGTCGCGACGCCAATGTCGCGCGGCGAGTACCTGTTTTCCTTTCTGCTCTCGCGCCTCGGGTTCCTCGTGGTCGAGGTGATCGTGCTCGTCGGCTTCGGCGCGCTGGTGTTCGATGTCCCGGTACGCGGCTCCCTCGTCACGCTTGGCGTCGTCTGCCTCGTCTCGGCGCTCGCCTTCAGCGCGCTCGGATTGCTCGTCTCGTCGCGCGCCAAGACTGTGGAGGCGGTGTCAGGACTGTCCAACCTCGTCATGCTCCCGATGTGGATCTTCTCGGGAGTGTTCTTCGCGTCCTCGAACTTCCCGGCGGCTTTCCAGCCAGTGCTCCGGGCGCTACCGCTCACCGCTACGGTGGATGCCTTGCGGGCAACGATGCTGCAGGGCGCATCGCTCGCCTCGATCGTGGGTGAGCTCGCGGTCCTCGTCGCGTGGCTCATCGTCTCCTTCGTCGTCGCGCTGCGCATCTTTCGCTGGCGCTGAAACGCCTGGCGGCGATCCCGTTGCGCATCGATACGGATTCCCCCGAGCCGCCTGAGTCTCTGATCATCAGGACGGAAGTCATCGATCCGGAGCTCGAACGGGAAGCATGGATGCGTTTATCCTTCTCTCCGATGCCTGAGAACGCGACCGTCGAACGTTTCTACCTCGAGCGAGCTGCTGATCTCACCCGAAAGGCTGACGCCCTCGTGGCGCGTCTCCGGATGATCGAGATCGCGCGGCTCGCCACCTTCACCGCAAGTGCAGGATTGCTGGTTTGGATCCTCGTGCGTGGGGCCGCGGGGGCTCGCCCGTTCTGGCTCGCCATGGCCGCGATCGGGGCCGTGTTCATCGGCCTCGTCATGTATCACTCGCGCCTGGCGCGAAGGGAGGCCCACATCCGCGACCGTGCGCTGCTCGCTCATGCGGGTCTGCACCGGTTGCGACGGGAGTGGACTGCGCTTCCTGACCGGGGGTGGCATGCGCCGCCCGGTCATCCGTACGCAGACGACCTCGACATCTTCGGTTCGGCATCGCTCGCGCAGCTGCTCCCGCCCGTGACGGCAACTCCGGGCGGGTCAACGATTCGATCGTGGTTGCTCGAGCCTGCGTCAATCGCCGATGCGCGCGGCAGGCAGGTGGCCGTGGCCGAGCTCGCGCGGTTGGTCGAACTTCGCGAAGACCTGGCGATCGAGGCGAGACGAGTGTGGGGAGCACCCGGACGCATCGACCAGTTTGCAACCTGGGCGGAAACCAACGCGTCGCTGGTTACCGGGCGACCGTGGCTCATCTGGTCGGCCTGGGTCGTCCCCGCCTTCACCATCGGGCTGGGCACGGCGGATGCCTTGGGATTCATCGCGCGCCCCCTCTGGGTCCTGCCGCTGCTCACCGGGATCGCGCTGAGCGCGACGTTCTCGCGACGGCTCATCGTCGCGCTGCGCAGGGCGCTCCCCGAATCGGAGGTCCTCGCGCGCTACGCCGAGCTGCTGCGCATCATCGCGGCGGCGCGCTTCGAGGCGCCGCTGCTGCGCGATCTCCAACGGGAGATATCGAGCGACGACGGCGTCGCGCATGTCCAGATCGCGAATCTTGTCGGGATCATGCAGGCGGCAGAGGTCTGGCGGTCGCCGATGCTGTACGTCCCGCTGCAGCTCGGGCTCCTCTGGGATTTTCATCTCGTGGACCTGCTCGAGCGGTGGCAGCGATCGACGGGACGACACGTCGCCCGCTGGCTTACCGCCCTCGGCGCCATTGAATCACTCTCCGCGTTCGCGACCCTGGCGCACGACAATCCGGACTGGACCTTTCCCGAGCTCACGGAAAGTGGGGCGGCGGTGCTCGCGACGGAGCGCATCGGTCATCCGCTGCTCGCCCACGGTGTGCGCGTCGCGAACGACGTCACCGTCGGACCGCCCGGAACGTTCCTGCTCGTCACTGGTTCCAACATGGCCGGGAAGAGCACGCTCATTCGATCAATCGGGCTGAACGTCGTGCTCGCACAGTGTGGGGCGCCAGTGTGCGCGGCACACATGCGCTGTCCGCTGCTCGCCCTTCACACGAGCATCCGGGTGCAGGACTCGTTGGAGCAAGGCGTCTCGTATTTCATGGCGGAGCTGCTCCGGCTCAAGCAGATCGTCGATGCCGCGCACGCTGCACCGGCGACTGGACGAACGCTGCTCTACTTGTTCGACGAGATTCTCCAGGGGACCAATTCAGCTGAACGCACGATTGCGGCGCAGCGGATCGTGGGCCACCTCGTGGAGTCGGGGACGATTGGGGCGGTCACGACGCACGACCTCGCACTCGCGGACAGCGCGGCACTTTCCCGCGCCCGCACCGATGTTCATTTCACCGAGCAGCTCGGGATCGACGCGGATGGGAGCTCGACGATGTCATTCGACTACCGACTGCGTCCGGGTGTCGCGACGTCCACCAATGCGCTGAGGCTGCTGGAGATGGTCGGGTTGCCGAGTGTTCTCCACTGACCACTGATGACTGATCACCGACGACCGGGGACTCCGTTTGCAGCTACCTCCTCCGTGTACGGGAGCACCACAATCCAAGGCAAGCGAGCGTGAACCGGGGTGCACGGTGTTCAGTCATCAGTCATCGGTGCTCGGTGAAGGACATCACTCCCACGGCAGGTGCAGTCCGCTTGCGGCAACAGGCGCGCACCACGAACATTCGCACCCGATGACGAGTCTCCTGCTGGCCGCTGTCTCCCGTTCGCGCCGCGTGCGCGTGAGTCGTCGCCGCATTGCATGTACCGTCGCCGCCCTGGCCGTCTCGGGGTGTGTGCGTGGAACGGCGTCGTCCCCACCGCCGGCTTCCTGGGATTGGACGGCCTACGGCCGCACGCCGCTCGGCGACCGACACTCTCCGCTGACCGGAATTCGCCGCGACAACGTCGCCGGCCTTCAGGTCGCGTGGCGCTACAGTACCGGTGAGGCACGGCGTCCGGAGACGGAACGTACGCAGGTCTCATTCGAGGCGACGCCGCTGGTGCATCGCGGGGTGATGTACTTCAGCACGCCGTTCGGTCGCGTCACGGCGCTCGACGCGACGACCGGGACCGAGCGCTGGGTTCACGACCTGAAGGTCGATCCATCAATCCGGTTCGGCGATTTCACGAACCGCGGCGTCTCGCTCTGGCAGGATGCGTCCGCCCGACCGGGGTCACCATGTGCCCTCCGCGTCATCGTCGCGGCGATCGACAGTCGGCTCGTCGCGCTGGACGCAGTGGATGGGCGGCCGTGCACGGCGTTCGGCGCGGAGGGGACGGTCGATCTCGTGAGGGGACTGCGCAATGCACCGCGCAACCGGACGGAGTACGAGCAGACATCACCGCCCGCCATCGTCAACGATCTCATCGTTGTCGGCTCCGCTGTGGCCGACAACGGCCGGATCGATGCCGCGAGCGGGGAAGTCCGCGGCTTCGACGCGCGCACCGGTGCACTCCGCTGGACGTGGGATCCCGTTCCGCAGGATTCGACGGATCCTGGCTGGGCAACCTGGATCGGGCCGAACGCTCACCGGACCGGCGCCGCCAACGCGTGGTCCGTGATTGCCGCCGATCCGGCGCGCGATCTCGTGGTCATTCCGACGAGCAGCCCGAGCGTCGACTACTACGGCGGCGAGCGGAAGGGAGAGAACCGCTACGCGAACTCGATCGTCGCCCTGCGGGCCTCGACCGGGCGAATCGTGTGGCACTTTCAAACCGTTCATCACGACCTGTGGGACTACGACAATGCCGCCCCACCGGCGCTCGTGACGCTCTACCGCGACGGGCGCGCAGTCCCCGCGGTGCTACAGGCGACCAAGACGGGGCAGCTCTTCGTCCTGCACCGCGAGACGGGAGTGCCGCTCCTTCGCGTGGAGGAGCGGCCCGTGCCCCGCAGCGACGTCCCCGGCGAGGAAGCGTCGCTGACGCAGCCGTTCAGCGTCGACCTTCCGCCCCTCAGTCCGCAGCGGTGGACCGCCGATGACGTGTGGGGTCCGACGCCGGAGGCGGTGCAGGCCTGTCGTCGTCGCCTCGCCGGCCTTCGCAACGAGGGAACGTTCACGCCGCCGAGTGAGCGCGGAACCCTCGTGGTTCCGTCGAACGTCGGGGGCGCCCACTGGGGCGGTGTGTCTTACGACCCCGTGCACGAGCTCGTCGTCGTTCCGACCAACCGCATCGCCGCCGTGATCACGCTGCTGCCACAGGCGCAGGCGGACTCGATCCGCCGCCAGGAGGCGAGTGGCGAGCGCATCGGGCTCGAGTACGCGACGATGCGGGGTACGCCGTACACGCTCAAGCGCGAGACGCTGTTCGCCGAGGGCGGTGTGCCCTGCACGCCGCCGCCGTTCGGGTCGTTGGTCGCCGTGAATCTCCGCACGCGGCAAATCCAGTGGAGCGTACCCCTGGGGACCGCGGAAGGCTTGCAGCGTTTCGGGCTCGCCATCCCGGCCGACACTCGCGGGATGATCAACTTGGGCGGTCCGATCACGACGGCAGGTGGGCTCACCTTCATTGCGGCGACGACCGATGCCTGGTTCCGCGCGTTCGACACCGTGACAGGCGAGGAGCTGTGGAAGGCCCGGCTTCCGGCTGGCGGGAAAGCGACGCCGATGACCTACCTCGGCGCGGACGGCCGTCAGTATGTCGTCATCACCGCTGGGGGCGGAAGCGGGATCTTCGGGCGCAGCGACGAGGTCATCGCGTACGCGCTGCCGCGGTAGCATTTTATTGGCGGAACGGAGTGGTGCTGCCGTTACCGCCTGCAACCATCGTCGAGAAGAGGGACATGAACGACTTCAGAGCGCCCCGTGTTTGCCTGCTCTCGCTGTTCATGCTGGCTGCGGCGTGCAACAGTGAGCTTCCCATCGTCCCACAGGTGCAGTTGTCACGCGTTCGTATCGTCAACGCCGCCCCTGGGGTCGGCAATGTCGAGGTGAGAACGGGGAGCACACCGCTCGTACAGAACCTGAACTACGGTGCCTTCACCCAGTCGTGCATCCAGCTGCCTGCGGACATACCGCATACCCTCAGCTTTCGCTCCGGCGGCGCAGAGGTCGCGACGACGACGTTCACGCCGGTCGCGAACGAGGAATACACGGCGTTCCTGACAGCGTCGGGTGCCACGCGCCGCGCCTTCGTGCTATCCGATCAGACCACTGCAGTCGCGGGGACCAACGGCCTCCGGTTCGTCAACGCTTCGTCAGGACCCGGGGATGTGTACGTGACCGTGCCAGGCGGTGAGCCGACGCCGGCGATGCGCTCCTACCCCGGTGTCGAGGTGGCTGCGACCGGCACCGCGGAGATCGGATATGTCACGACGGACACTACCCGCACCCAGGTCCGCTTCTACAATGTCGGGGTGGCAACGGGGACGCCGCGGGCCGAATTCCGGCTGTCCGGTCTGCCGGCGAGCCGTCTCGCCACCGTGGTGCTCACCGACGTGGTGACTGCGGGACCATCCGCATCGTTCGTGGTGTTCCCCTGCTGAGGGGCGACGCCCGGAGCGGAAGTCAGGACGCGAACGCAGAAGACGCGGAGGACTCTGCGTGCTCCGCGTCCTTCGCGTCGCTTTTTTTTGGACGCTGAACGGGATCTACCGACGGGGAGAAGCGTTCGGGTGCCGCGGCGCGCTCACAGCGCGCACGCGGTCACCCGGCGCCCCCCCCTCGAGCTTACCTCTGGACCAGAATCAGGTAGCGTGATCCGGCCCAG
Organism: Gemmatimonadaceae bacterium; assembly: GCA_031412375.1. GTDB lineage: Bacteria > Gemmatimonadota > Gemmatimonadetes > Gemmatimonadales > Gemmatimonadaceae > JANPKQ01. The sequence goes on along the minus strand of JANOCW010000176.1, from coordinate 2,069 downwards.
AAACGGTCGGCGTCCGCGATCTGCAGCGAGCCTCTGAACGTCGAGTTGTCGCGCTCGCGCACGGTCGCCTTGTCCAGGTTCTGCCGCGAGACGACGCGATAGCGCTTGGTGGAATCGAGCGGGATCTCGCGCGTGGCGCGCTGGTCGATCGCGTTGAACAATGAGGGGTCGAGCGTCCGGGCAGGCTGCAGGGTGCGGCCCGGGTGCGCAATGATGAGGTTCGCTCCCCCCTCGCGCTGGATGACGCCCTTCTCCAGCAACTCGCGCTCCGTGCCGGAGATGTAGTACGCACGGTAGTGGGTCTCACCCATCGTGCGCGTCTCACTCACGAGGCTGTCGACGCGGGACTCGAGCTCCGCGATCTTCGTCGCCTGGCGCTCGATCGTGCTCCCCAGCTCGCTGATCATCGTATGATCGTTGGTCAGCCGGTCCTCGGCATCGGTGAGCTTGGATTGGAGGGCATCCATCTCGCTGCGGAGCGTCTTCTCACGCTGGCGGCTCGCGGCGAGCTGCGTCGCAGTCGCCTTCGCGCGGTCGACGAGCGCCGCCACGCGCGACAGCACTTCCTTGCGCGTCTCGAGCTGGTCCTCGATCGGGCTCTCGCTGCGGCGGCTCACGCGCTTGCTGACCGGCAGGCCTTTCACGGTGCGGATCTGGCTGTCGATCTGCATGATGAAGTCGTCGGCGTCGACGATGACCCTGGCGAGCGAGTCCTTCTGCGCCGAGAGCTGGGTGGTGAGCTCGAGCTGCTCCGCCGTGATGGCCTGGAGGCTGTCGTTGCGAGCACGGCCGCGCGCCTCACAGGCGGCGAGCAGGACAGTGATCGAGAGAAGCTGCGCAATCGGGCGGATCTGCATCGAAAGCCTCCAATAGTGCACATGTCATCCGCATCACAATCGCTGTGGAAGCGACGGCGGTACCATGTGCATGACGATGCATGTCGTCGTTGCGTCTCGTGCGATTACATCATCGCGGCGTGAGCAGGATCACGTCGGACCGCGGGCCCGCCGCGATGGACAAAAAAAGGGGGAGCGGAAAACGGAGTGAACGGTGCCCAGTCGCCAGTCATCGGTCGTCAGTGCACCTTCTCCGACTCCTGATCACTGATCACTGCAAGCCGAACACTCCGTTTCCCGCTCCCTCCCCTACCGCCAGATCGCGAGGATGACTCCTGCGATGATGAACGAAACGAGGTTGTAGGCGGAGTTAATGAACCAGAGCTTCCTCGACTCGAACGAGAACAGGTTGGTTCCGAAGCTCGTCGTCGCGGCGAATCCAAGCCAGCAGAGCGCTCCGACCATCGCCCCCGCGCCCGCGTTGCTGGCCCCGAAGCGGTCGATCACCACCGCGAGCACCGCCGCCGTGACGAGGCCGCAGAGAAACACCGTCAGGTACAGCACCGGCATCGAGCTGGCCGCCGCCTTCGCCTTGAGCTCCTCCTCGGTTCGTCCCATGAGCGCGATCCAGGGTTTCGCGAAGAGCACGCGCGAGTACCAGAGACCGCCGAGCATGAAGATGACTACGCCACTGACGAGCACCGCGAGATAGTTGACGGGCGGGAGGGTCATGTTGGTCACCGTTGCTCAGGGATACGGGCGCACGAATGAGGACCTCGTGACCCGGGAGTGATCGCGAGATCCCATTATGTGCTTCCCGTCGACGCGTGCCTAGGCCGCCGCCGCGGCACCGGGCCGGCCGGCACGAGCTCATTCCGTCGCAGATCACTCGAGCCCCTGCGGCGACTATTCCTGCCTGCCGTCCCCACCTCCGCCCGCCATCGCGGGTACCGCCCCCACCAGCGAGGAGTGTCCCGCCGCACCAACGGCCGCGGCGTTGACGGTCGCCGCATCGCCGACGACGGCGAGCCGCCGTTCGGAGCCATGGCGCAGCAGTACCACCGAATGCGGCGCGAGGCCGACCCTCCCGGTGTCCACTCGGTCCATGTTGCCGCCGGATGAGTCGATGAGCTCGACCCACACGCCGTCGCCCGCGATCGCCGGCAGGGCGAACTGCAGCTCCCCGTCGCCATTGTTGAGGATGAGCAGCATGGTGTCGCCCTCGATCGGACG
>JANOCW010000175.1:0-5996 GCA_031412375.1 Gemmatimonadaceae bacterium | reverse complement strand
CGGGAGCATCACCGGCACGGGGCTGTGCGCGAGCGATTTCGCGATTCTCGAGACACTGCTGCACAAGGGCCCGCTTCCGGTGAACGTCATCGGAAGGAAGGTGCTGCTCACCACGGGTTCCATCACGAGCGCGGTCGACCGACTCGCCAGGCGAGGCCTGGTCGCGCGAAAGGATGATCCTGCGGACCGGCGCGTACGACTGGTGCAGCTGACTCCGGGGGGGCGGAAACTGATCCGTCCTGCCTTCGCCCGGCACGCGGCGGACCTCGAGCGGCTCGTCGCGGTCCTGAGTCGCGAGGAGCGATCGACGCTCGCCATGCTGCTGCGAAAGCTCGGAATGGCCGCGGAAGGTGCGGGTGAATCCGTCGATGATCGCGAGAGGGTGGCGGCCGCACGATGACCATGAACGCGCTTCGGTTGGCCGGCGTTCACCACGTCAGCGCGGTGAGCGCGAACATCCAGCGCAGCCACGATTTCTACACGCGGCTCCTTGGCCTGCGTCCGGTGATCCGAACGGTCAACCAGGACGCGCCGACGATGTATCACCTGTTCTTCGGCGACGGGGTGGGATCCCCCGGTTCGGACATGACGATCTTCGACATCCCGCGGGCAGCGAGGGAGCGCCGGGGAAGCAACAGCATCACCCTCACGACCTTTCGCGTCAGCGGCGATACGACCTTCGCCTACTGGCTGGCTCGCCTGACCGAACAGGGCAGTGCGAAGACCGGCATCGCGATGCGCGATGGACGCCGGGTGATCGACTTCGAGGACCCCGAGGGCACGCCACTCTCGTTCATCGACGATGGCGGACTGGGACCCGCCTACCCATGGGCACAGAGCACGGTGCCCCCCGAGCACCAGATCCGCGGGCTCGGGTACACGACGGTCACCGTCCCGGCACTACAACCGACCCACGAGTTCCTCGCCGAGGCATTGGGCCTTCGGCACGATCACTCGTATCCGCTCGCTGCAGACGCGCGCTTTCAGGTACATGTCTACACGATCGGGACCGGTGGTGCCTCCGCGGAGGTCCATGTCGTCGTGCGCGATGATCTCCCGAGAGTGCGCCCCGGGGCGGGGGGTGTTCATCACGTCGCCTTGCGTGTTCCCGATGGCCAGCGGCTGACGGACTGGGTCGAGCGGCTCGATGCCTACGGGTATTCCAACAGCGGGATCGTGGACCGACACTACTTCATGTCCGTCTATGTGCGCGAACCCAACCACATCCTCTTCGAGCTCGCGACGGATGGCCCGGGGTTCGAGGTCGATGGGCCACTCGATGCCGACCGACTCTCGCTGCCACCATTTCTCGAGCCGCGGCGCGCGGAGATCGAGGCTGGCCTGATTCCGCTTCACCCCGCGCAGGGCTGACCCGCCGGTCGCCTCGGAGAGACCAATGGACCTGGCTGGGATCCACCACGTCACCGCCGTATCCGCGCGGATCCGCGACAACTATCGCTTCTATACCGGAACACTCGGCATGCGACTGGTGAAACGGTCGGTGAACCAGGATGATGTGAGCGCGTACCACCTGTTCTACGCGGATGCGAAGGGGTCGCCCGGAACGGACCTCACCTTCTTCGACTGGCCCGTTCCGCCCGAGAAGCGGGGAACGCATGCGATCACGCGCACCAGTCTCCGCGTCGCGGGTAGGGCCGCCCTGGAGTGGTGGGCCGACCGTTTTCGCGAGCATGGCGTGAAGGGGAACGACATCACGGAGCGCGACGGACGGCTGACGCTCGACTTCAAGGATGCAGAGGGGCAACGCCTCTCGCTCATCGACGATGGCGGTGCGGGTGATGCATATCCCTGGGAACGCAGTCCTGTTCCGGTATCGCACCAGGTGCGAGGCCTTGGCCCCATCATGCTCAGCGTGCCGACGCTGCCCCCGACCGACGGTCTGCTGCAGGGTGCGCTGGGCATGCGCCTCGTGCGCAGCTATCCGCATTTCGACACTCCCGAGGACACGGTGCACGTGTACGAGATGGGTCCGGGAGGTCCGGGCGCTGCGGTGCACATCGCGGTGCAGCCACGCCTGTCGCCGGCGCACGCCGGTGCCGGCGGCGTGCATCATGTCGCCTTCCGGACGCCGGACGACGACTACGACGCGTGGGCGGAGCGCCTGAATGCGCTCCGGATCCCCAACAGCGGCAAGGTGGACCGCTACTGGTTCAGAAGCCTGTACTTCCGGGAGCCGAACGGAATCCTCTTCGAGATCGCCTCGGAGGGACCGGGGTTCTCAGTGGATGAAGATCCCGCTACGCTCGGCGAAAAGGTCGTGCTCGCGCCCTTCCTCGAATCGCGACGTGCGGAGATCGTCTCGAAGCTGAAGCCGATCGACTGACGACGCATGCTCGCGAGTGAGCGAGAGGCGTCCGTGCACATCAGCAGGACCGACCGGCTCCGCGTAACCGTCGCCAGCCTGACGTCCCACCCTCGGATATTCGTGATTCCCAACAGGCGGGCGGCGTCAGTCTTGCCAGAGCCCACCGCGTGACATCGCACCCTTCGACGCCCGCGCTCACGCACCGGCGCGTGCTCGTCATCTTCAGCGGCCTGTTGCTCTCGCTGTTCCTCGCCGCGCTCGATTCGACCATCGTGGGCACGGCGCTCCCGACGATCGTCAGCGAGCTCGGTGGGCTCGAGCAGCTCGCCTGGGTGGTGACGGCGTACCTGCTCGCGCAGACCGTCGTGACGCCGCTCTACGGAAAGCTCGGCGATCTCTACGGGCGGAAGGGAGTGCTGCAGAGCGCGGTCGTCCTCTTCCTCGTTGGATCGGTGCTGTGCGGGACGAGCCGCAGCATGCTCCAGCTCATCATCTTTCGCGGGATCCAGGGGCTGGGCGGAGGCGGCCTCATGGTGACGACGATGGCCGTCGTCGGCGACATCATTCCTCCTCGCGAGCGCGGGCGCTACCAGGGCATCTTCGGCGCGGTCTTCGGCCTCTCGAGCGTCGCGGGACCCCTGGTCGGCGGATACTTCACCACGCATCTGTCGTGGCGGTGGATCTTCTTCATCAACGTCCCGCTCGGGATCATCGCCCTCGCCCTCATCGCGCTGACGCTTCCTGCCAGCGGCGAGCGCCGTCGTCACCGCATCGACTACGAAGGCGCCATGCTGCTCACGGTGGCGCTGACGTCGATCATTCTCGTGACGGACCTCGGCGGCGCCCTGTACCCATGGAAATCCCCTGTGATCCTGGGCCTCGGCGCGCTCGGCGTCGTGGCCCTGATCGCCTTTCTCCTCGTGGAGCGGAGGGCAGCCGAGCCAGTCCTCCCGCTGCATCTCTTCAGGAACACGTCGTTCTCCGTCACGTCGGTGATCGCGCTCGTGATCGGGTTTGCGCTGTTTGGCTCGGTGACCTATCTCCCCGTCTACCTTCAAGTGGCGAAGGGCGCGAGCCCGACCGTATCCGGGCTGCAGATGGTGCCGATGATGGCCGGCATGCTCATCTCGTCGATCGTCTCGGGGCAACTCATCACGCGCACCGGCCGATACAAGGTCTTCCCGATCCTCGGCACCACGGTCATGACGATCGCACTCGCCATGCTCGCGCGCATCTCGCTCGACACCAGCGTCAACGCACTGCTCGGGATGATGCTCGTACTCGGGCTGGGGATGGGACTCGTGATGCAGGTGCTCGTGATCGCCGTGCAGAACGCGGTCGACTATCGCGATCTCGGCGTCGCAACCTCGGGCAACACGCTCTTCCGCTCGATTGGTGGGTCGGTCGGGACGGCTGCGCTCGGCGCAATCTTCGCCGCGCGCATCGCGGCGGACCTCGCAGGCCGAACTGCCGGGCCAAATGGATCCAGCGGTCACACGGCGGAGCTCAATCTGCACGTCATCGCGCAACTGCCGGCGATCGAGCGCGCGGTCTACGCGCTCGCGTTCACGAACTCGACTCGATCGATCTTCCTCGTTGCAACGGGCGTCGCCCTCATCGGTTTCGCCTTCAGCTGGTTTCTTCCCGAGCACCCGCTGCGGAAGACGGTGTCGGCGACCAGCGCCGACCTCGGGCAGGAGATGGGCGGGGCAATGGCGATGCCCGCGAGTACGGACACCTACGACGATCTCGAACCCAGCAATCGGGGACCATCGCGATGACCGACACACGGCCTGCCGTCATGCAGGCAATTCGGGTTCACGCTCCAGGAGGACCCGAGGTCCTTCATCTCGAGGAGGTTCCCGTCCCCTCACCGGGAGCGGGGGAGGCCCTCGTCCGACTCGAGGCGGCCGGTGTCAACTTCATCGATGTCTACAAACGCACGGGCCTGTACAAGATGCCACTGCCGGGGACCCTCGGCGAGGAGGGTTCCGGCACGGTCGTCGAGGTTGCGGCGGGCGTGACGGGTGTGACGGCGGGGGACCGTGTGGCATGGGCGGGCGCCATGGGGTCATACGCCGACTATGCCGTCATTCCGGTGGCGAAGCTGGTTCCGCTCCCGGTGTCGGTCGACGTCGCGGTGGGCGCCGCCGTCATGCTGCAGGGAATGACTGCGCACTACCTCGCCACATCGATCTACCCATTGAAGGAAGGCGATCGCTGCCTCGTTCACGCGGCTGCTGGCGGGGTTGGGCTGTTGCTCGTGCAGATAGCCAAACGTCGCGGCGCGTTCGTCATCGCGACGGCGGGTTCCGACGAGAAGGGCGCGCTGGCCCGCGACGCCGGCGCGGACGAGGTCATTCTGTACACGCGCGATGACTTCGGTGCCGAGACAAAGCGACTCACCGGCGGGCGCGGCGTGAACGTGATCTATGACTCGGTCGGGCGCACGACATTCCTCCCCGGACTCGACCTTCTCGTGCCACGCGGAATGATGGTGCTCTTCGGACAGTCGAGCGGACCCGTCGCGCCGATCGATCCGCAGCTGCTTAGCCAGAAGGGCTCGCTTTTCCTCACGCGCCCGACGCTTGGTCACTACACGGCGACACGCGACGAGCTGCTATGGCGCGCCCGCGAGCTGTTCGAGTGGATCGCCGACCGAACACTTTCCGTCCGCATCGGCGCCGAGTACCCACTTGACGAGGCACCCGAGGCGCACCGCGCGCTCGAAGGACGGCGTACCACCGGAAAGGTCCTGCTGCGACCGGGGACGTCGGGAAGGCGGTGACCATACAGGCGTGGCGCTCGATACAGTAGCGTTCCGCCGTCCGTGCTGACATCGTCTAGCGAGGGCGTGCGATCTGCCGCTCTGGAACTGTCAGGGGTCGGTTTCGTAGGGGACGCAGTGGTGAAAAGTTGATCCACGCGGAGGCCGCGAATGAAGAACGCGTCACTGTTCGGTACTCCGAACGCCACCGGCTCGCACGGCGTTGTTCCCGGACCGCGTCCGCGGGATGATGAGCTCGACCTCTTCGGGCTGACTCACTGCGGCCATGTTCGAGAGGAGAATCAGGACCACTTCCTCCTGTGTACGGTCCATCCACAGGTGGTCATTCACGGTACCAGCCTCCCCGACCCCGAGGGCCTCGCACTCCGCGGGCAGCGACTGGCAACCATTCTTCTCGTTGCCGACGGTGTCGGGGGCAGCGCCGCGGGGGGAAAAGCGAGCCGTCTCGCGACGGAGGCTGTGACCCGGTACGTGTCGTCCACGCTGCGCTCCTACCACGCCGCGGGGTCATCGACCGAAGGAGAGCTGATCGACGCGCTGCGCGGTGCCGCCATCGAGGCGCACGCCGCGGTGCGTGACGAGTCACGCGCGCGTGGCGACGGCCGGAACATGGCGACAACGCTGTCGCTCGCGATCGTCATCTGGCCATGGCTCTATGTCGTCCAGGTGGGCGACAGCCGCTGCTACTTCTACGAGGATGGGAAGCTCGAGCAGGTGACGCGTGATCAGACGGTCGCACAGGAGCTCGTCGATCAAGGAGTCTTGTCCCGCGATCGCGCGAAGGCGTCGCCGCTGAGTCACGTCCTGTCCAGTGCCATTGGCGCGTCGGAAGCGCTCCCCGAACTCTCACGCGTCGATGTGCGAAAGCGGGGATGCGTCATC
>JANOCW010000174.1:0-4678 GCA_031412375.1 Gemmatimonadaceae bacterium | reverse complement strand
GCAAGATCTAGTTGGTGCGGTTGTCGATCCAGTAGATGTAGCGCGAGCGGAGATCGAGCTCGATGAATGATGGATGGGGTCCGCCCGTGACGGGAATGAAGTCGCGGACGTTCGTTCCATCGAGATCGGCGCGCAGGATTTTTCCCGTGCCGGCGTCGGCGATGTACACGGTGTTCTCACCCGGGTTGACCGCGAGACCGTAGGGCTCGACGAGGTTCAAGGTGACGAGATCTTCGACGTTGCTTCCGTCGAGGTCCGCGCGCTGCACCTTCTTCGTCCCGCGGTCGGTCCAGTACATTTTCCCGCCCTTCACGTCGAGCGCGAGCCCGCGGGGCGCCTGAAGACCCGTCGTCACGAGCCGCTCGATCGACGTCCCGTCGGTATTCGCTCGCTGTATCGTGTTGGTGCCGTAGTCCGACCAGTAGATCTTCCGTGTGCTCAAGTCGAGCGCGAGGCCATATGCGCTGTCGAGCCCTGCGGAGATCAGCGTCTCCCTCGCTGAGCCATCGAGATTCGCCCGCTCGATCCGGTCCGAGTCACGCGTCGCCCAATACATTTTTCCCGCGGAGAGATCGAGGGCCAGGCCGCGCGCGCCATCGATGTCGCTCGCGACCAGCGTGTCCATGCGCGTGCCGTCGAGATTCGTGCGGACGATGCGGTTGGTCTCACCCGCTGCGTCCACGACATAGAGCTTCGTCGGCGCGGTGTCACTGGCCGCTGATGTCGTTTCCCCAGTGCGCCGGTCGCTGTCGGCCCGATCGGCTGACGAACACGCGAGGGGAACACAGAGCAGGAGGAAGCGGACACAACGGATCGAGCAGTCGACAGGCATGATCGAGAGCGATGATCGAAAGTGATGAAGGGAGCAGCTCCGGCCGCCGACGGCGCGTGGCGATTGGCGTCGCCTGCCGCCGGGTTCACAACGCGCCGGCACCGAGAGTATAGCGGCCGCTCTCGCACGCCGCGACGCGGACTGACTCTGCACCCCAGCGCCGGCGAATAGGTCACTTGCCCTCCTCCAGGGACCGGCGTAGAATCGGCGTCGTACGCAGGGTGTGACGCGTGCATGGCACGAGATCAATCCCGCCTGCGTCGCTCCGTCGATCGGAGCACGACTGCTCTCCGCCCAGCCGCGCGGTCAGGGCTACAGGAGAAACGGCAACAGTGTCCGGCGAATTCCCCGAGCCACCCGTCGAACCCCCTGGTGCACCTGACGATCCGGCTGCAGCCGTGATCGCGGCGTGGCGTGCCGGCGATGCGGCCAGAGTCCGAGCCGGCCTCGCGGCGCATCCGGAGATGAAGGCAATGCTGCACACTCCGCTGCCTGGTTCATCGTTCGGGTCGCTGCCCATTCACGACGCTGCGTCCCGGGGCGATCGAGCGATGATCGACGTGCTGCTCGAGGCGGGCGCGAACATCAATGCGAGGACCCAGTGGTGGGCCGGCGGCTTCGGCGTGCTCGATGGGAACCCGCCGCTTGCTCCATACCTCATCGAGCGCGGTGCCCTCGTCGACGTGCACGCCGCTGCGCGTCTCGGCATGCTCGATCGAGTGATGGAGCTCGTCGATGGAGATCCCGATCTCGTTCACGCCCGGGGCGGCGATGGACAGACGCCCCTGCACGTCGCCGCGACCGTGGAGATTGCGCGGTACCTCGCCGACCACCGCGCCGACATCGACGCCCGTGACATCGACCACGAGTCCACACCCGCGCAGTACATGGTGCGCGATCGTCAGGACATCGTGCGCTTCCTGATCGCACGGGGCTGCCGGACCGACATCCTCATGGCTGCGGCGATCGGCGACATCGACCTCGTGAAGCGCCATCTCGATGCCAATCCAGCGAGCATCAGGATGAGCATTGCCGATGAATCGTTCCCGAAGACGGACCCCCGTGCGGGCGGCACGATCTACATCTGGACTCTCGGCTGGGCGAAAACGCCGCATATCGTCGCCCGCGAGTTCGGGCACGAGGACGTTGTCGACTTGCTGATGGCGCGCAGCCCCGCGGACCTTCAGCTCACACAGGCGTGCGAGCTTGGCGACGAGAGGCTCGTCGAGCAGTTGCTCGCCGGTTCCCCTGGACTGGTTGGCACGCTTTCGTATCGCGATCGGCGCCGGATCTCTGACGCGGCACGGAACGACGAGGCCGCGGTCGTTCGTCGCATGCTCACCGCCGGGTGGCCGGTGGATGTTCGCGGCCACGAACGGGGCACACCTCTCCACTGGGCCGCCTGGCATGGAAACGCGGGGTTGGTCCGCGACCTCCTGCGCTACGATCCTCCGCTGAATGCGCGAGACAATGCGTGGGACTCACCCCCGATTGGGTGGGCCATTCATGCGTCAGTGCACGGCTGGCATCCCGACGCGGGTGACTACGCCGGGACCGTCCGAGCATTGCTCGATGCCGGGGCCACTCGCCCGGAGTCGATGGCGGATCTCGAGGCGAGCGACGCCGTCCGCGCCGTACTACAGCGACCCGCCGGAGGCTGACGTCATCGATTGCATGGGGGCTTGGGGGTATCGCGACCGCGCAGCCACATGCTTCTGACGTGATCGTGACGTGCATTCGCGTCAATTCAGTACTAGGATGGAGGTCCACTTGGACAGGGAGACGTCAATGACTGCCACCGCCAGCACCGACACATCGACTGCGACCATCGCTCGCGAGCTCGTCGAGCTCTGTCGGGCCGGACGCAACAATGAGGCGATCGCGAAGCTCTACTCGCCGAAGATCGTGAGCGTCGAATCCTCCGGCAGCAAGGAAATGCCGGCCGAGATGCATGGCATCGAGGCCATTCGGGGGAAGAACGAGTGGTGGGTCCAGAACAACGACGTCCACTCCGCGAAGGCGATCGGACCGTTCATCGGCGATGATCAGTTCGCCGTGAAGTTCGAATACGACACGACCTTCAAACCAACCGGCCAGCGCATGATGATGACCGAGATGGCGCTGTATACCGTCGCGGACGGCAAGATCGTGCACGAGCACTTCTTCTACCACATGCCCGGCGCGTAGCTGATCCTCGGGGCTCCGGTCATGCCGGGGGCGCAGGCGGTACACGGGCGCCGGTTGTCGCCCGTGCAGCGCCTCGCGCTCACCGCCCCTGAAGCCCTCCCGGCAGGATGCCACGCGGCCCGAACTTCGCCCGCACTCGATCCACCGTGCGGGCGATCGTGCGATCGCGATCCGTTTCCATCGCGGCATCCGCGGCGCGCTCGAACAGGGTGAGCTGATCGGCCTCGGGATCGGCACCGAGCGATGAAAGCGCGACACCGAGCAGGCGTGCCGGATACCGCCGCGCCGTGCGCAGCTTCTGGAAGAGCGCGCGAGCGACCGTGAAGATGACCCGGTCGGAGATCACGGCGCGGTCGAGCGTCCGCGCGGCGGATCTCGTGCGGAAATCCGCGTCGCGGATGCGGACGGTCACCGTCCGTGCAGTAAGACCATCGCCGCGGAGATCGGACGCCGCCCGCACGACGAGCGCGAGCAGCTCGCGCTCGAGGTCCGCATCATCGGTGATGTCCATCGAGAACGTCTCGTCGCGGCTGATGCTCTTCGCCTCGGTACGGGTCTCCACGGTGCCACCGTCGATGCCGCGCACCCGATCGTGCAGCCATCGCGCCTCGCGGTCGCCGAGCCAGCGCACGAGTGTCGGGAGATCGTACTGAAGCACGTCGGGAACCGTGATCATGCCGAGCGTCGCGAGACGCTCCTGGAACTTCGGCCCGACCAATGGAATCTCCGCGAGGGTGAACCCGCGCAGGAATTCCTCTTCCGCCCCCGCTGGGACGATGTGCACTCCGGTCGCCTGGTTCCCCGGTTTGATCTTGGCACGCTCGACGGCGAGCTTGGCGACGAGCTTCGTCGTGCCGCCCCCGAACGACACCGAGATGCCGGTCGCGGTGCGCACGTCGCTGCGCATCCGCATCGCGGTGTCGTGGAGCGGTTCCTCGTGGTACAGCGCCTCGGTGCCGCCGAGGTCGAGATACCACTCGTCGATGCTCGCGCCCTCGACCAGGGGGGCGTGCCGCTCGAGGATCTCGCGGATCTCGTGACTCTTCGCGGAGCAGGCCTTCCGCGGGACGGGGACGCACACGGCCTGTGGACAAAGACGCAGCGCGCGCGAGATCGGCATCGCGGACCGAACCCCGAACCTCCGCGTCTCGTACGAGGCGGAGCAGACCACCCCTCGGCTTTCACGCGAGCCGCCCACGATGAGCAGCGGTTCCTTGCCGGCGCCTTCGGGATCGACCATCCGGGCGACAGCGACGTAGAACGCGTCGGCGTCAGCGAGCAGGATTCGGCGCGGGGGCGAGCTCGGCATTCCGAAAGCTATGCCGCCGGGGTCACAGGCTCACAAGGTCGCGATGGTCCCGGGGCAGCCGAGCGACGCTGCCCGGCGGTGGGCTATTGCGTAGCGACGACCAGGGTCTGGCCGGGAACGATCTTCCGTGCCGCCCGCGGGTTCAGCTTCTGAATCGTTGCGACGGACGTCTCGTAGCGTTGGGCAATCGACCAGAGCGAGTCGCCCTTCCGGACCTTGTACTTCCGGGCCGCCGTCGATGGCATCCGCGCGACCGTCGCGAGCGAGACCCGCGATGCGAGGGCCGAGCTGGGAGCTGTCCGGGCAGCGCTGGCTGCGATGCGCACTGACTTCCCGCCGAGGCCGGCGAT
>JANOCW010000173.1:0-2067 GCA_031412375.1 Gemmatimonadaceae bacterium | reverse complement strand
GCGGGATCGCTCCAGTCGCCCGCTGCGGCGATGCCCGGGATGCGGCCGATATCGTATGACAGGCTCGCCTCGCGCAGCTTCGTGTATGACCCGTCCTCGACGGTGTGGCTGTTGGACCCAAGAACGTCGTAGAACCCGCCGATGCCGGTCCCGTCCGGCGCCGGTGCGCGCCAGTAGTAGCCGATCGGCTTCGCCGTCTGAACGCTCTTCCCCGTCTGGTCCTGCTCGCGAACGTTGAAGTCGCCGAGCGACCAGTGCAGCTCCTGGTTCATCAGCTTGTTGCCGGCGGAGCGATCGAGCAGCGCGTAGGCGTGCACCTTCTTGTAAGTGAAATTCTGCGCGAGGGTGACCCGATGCCGCGGCAACGTGTTCCCGAGCTCCTGGAGTGCTGGAGTCGCCGTCGAATCGCGCATCACGGTCAGCATGCCCCAGTGAGCGTCCGGCTGCCCCCACGGCGTGTTGACGATTCCGTTGAGCTTCCGGCAGGCAACCTCACCAGTCGCGGTGAGCTTGTTGCCGCTGGCATCGATGCACCCAGGACGCTGCGACTGCCAGAGATTCTTCGTGATGCCCTCGTCAGGGGTGTTACCTGCGCCAACCCACACGACGTAGCCCTCACTGTTGCGCTGGTAGTCCTGGCCCGCACCGCAGCGGGTCTGGAAATCACTCGGCAGCTGTCGGCAATCGGTGACGAACTTCTTCCCGTAGATCGTGCCGATCTCCTCACCGACCCGATACTTGAGCGTCTGACTCGAGAATGTCTGATCGAACTCGGGAACGCCGAGCTCCGTGATCTGCGTACGCGTGCGATCCCAACCCACTCGGGACGAATACGTCACGTCACGACCGGTAATGATCGGAATGTTGAGTCCGACTTCCCAGGTCTTGCTGTCCAGAACGCCAGCGTTGCGCCACTGATTCGCGAAGCCTGACGACACCGAGGGCGGTACAAGAAAGATCTGGTCCTTGGTGATACCGCGCGCGTAGGTCACGTTGAGGCCGAACTTGCTGAACATCTCGGCGTCAAGGCCGAATTCGGTCTCCGTCGTCACCTCGGGCTTGAGTTCCTTGTTGCCGAGCGTCTGAGCGCTCACGAGGCCCCCGGCGCCGATGGAGAACGTCTCGTACTGTGCCGCGAAGCTCGGGCGCCCGCCGGCCGTACCGACCGAGGCGCGGAACTTCAGGTCGTTGATGGCTTCCACGAACGGCCAGAAGGGCTCGTCCGACAGACGCCACGCCAGCGACGCGCGACCGTAGTCCGCCCAGCGGTTGTTCTCTCCGAAGAGCGAGCTGCCATCCACGCGGTAAACACCGTCGAAGATGTACCGCTCCTTGAACTCCATGTTTACGCCGCCGGACCCACCCATGGCGCGGACCGTGGACTCACCGGAACTGATGAAGAAATCCTGCGTCGCGGTGTCGAGATCGCGGAGACCCGGTACGGCCAGGAGCCCGCCTCCGGCGAAGAACGACTCGGCGTCCTGCTGCTCATAGCTGTAGCGGGCGTTGAAGCGCGTGACCAGGTCGGAGCCGAAGTCATGGCGTGCCGTGCTGCTGAGCCCATAGTTGTACGACGCGCCGGACGTTGCCCCGGCAGAGTTCGACCCCTGAGCCGCGGTGACGCGGCTTTCCCCGGTGGACCGAAACCCACGATCGTTCTGGTTGAAGCTGTTGGAACGGCTGCGATCGATCGCGGCGCTCCCCTCGAAATCCAGCCACTCGAACGGTGTATATCGCGTGGTGACCGATCCGAGGAAACGATCGGTCTTGGCGATGCCGTACGGGGCTTCGTGGTCGAATAGTGGGTTTGCGTTCTGCTCGCCCTGGTTCATGGGGTTGGAACGGACGAACAACCGGTTGAACTTGTCCCGCCGCGTGATGTCCACACCGGCCGGAACGCGCGTGAGACGGAAAAACGCACCGTCGGGATAGTTCGTCCGGCGGGAATAGGTCGAGGCAAGCGCAACATTCCAGTTCTCGCCGATCCGCTGGTCGAGATTGAGGCGTGCCGAGCTGCGGGTCTGCCCCTTCAGGTAGAGGATCGCTCCCTCCTCGATCTGGTGCGAG
>JANOCW010000172.1:0-6030 GCA_031412375.1 Gemmatimonadaceae bacterium | reverse complement strand
CACGTCGAACGCCGGGATGCGGGTTCGAATCTCCGGCCACACGGACAGTCGAGGGTCCGACGAATACAACATTGCCCTCGGCCAACGGCGCGCCGCGGCCGCCAAGCGGTACCTCACCGGTCGCGGGGTCGCGGAGGGGCGTATCGACATCGTGAGTTTCGGTGAGGAGCGACCCGTCGGCACCGGAATGGACGAAGGATCCTTCACCCAGAACCGTCGCGCCGAGTTCGAGATCACCGCGGGCGGCGACACGATGGTCATCCCGCGGTGACAGGCGGGCGGAGTGTCCTTGCGCTGGCCGTGGTCATCACGACCTCGGCCTGCTTTGCCACGCGGAGTGACGTTCAGCTCCTGCAGAACGATCTCCGGGTTCTGCAGGCCGAGCAGGTGGCCGGGCGGGCACAGGCCGACAGCGCGCGGGTGACTGCGGCGCGCCGTGATTCTGTCGCGGCACGCCAGCTCGATCAGCTTCTCGCTGCGCTTCGGTCGATGGGCGACACCATGCAGGCCACGAATGGACGACTGCTCCGCTTCCAGGGAGAGGTGCGCGAGGACCTCTACGGGCTTGGCCAGCAGCTCATCCAGCTCCAGACGATGGCGGGCGCCAGTGAGCAGCGGCTTCGCCAGTTCCGACTGGACATGGAGGAGCGGAGCAGGGAGATCCAGGCCGCTCGCGGGGCCGACAGCGGGGCTCGGGCAGCAGCCGCGGCGCCGGGCCCGGAGCAGTTGTTCGACGTGGGCCTGCAGCAGGCGCGCCGGTCGGCGTGGGTGGCGGCACGAAGTGCGTTCACCGACCTGCTTCGGCAGTACCCACAGTCGGCCGTTGCTTCCGACGCCCAGTTGCAGATCGCGTACAGCTACGAAGGCGAGAAAAAACAGCCCGCGGCCGACTCCGTGTATGCGCTCGTCGCGGCGACCTACCCTCGGTCAACCGCCGCGCCTACTGCGCTGTACAAGCATGCGCAGAGCCTCATCGTGGCGAAGAAGACGGCGGAGGCCCGCGCACTGATCGAGCGACTGAAGCGGGATTATCCAGGCTCTGACCCGGAGCGACTCGCCCGGGAGATGCTGCCCCCACCCGCGCCCTGAACCGGTCTCCACCCGATGGCGTCCAGGCAGAAACCCGACCAGATGCCGTTCCTCGACCACCTCGAGGAACTTCGCTTCCGGCTGTTCTGGATGATGGGGGCGCTGCTCGGCGGCGTGATCGTGTCGTTCTGGGCCGTCCTGAAGTTCAACCTGCTCCTGCTGCTGCAACGCCCGATACTGCCCTACCTCAAGGGCGCACCACTCGTCGTCACCAATCCCGGTGACGGGTTCGGCGTGCTGATCTCGACGTCGCTCATCTTCGGGGTCGTGCTCGCGCTTCCTGTCCTGGTCTATCACATCTGGGCGTTTCTGTCGCCTGGACTCTACGCGCACGAGAAGCGCTTGATGGTGCCGGTGGCGCTCGGGGCAACCGTGCTGTTTCTCGCCGGAGTGTCCCTGAGCTTTTTCGTGGTCCTCCCCCTGACCCTGCGTTTCCTCATGGAGGTCACGGCGGACGCGTTCCAACCCATGATTACTGCCGCCGGGTACTTCAACTTCGCGATCACGATGTCGCTCGCCTTTGGCCTGGTGTTCGAGCTGCCGATCGTGATCGTCGCGCTGACGGCGCTTGGGTTGGTGACGCCCCAGATGCTCGTGCGCTTTCGCCGATTCGCGTTCATCGGGTGCCTGCTCGTTGCCGCGTTCGTGACGCCCGGCTCCGACATTCTCTCGCTCTGCGCGATGGCGGTGCCGCTCTACTTTCTTTATGAGCTGAGCCTTGTCCTGTCGCACTTCGTGTATCGCAGGAAGCAGCGTCGTCTCGCCGCGGAGGCCGCGGAACAGACGATCGGTGTCCCTGCGTGAGGGACGTGAGGGCAGCGCTGGTGCTCGTTGCCGTCCTCGCGTTGCCGGCGAGTGCGCAGCGGCGGCCGGCGCGCTCGCCGCCGCCGCAGGCCGGGCGCTCCCTGGACTCCGTACGCGCCGGCCGCGACAGCGCGCAGGGCCGGGACACGACGGAGGTGAAGGAGCTCGTCGCGTGGACCGAGCCGGACTCGGTGATGCGCGAACTCCTCGAGCGAGCCGGGTACAGCGTCACCCGCTACCAGGGTCGCACGGTCGTGTACGACGCGGCGACACGGGGACTTCGGCTCACGGGCGATCCGGCGGCAGTGGCGCGCGAGGCGAGCCTTCTGGTCGGCGATACGATCACCTACAACGACTCGACGCGTGACGTCGTTGTGCTCGGTGATACGGCAATCCTCCGCGACCCGACGCAGAACGCCGCCGACGTCGTGACGATCGGGAGGCTCGACTACAACCTCGCGTCCGGACGTGCGCGCGTCTCGGAGATCAACACGGCGTTGACGAGTGGCGAGACGTACTACATCAAGGCGCAGCGGGCTGTGCTGATCAACGATTCGATCGCCGACCGACGTTCCCTGCTTGCGGGACACGGCATGTTCACGACGTGTGACCTGCTGATCCCGCATTACCACTTCGAGACGGGCGAGATCAAGTTCATTACGCGAAACATGTTCGTCGCGCGGTCGGCCGTGTTGTACATCTCGGACATTCCCGTGATGTGGCTGCCGTTCATCTTCAAGGATCTGCGATCCGGGCGCCGCAGCGGCATCACGACGCCGCGTTTTGGCGTCGCGGAGCTGCTGCGCAACAGCCCAACGTATCGGCGAACGGTCGAGAATGTCGGGTACTACTTCGCGCTGAACGACTACATGGATGCGCAGGTGTCCATGGACTGGCGCAGCGGGGCGCGACCGCAGGAAGGCGATCCCGGCTACATGCGCTACAACGGCGAATGGCGCTACCGCGTCATCTCGCGATTCCTCAGCGGGCGCGTAGGGGTTTCGTACCTCAAGCAGCAGGACGGCGCGACCAATACCGCCGTCTCGATCGGCCACCAGCAGGACTTCTCGCAAACGAGCCGGCTCACGGCGAACATCAACTACGTCACCAGCACGCAGATCCAGCGGCGGAACGAGTTCGTTCCGTATCGGGCCCTCGCAACGATTGCATCGCGCGCCAACTACCAGCAGCGCCTCGGGCCGTTCTCAGCCAGCCTTGGCGGCTCACGCACGCAGTATCCCGGTCGCGACCAGGTCGATCAGGGGTTTCCGACGTTCAGCCTGACCAGTGATCCGATCGACATCACTTCATGGCTGAACTGGACGCCGTCCCTCTCGATCGACAACACCCAGCAGCTCAATGTGCTGCAATCCGGGCCGCTGTCGTTTCGGCTGTCGCCGCGTGGCGATGGCGGTATCGACAGCGTGGCAGTGACGCGCGATAGCCGGACGTCCAACCTGTCATTCGAGACGCCCTTCCGGATCGGCGGCTGGACCTGGAGAAACTCGATCCGCGCGTCGGATGTGGAGAACAACTTTCCGGAGTCTCGCGAGATCGTCGATGTCGCCGACACCAGCATCCGCAGCACCCGCGTGTTCGCGCGAACGTTCCGGACGGAGATCGACTGGCAAACCGGGATTTCCCTCCCGTCGATCTCGCAGGGCCGGTGGAACATCTCGCCGTCCGTCTCGATCGTGAACATCGACCCGTCCGGATTGTGGCTGCGCACGGAACTCACGGGCGGTCGCTACGTCCGGCAGTCGAAGCGGCTGCAGTATGGCCTCAGCGCGTCGCCGACCTTCTTCGGTCTGTTCCCCGGGTTCGGACCCTACTCACGATTTCGGCACGCGGTCACGACATCGCTCAGTTACTCGTACGCCCCATCAGCCCGCGTGAGTGACGAATTCCTGGCTGCCCGTGGCGCCACCCGCCAGGGTTACCTCGGCTCGCTCGCCCAGAACCAGGTGAGCTTGTCCTTCTCCACGAATCTCGAAGCGAAGCTGAAATCGCGCGCGAATATCGACAGCGCTGCGACCGAGACGGCCGGGAGCGGCGAGAAGGTCAACCTGCTGTCGATGAACTTCCAGGCGCTGAGCTGGGACTTCGAGCGAGCTCGCGCGACCGGGCGAACCGGGCTGACCAATGACCGATTCGGGTTCACCGCTCGCTCCGACCTGCTCCCCGGCCTCGACTTCGGTACGACCTACTCCCTGTTCGAGGGGAACTCGTTGAGCGATACCGCCCGCTTCAAGCCGTACCGCGAGGAGGTGCGGGCATCGTTTTCGATGAACCGTCAACGGAATCCCTTCGTCGCGCTGTACCGGGTGTTCGGTCGAGCAGTGACGAACACGGCGCCCGAGCTCGAGCAGACGACCCGCACGGCCGACGATATGCTGGCGCGCGAAGTCGCGGCACAGCAGGTAACGGGCAACACCGGTCGTGCGGCCGCGTACGATGTGCCGGACGCGGCGGACGGCTGGTCGGCCAGCTTCACGTTCTCGTCGAGCCGCCAGCGCCCGCCGGTCGGGAACGCGCTCGTCATCGAGGACAACGACACGCTCCTCTGCGCGAGTCTCGGCCTCGATCCGATCTCCCAGGAGCGTTGCCTCCTGGAGCGCGTAGGACTGCGCACGGGAGATCCGAATGCGAGCCCGACGACGAGCGGCGGCCCGTTCATCCGTCGCCGTCCCACGACGACGATGCAGTCCAGCATGGTTCTGCCGATCACCCAGAACTGGGGGTCGTCGTGGCAAACGACCTACGACTTCGAGGCGGGGCAGTTCGCGAGTCACATGGTCAACCTCGTTCGCGAGATGCACGACTGGCGCGCGACGTTTTCCATTCTGAAGGCACCGAACGGCAACTTCGCGTTCAGCTTCTTCATTGCGCTCAAGTCCCAGCCCGATCTCAAGTTCGATTATCACCGGCAGAGCTATCGGCGCACGAGTACCGGGTTCTGAGCGTCGACGCATGCTCGCTCCGTCACGCGCGCTGACAGTCCGTCGATGACCACGGGCGTCGTGATCGACGGTGCGTCGCTGGACATCGATGACGTCGAAGCGGTCGCGAACGGCGGCGTGGTCTCGCTCGCCGCTTCGGTGGCTGCGCGCATGCGGGCGACCAACGATGTGGTCGGCTCGATCGTGCGCTCGGGCGCGGTTGCGTACGGCATCACGACCGGCTTTGGCAAGCTCTCCGATGTCGCCATCCCACTCGAGCGCCTCGCGGAGTTGCAGGTGAATCTCGTCCGGAGTCACGCGTCCGGCGTCGGACCGCTGCTGTCCGAGCGAGAGGTCCGCGCCATGATGCTGCTCCGCGCGAACGTGCTCGCAAAGGGATTTTCCGGCGCGCGTCCGGAGCTCGCGGAACTGCTCATCGGCATGTTGAACGCCGGGCTCCATCCGCCAGTGCCGGAGCAGGGCAGTGTGGGTGCGAGTGGGGACCTGGCACCGCTCGCGCACCTCGCGCTGGCGCTCATCGGCGAGGGTGAGCTGACGCGAGGCGCGACGTCGGGACACGCGCGCGACATGCTCGTCGGCGCCGGGCTGGCGCCGCTCGAGCTCGGGCCGAAGGAAGGCATCACGCTCATCAACGGCACGCAGTGTCACACCGCCGTCGGTGCGCTTTGTCTCGTCCAGGCGCGCCT
Organism: Gemmatimonadaceae bacterium; assembly: GCA_031412375.1. Classification (GTDB taxonomy): domain Bacteria; phylum Gemmatimonadota; class Gemmatimonadetes; order Gemmatimonadales; family Gemmatimonadaceae; genus JANPKQ01. The sequence goes on along the minus strand of JANOCW010000172.1, from coordinate 491 downwards.
GCTGTGGCGGACGGCCCACACTGCTGGAGCTGCCACGCTCGATGCGCTCCTCGGCACGCCCACAGCATTCGACAAGCGGATCCACGAGGCTCGTGGTCAGGTCGGACAGGTCCATTCGGCGGCACTCCTTCACCGGTTGCTCGAGGGAAGCGAGATCAGGGAATCGCACCGCCACGGCGACGCGCGCGTTCAGGATGCCTACGCATTGCGCTGCATGCCGCAGGTCCATGGGCCGGTCTGGGATGCGATCGACTTTGCGGGGGGAATGATCACCCGGGAGATCAACGCAGCGACAGACAACCCGCTCGTCTTTCCCAACGGCGACGTCCTCAGCGGGGGCAATTTTCACGGCCAGGCCGTCGGCCTTGCGCTCGACGTCCTGGCGATTGCGCTAACCAACCTTGCAACGATCGCCGAGCGAAGGATCGACCGCCTCGTGAATCCCGATCTCAACGAAGGGCTGCCGCCCTTCCTCGTCGAGGACGCCGGCG
>JANOCW010000171.1:0-2554 GCA_031412375.1 Gemmatimonadaceae bacterium | reverse complement strand
GGCCTTGTTCAGGTAATCGGTGACGACCTTCGATCCCGGGGCAAGGCTGGTCTTCACCCACGGCTTGCGCTTCAGCCCACGGGCAACCGCGTTTCGGGCGAGCATGCCCGCGGCGAGCATCACCGACGGATTGGAAGTGTTTGTGCAGCTCGTGATCGCGGCAATGACCACGGCGCCGTGTCGGAGCATGAATGTCTCGCCCTGAAGCTCACAGTGGACGCCGTGGTTGCTCTGTTGCGGCTGCGACGCACCCTCCGCGACCATCACCGCCTCCGACGTCCCGGGCGATGGCGAAACCGCGGTGGCCTTCCGAACCGTGGCGGATCCCGCGAGCGTGCCGGCACGCTCCAGTTCCTGACTGAGCGCATCGCGGAACATCTGCTTCGCGTGCTTCAGCGGAACGCGATCCTGCGGGCGCTTCGGCCCGGCGAGACTCGGCTCGACCGTACCGAGGTCGAGCTGGATCGTGTCGCTGAAGACCGGATCGGGCGTGGCGTCGGTGCGGAAGATTCCCTGCTCCCTGCAGTAGCGCTCCACGAGCCTGACATGGTGCTCCTCGCGGCCGGACAGCCGGAGATACTTCAGCGTCTCGTCGTCCACGGGGAAGAAGCCCATCGTTGCGCCATACTCCGGCGCCATGTTGCCGATCGTTGCGCGGTCGGCCAATGACAGGCTCGATAACCCCTGTCCGTAGAACTCGACGAACTTCCCGACCACCTTCTTCTTCCGCAGCATTTCCGTGACCGTGAGCACGAGGTCGGTCGCCGTCGCACCCGGCGGCAACTTCCCGTGCAGCTTGAATCCGACCACGGGCGGGATGAGCATCGACACGGGCTGGCCGAGCATGGCCGCCTCCGCCTCGATTCCTCCGACTCCCCAGCCGAGCACGCCGAGGCCGTTGATCATGGTGGTGTGGGAATCGGTGCCGACGAGCGAGTCGGGATACGCGGTCGTCTCACCCGCCGCCGTCGATGTGAACACGACTCGTCCGAGATACTCGAGGTTCACCTGGTGGCAGATCCCCGTTCCCGGTGGCACGACGCGGAAGTTCTCGAACGCCTCCGCGCCCCAGCGCAGGAACTCGTACCGCTCGAGGTTCCGCTCGAATTCGCGCTCGGTGTTGAGCAGGAGCGCCGCGTCCGTGCCGTACTCGTCGACCTGCACGGAGTGATCGATGACGAGATCGACCGGCTGCAGCGGGTTGATCTTCTTCGGGTCGCCGCCGAGCCGCGTGATCGCATCCCGCATCGCGGCGAGGTCGACCACCGCCGGGACGCCGGTGAAATCCTGCAGGAGGACGCGACTGGTCCGGAAGGACAGCTCGCGCTGCAGCGTCGAGCCGACGTCCCACGTCGCGAGCGCCTGGATGTCTTCGCGCTTCACGAACGCGTTGTCCTCGTTGCGCAGCAGGTTTTCGAGGAGGACCTTCAGGCTGTACGGCAGCCGCTCGGCGGTGCTGCCGGCGAGTCCGCGGAGTGAGTCGAGCCGGAAGATCGTGTAGCGAGTCCCGTCGACGTCGAGCGTCGCGCGGCTGCCGTAGGAGTTCGGATGTGCCATGATCACCCAGCGTGAGTTCGAATCCGATGCGCGTCGGAGGCGCGTGGTACGCTGGGGCCGTCGTCGGTCGCGCGCGGCCCCGCGGGGTCAATTTATCACACCTGCCGCTATCGAAGGGGACCGCGCCCTCGAATGCGCGGGGCGTGCATGCGCCGAGGACTACGGCGGCCCCGGGGCTCGCTCTTCGCCTTCGGCCGGCGGAACGTCGGGCGTGTCGGGGTCGATGCGCTCGGTCGAGATGGCGCCGGTGGGGCAGTGGTGGACGAAATCACCGTCGGACGGTCCCCAGTTCACCGATTCCCGCTTTGCGAACGCCTTCCGATGCGGTCCCGTGGCCATGAGGTCCGGTGCGAGCGCGACGCAGATCCCGCAACCGATGCAGCGCGCGGGATCGACCCTCACCCGGACGTCGCGGCGCGGATAGATGCCCGTCGCTGCGCCGAACGCGTCGTCCATGTACGCGAGCGTCTCCTTCGCGGCACGATAGCCCTCGTCGACGAGCGCGCGCGTGTTGCCGAACCCGAACCAGCTGAAGTGGGCGATGCGCGGACGAATCAGCATCATCGGCGGCCCAGCCCAGTGATCGAGCGGCATCTGCTGCAGCGCGTGCATCATGCACGTGGCAGCGCGCATGTAGATCGACGCGAACCCCTGGGTCGTGATGTCCGTGCTGACCGAGAGATCGGTGCTGCCGACGTCCACGGCGATGATGCCGTCCATTCCGAGACCGGCAATTGCGACCGGGAGGTTGTCCACCGTTCCTCCATCGACGCACACCCGGCTCCCGACCCTCCCCGGGGGAAACATTCCAGGCAGGGCGCACGAGGCGTACACCGCCTCGTTGATCGGGACATCGCGAAGTCCGGGAAGGCCCCAGACGACCTGGCTCGCCCGCTCGAGGTCCACCGTGTTCACGAGGAGGCGCTGTCGAATCTCGTCGAACCGGTGGTGCGGAACCACGTCATCGCACAGTTCCCGAAGCGCTTCCTCCTGGTAG
>JANOCW010000170.1:0-4420 GCA_031412375.1 Gemmatimonadaceae bacterium | reverse complement strand
CAGAGGATGCCGCCCGTCACGCGGCGGCATACATGGAGCATGTGGTGGTGGTTGTTCCAGTAGATGCCGATATAGACGAAGCTCAGCGCGTAGCTCAGGAGCACGGGCCATAACGGCGTGAGCGAGTCGAGCGTGGCACCGTGGGGCGCCTTGAGCTCGAGCACCATGATGGTGATGATGATGGCCAGCACGCCATCACTGAACGCCTCGAGTCGCGTCGAGCCCATGAATCACTCCTCGTGTGGTAGCCAGCCTGTGTTCCGCTGCCGAGCAAGTCTGCAGGCGAGCCATTCGAGACGCCAGCCGCGGGTCGGCTGGGTAATGAACGACAGGCGCGATTGGTTCCGTGCGGACGGGGATCATCTGACGTCCGTCCACTGACCCTTCCCGTTCGCATGCCGCGGCGGCATCGTGCGCCGCATGGGAGAGGCCGATGTGATGGAGGATGGTGTGATCGACCGCGACACGCCGGCGCCGGTCGAGAGCGTGTGTCCCAACTGCGGCTCGCGTTCGCTGGGCCGATACTGTGCAGACTGCGGCCAGGCAGCTCCCACGGTCACCGACTACTCCTTTCGCGCCCAGGCCGCTGACCTGATCGATCAGATTGCAAGCGTTGATGGACGAGCGCTTCGCACGCTCTGGGCGCTCGTCGCCAGGCCGGGCGCGCTGACGACGGAGCACCTGCACGGGCGGCGCGCGCAGTATCTGCGGCCGCTGCAGCTCTTCCTGCTGGTCAACGTCGTGCTCTTCATCGCCGCACCGCGTATCCCGCTCTTCTCCTACAGCCTCGCCAACTACCTCGCACACGCCCCACCATCGCCCAGCATCGTCGCGACGCTCGTGCAGCGCCGGATGGCAACGGTGCGTCCACTCATGACCCCAGGGCCCGCTCCGGTCTCACGCTCGCCGATGAGAGGGCTCAGGGTGAGGCCCGCGTACGTGGCGGCGTTCGACGCACGGGTCGAGGCGCAACGCAAGAGCTTCGTCATCCTCTTCGCCCCGGTGCTCGCCCTCATCCTCCGCTTGCTGTTTGCGCACCGCCTGCCAACGCCGGGAGTGCCGCACCGCTACGGCGAGCACTTCGTGTTCGCACTCCACCTCCTGACATTCATTTGGCTTCTGCTGACGGTATGGGGCGGCATCGTCGCACTCGCAGCGGGGAGGACTTTTGCGGTGGTGGATGGCACGGGCCTCGTCATGCTCGCTGTCATGGTGGCCCTTCCATCGGCGGCTGCCCTCTACCTCTACCGCGCCGTGCGCCGAGTCTACGACTTCGGAACGCTGGAGTCCATCGCGCTGACGGGTGCGCTGGCCGGCGCATTCATCGGGTGCCTCGCGGCGTATCGCACGCTGCTCTTTTTCACGACCTACTACACGCTGTGACAGGCAGGGCTGGGCGAGCGACGAACGCCGGCATCCGGGCGTTCCCAGCACAGGCCGGCGACCCTGCTACAGGAGGCTGCTCAGCGAAAGAGCGACGAAGACGGAATAGAAGAGCGCCATCACCACCAAAGCCACGCGTCGCCACAACGGAGGTCGAAGCTCTGGCGGCAGGAGTCGCGTGTTGATGTACAAGAGGTGAAGCGACGACACGACGAACACCACGCCCGCGACGTTGGCACCGATCTGCAGGAGCACCATCGGCTGGGCGAGACGAAGCGCGATCACACCCCACAGCACGACTGCCGCGAGCACCGAGTAGTACACGGTGCGCACATCGCCGCCCCGCCACGCCCGAACGCGACGGCTGCCGGTCCACAGAATGTCGGTCACCGCTCGCGTCATGCCCTCCACGCTGTCGAGCTGCGTCTTGAACAGCAGCCACGCGCCAAGGAATGCAATGACGCCACCGATCACCGGCCCGACGCGCATGCCGACGCTCTCGGCAAGTGCGGCGCTGATGCCGAGGCCGCGGATATCGGTTCCGCGCGGGAGAAAGGTCACGTAGAGGATCGCGGGTAGCACCATGCCGAGCAGCGCGCCGACGAAGAAGACTCCCCACTGATCCGCGCGAACGATCCGCCACCACCCACGCCATCGCCGCATCGCTTCGGCATCCGGGTGGAAGATGAATCCCGTGTGGGCGAGGTTGACCTTCGTGCCGCCGACGGCCGCGGGTATGTAGCCCGCCCGCTCGCCCATGCCGTAGCCCTTGTCTCGCGCCCAGTTCGCGAGCGTGATGTTGCCGACGCCGCCGCAGCCGGAATACGCCACGAGCGCGGCGAGCAGGAAATAATCCGCGCCCACGGGGAGAAAGTCGAAGGTGCCCCGGTCCGTGTCGTACCCGGCGAAGCCGGCCCCCGCAGCGAGCCACGTGTCGCCCGGAACGAACACGACGGCCAGCACGAAGAAGCTCCCGAGGATGCAGGTGATGAGCACCCAGTTGAGCAGCTCGAGCGTGCGCTCGATCCGCCGACCGACGAGCAGCACCGACACGCATGCGAGGAAGGTTGCGACGCCGATGTAGTAGACCATCGTCGCGTCACCCGGGCCGGCGAGGCGCTGGACGAGGAGGAAATAGATCGCACCGGCCGCCGTCGCCGCCCAGGCCGGCCATCCCGTCTGGAGGAAATACAGCACGGTGTAAAACCAGGCCCACGCGGTGGACGACGGGCGCGTTCGCATGAATCCGGTGAAGACCGGTTCGCCCGTCGCGACCGTGTAGCGCATCAGTTCCGTGTTGAACACCGTCTGGAGAAAGATCGCGATCCCCGATACCCAGAGCAGCGACAATCCGTAACGAACGAACACGGTGGGCCCGAGCAGGAACTCGCCGCTGCCGATGGAAATGCCAAGCACGATGACCCCGGGCCCGACCGCGGCGAGCCAACCCATGCCGACCGGCCTCGGCGGCAACGGCAGCTCGGCCCGCACCCACGGATCCAGGCCGGAGCGGGCTTCGGTGGCGATGGGCTCTGCTCCGTGCATGTCGACGCTCACGCCATGTACAGCTCCCATGCAATGCGATCGGGGTCCTTGAACGCCACGTACCGCTTTCCAAGCGTTTCGTCGGTCTTCGCGCCGGTATTCTCGATGCCCGCCGCCGCCAACGCGGTCGCGACTCGATCGAGCTCCGTCTCCTCGGCGCACGCCAGGGCGATGTGGTCGATGCCCACGCGGTGTGGGCTGAACGTGTCACCCGCGGGCATTTGTGCGGATGGTGCGCGGAGTCCGAACGCCGTGCCCCCCGCCAGGAAGAGCACCAGGTCGGGCATCTCGGCGATCACCGGAAAGCCGAGCGTTTCCGTATAGAACTGCTTGGCGCGACTGAGGTCGCTCACCCGCAGCGAGACGTGGTGGACACCCGTCGTCTTGATGTTGACTGACATCGGACCTCCCGGAGGAAGAAGACCAGCTCACTTTTTGGCCGGGCGAACATGCGGTGCCCGGAGGCTTCCGGCTAGGCTCGCTGAAAGCGACTCCGGCTTCGATGCCGTCTCGCTCGCGACGCCGGCTCCATCCATGCTCCTGGCTCACCCCAGGAACGGGGTAAGGTCAGGCCAGGCCAGCGTCAGCCGCGCATCGGTGAATGCATCGCGGCCCGAGTGCAGTGAGGCTCGGATGAAGATGAACACGCCGAGCGCGATGCCGATGGCGATGACACCTGCCCCAATGAGCTCGACGATGAGTCGCAGCCACTGTACGCCGCTGCGGACCGCTGCCTCAACGGCGACGTACGTGCTCCCCATGTCAGGCTCCATCGGCTGTGCTCCGGCTGCGTTCGTGGCCAACCGAGTACGACAACGTCACCATCCCGGTCGGATATGTCCGTGTTCCCACGAGCGTGAGCGGGGTGCGCGCGCCTCGTGGCGCGACGAGCGGGACGCCACCGCCGAGGAGGATGGGCACGACGGTGACCTCGACCGCGTCGACCTGCCCCGCCGCGAGCAGGCTGGCGAACAGGTCACCGCCACCGAAGAGCCAGATCTCGCCCGCTCCGCGCTCAGCGCGCAGGCTGGCCACGACGGCACCGCCGTCATCGCCGACGATGGTGACATTGGGGTGCGCCTCGGCCCGGAGCGTCCGCGAGAACACATATACGCGCATGTCGGGTTGCCATGGGGGGCCGCCAGACTGTTGGGTCAACTCGAACGTGCGGCGTCCCAGCAGTACCGTGTCGACCCGAGCGAAGATTGCCGCGAAATCGACCGTCGGATCGTGGGGGATCCAGTCGAACTCGCCTTGTGGGCCCGCGATGTATCCATCGAGACTCGACGCAACGTTGTAGCGTACCGAGCGCATGAGCCGCCTCCGTGGAAGACTGCGGTCCCTTCAATGCTCTGGTTTCGCGCGTCAGCCTCTCGCCAGCGCCGCGTCGAAGAAGTCGACGATGCCGGTCTCCAGCGAGTACTCGGCGCCAACGACGAGCAGGCCGTCGCGCTGAATCAGCTCCTCCAGCACCTGCGAGCCGTGGCGCAGG